>CAMLBO010000036.1 GCA_946478305.1 uncultured Enterobacterales bacterium
CGAGATTTCTGCCTGTCTCGTGGGCTCGGAGATGTGTATAAGAGACAGTTTTTGACCCGCTTAAGGTGCTCCTCCAGCCCCATACGGTTGTAGGCGTTGGTGAGAAAATCCAGCGAGGAGCTCTCTTTGGTCTGAAAGAAATTCTGCACATACTTAAATTTCCCTCCCAGCCCGTGGTAACAGATGAACATGCACATCAGGGTGATCCCCTGATAGACCAGAGACTGCCAGATAACAGGCCAGGTTGTCAGAAATGGCAGCGAGGCCAGCAACCGCAGAGTGACCACAATGGTGATTGCCACGCCGAAGGTGCGAATGTTGTTATCTTTCCATGGCCTGAAATAACAGATCCCTGCCAGCATCAGGCCAACAAACAGCTTGTCGACCGTGAACATGCCGGAGAAGAAAAAATTGAGCAGAAAACCACATAACATGCTCAGCCAGCCAACGTAAAACAGGCATACCACCAGCGGGATCATTTCAAAGCTGTAGTAGACATGGTCGCTGAGAGAAAATTTATCATTATTCAGATACAGCGAGACGCCACCGCATAACAAACCAAACAGCACGCGCTTATATAAAGGAGAGCAGAAATTCAGTGGGCGGTCGCTACTAAGTAAAAAATAGACAAATACCAGACTGGCGTAGGTCACCGAAATATTGATGTAGAGGATTTCCATTAACTCAAAAAACTTGTGCATACGTTCCCCGGCCCAAACATTCAGTCGTGTTCAAATATACAGTATGGCGTCTGTGGCAAAAAAGTCCGTATCGGCGATCAAAGCAGCAATCATCTTGCCGCCGGTTTCCTGAGGTATTTCTGAATACGACAAAAAAGTATCAAGCTTCGCTGACGCCTGCCGATAACCGTTATGACCGATTTTTTAAGTCAAATTGAACACCGGATAACCACAATAATAAATACTCATGGGGTATGGCAGGTGAACGAAGCATCGAAAGAGCAATTTGTCCGACGCAACAAGCTGGGGATTCTGGCCGTTTTGCGTGACCTGAAAAAAAACAGCACGCTGGTCATGGTCTCCCACGGACGCGGACAATTTATCAGTAAAATCCTTGATGTCCTGCCTGATACCAATCAATTGCTGTTCGATCTGGGCAGTGGTGATTATGATAATCAGCTGGCAAAAGAGGCCCAAACGCTCTACTTCGTTGCGGAACCCGCGGGTGCCAAGGTGGAGTTTACCTCCGGTAAAATTCATGAGATCACTTGGCAGAATCTGCCCACCTTTAGCTGTGAAATTCCGCCGGAGCTCTATTTCATTCAGCGACGCGAATATTTCCGCGTCACCATTCCGCTGCAGGCAGCCTATAACTGCAGCGGTAAATTCCCCGATGCCACAGACTTTAGCTTCAAACTGAAAGATATTTCGCTCGGCGGCCTGGGCCTGCATGTGGATAACGTGATGCCGCTGCGTATCGAGTCCGGGGCGGTTATCAGAGATTCGGTGGTGGAGTTAGCGGAGTTTGGCTCATTCAGGCTGGATTTAGAATTTATCAGCGCGATGGACCGTAAAACGGTGAGCAACAAGGGCGAGACGGTTACGACGCAAAGACTGAGTTTCAAGTTCCCTTGTTTGTCGCCCGCACAGGAACGTGACCTGCAACGGGCGATTTTCGAACTGGAAAAGCAGCAGAATCAGAAAGCTAAACGCTTTCAGGATGACTAATTTAGCCTCTCAGATAAACATACCGCCCGACGCTTCCACGCGCTGGGCATTCATCCAGCGCGCTTCATCGCTAAGCATTAATGCCACCATATCACCGATATCGTCCGGCAATCCGGCACGTCCCAGCGCGGTATTACTTGAGACAATTTTGTTCACTTCCGGATTATCGCGCACCATGCCGCCGCTGAAATCCGTTTCAATGGCGCCAGGTGCCAGCACGTTGGCGGTGATACCGCGCGCGCCCAGCTCTTTGGCCTGATAGCGGGTTAGCACCTCAATGGCTCCTTTCATCATGGCGTAGGCCGAAGACCCCGGCAGCGCAAAGCGCGCCAGCCCGCTGGAAATATTCAGAATACGGCCACCGTCTTTCATGACCGGCAACAGTTTTTGCGTCAGGAAGAACGGGCCTTTCAGATGGACATTCACCATCAGATCAAATTGCGCCTCGCTGGTTTCTGCGAAGGATTCATGAAGACCCACACCGGCATTGTTGACCAGAAAATCAAAAGTCTCCCGCTGCCAGACGCGTTGCAGCTGCGCTTTCACTTCGGTGACAAAAGCATCAAAACCGCCGCTTTCGCCCACGTTGAGCTTCATCGCCACGGCTTTGCCACCCAGCGCTTCGACGGATTGCACCACCGCCTGTGCGGCATCGGCCTGGCTGTTGTAAGTAAGAATGACGTCAATACCGCGCGCTGCCAGCTTTTCTACCGCATTTTTACCTAAACCACGGCTGCCGCCGGTCACTATTGCTATTTTATTGCTCATTTTCATACTCCGCAGTGAGTGTTGTCGGGTGTCTCTGTATGAATTAAAGACTATTAGACGACTAGGTAATGATAAAGAGTCCATAATGAGTTTCACTGTCTCACTAATAACAACAATCAGGTAAAATGTGGATAAAATACAGTCGATGCAGGTCTTTGTGCGGGTGGCAGAACTGAGTAATTTTACCCGCGCCGCCGAAAGCCTCGGAATGCCGAAAGGCAGCGTGTCGCGGCTGGTTCAGCAGTTAGAGGCGCGAATGTCAGCGCGGTTGTTGCACCGCTCTACCCGCCGCGTACAGCTGACCCAGGACGGCCAGGTATTTTACGAGCGCTGCAAAGAGCTGCTGGCCAATATGGACGAACTGGAATCGATGTTTCAGTCGCATCCTTCGACGGTCAGCGGACGGCTGCGTGTTGATATGCCGGTGAGCATGGCACGCGATCTGGTGCTACCGCGCCTGCCTGAGTTCCTCAACCGCTATCCGGCGATAGAGATCGAACTCAGTAGCACCGATCACCGGGTGGACGTAGTCCGCGATGGTTTCGATTGCGTAGTCCGGGTGGGTTCGATGAAAGATTCAGGCCTGATTGCACGCCCGCTGGCGCAATTAAACATGGTCAACTGCGCCAGCCCCGCCTATTTACAACGTTACGGTACGCCGGAGCATCCCGACCAGCTGGTTCAGCACGCCATGGTGCACTATGAACAAACGCTGGGTAACCGAACTTCGGGCTTTGAGTATCTGGAAGGCAAACAGCTAAAAACGGTAAAAACCGGCGGGGCATTAACCGTTAACAGTACCCAGACTTACACTGCTGCCTGCCTCGCCGGGTTAGGCATTATTCAGGTGCCGCTAACCGGCGTTCGCGCGGCGCTGGCGGCGGGCAATCTGGTGAGTATTCTGCCGCAGTATTGCGCACCGCCAATGACGGTATCGCTGGTTTATCCTCACCGTCTTAACCTGTCACGACGTGCCAAAGTGTTCATGGACTGGATGACTGACATCGCCCGGGATTATATCGCCTGACCGTCGACATCAGGCCTGCCGCTGTACAGAGCGTGAGCAGTCAGCGCCCTTACGGCCTGCGCACTGCCTCGGGCGGGCTATACTGACAGCATGGAAAACCTTTTAGATTAAGGACTGAGTGGATTAATGCCGACCACAATGAAAACAGAAACACCTGAGCAGGAAGACCCTAAGCCACTGATTAACATAAAAACGGGTAATTCAACGGTGGATAAAAATATCAGCCGCTTTTCCCGTCTGGTCGCCCGCGTGCAGGCATGGGGTTGGGTCGCCCACCTGATACGCACCACCGAGCGCTTTAATGATCGCCTCGGCAGTCAGTTTGGTGCGGCCATCACTTACTTCTCCTTCCTTTCGCTGATCCCTATTTTGATGGTGTCCTTCGCCGCGGCCGGTTTCGTGCTGGCCTCCAATCCGGATCTGCTGGCGGAGCTTATTGGCAAGATCGTCAACAGCATCAGTGATCCGAATCTGGCGAACACGCTGAAAAGCACGGTAAATACCGCCATTCAGCAGCGTACCGCCGTCGGTTTGTCCGGTCTGTTGATTGCGCTCTACTCCGGCATCAGCTGGATGGGGAATTTGCGGGAAGCAATCCGCGCCCAGTCGCGTGATGTCTGGGAGCGAAACCCGCAGGATCAGGAGAAAATCTATAAACGCTATGTCCGCGACTTCATCTCGCTGACCGGTCTGGTGCTGGCGCTGATCATTACGCTTTCGCTGACGTCTATTGCCGGGTCGGCGCAAAAGTCCATTGTGGACGCGCTGGGCCTGGGCGGCATTGAATGGCTGCGCCCGGTGCTGACCGCCGTCACGCTGGTGATCTCTATCTGCGCCAACTATCTGCTATTTCTGTGGATCTTCTGGATGCTGCCACGCCATAAGCCACGCAAGAAAGCGTTACTGCGCGGCACCTTGCTGGCGGCTATTGGTTTTGAGGTGATCAAGTTTGTAATGACCATGACCCTGCCACGCCTGGCCAGCTCACCGTCAGGCGCCGCCTTCGGTTCTGTCATCGGGCTGATGGCATTCTTCTACTTCTTTGCCCGTCTGACGTTATTTGTAGCAGCGTGGATAGCCACTGCGCAGTACAAGGACGATCCTCCTATGCCTGACCGCCAGCCTAAAGCGGTAAACAAAGAGAAACAGACCACGGGAAATGACAGCGAATACACGCCTGACAACCTCATCGTGCCAGAAGAAATTCATATATCAGCCATTAATGCTGATATAAAGCCTGAAAAGCAGTGATTAATACCTGACTGGACGTACCTTGACCTTATAAACCAGAATAACTGACTGAGGACTGCACTTTTATTTTGCGGTTTTCCAGTCAGTTACTCTGTCTTTTAAACCATCGCCAAACTTATGAGTGGCAAAAATTCATCAGCAGAAAACAATCCCCCGATCCTGCCTCAAATCCCCCTCTACCGCCCTTGCGCCGCGTTGTAATGCCATCGCGCTCTGCATAAGATGCCCTTTAGCTATACATTTATTTACATTAGTTCCTTCTCACTCATTACAAATAAGAAACATTTATGCCAGCCACCATCACACCCGAATTAGAAGCTGACGCGCAGTTAGTGAGCCAGAACTCACGCGGCAAAGTCATTGTGGCGTCGCTCATTGGCACGGCCATCGAATTCTTCGACTTTTATATTTACGCCACGGCGGCGGTGATTGTTTTCCCGCATATTTTTTTCCCGCAGGGAGACCCGACGGCGGCCACACTGCAATCACTGGCAACCTTCGCCATCGCTTTTATTGCCCGCCCGATTGGCTCAGCGCTGTTCGGCCACTTCGGTGACCGCGTTGGCCGAAAAGTGACCCTGGTAGCTTCGTTGCTGACCATGGGGATCTCCACCGTGGTGATAGGCTTCCTGCCAACCTATGCCAGCATCGGTGTCTTTGCACCCCTGTTGCTGGCGCTGGCCCGGTTTGGCCAGGGTCTTGGGTTAGGTGGGGAATGGGGCGGTGCCGCCCTCCTCGCGACAGAGAATGCCCCGCCGAAAAAACGTGCGCTGTACGGCTCTTTCCCGCAGCTCGGCGCACCGATTGGCTTCTTCTTCGCTAACGGCATGTTCCTGCTGCTGTCGTGGCTGCTGACCGACGAACAGTTTATCGCCTGGGGCTGGCGTGTGCCGTTTATCCTCTCGGCCGTACTGGTATTGGTTGGGCTGTATGTGCGGGTATCGCTGCATGAAACACCGGTGTTCGCCAAAATCGCCAAAGCAGGCAAACAGGTTCGGGTGCCGATTGGCACGCTGTTTAGCAAACACCTGAAAGCCACAGTGCTTGGTACTTTTATCATGGTCGCCACCTACACACTGTTCTACATTATGACCGTCTATTCGCTGGGCTACGGCACTATGGCAAAGCCGCTGGGGCTTGGCATTGCTCGTAATGATTTCTTGCTGATGCTGATGCTGGGTGTCGTCGGGTTTGGCGTGATGGTACCCATCGCCGGTCAGCTCGCCGATGCCTTTGGCCGTCGCAAGACCATGATCTGTATTACGCTGCTGCTGATCGTCTTCGCGCTGCTGTTCCCAACTCTGTTGGGTTCCGGTTCGCAGGCGCTGGTGATGGTGTTCCTGCTGTGTGGCTTTATCGTGATGGGGCTGACCTTCGGGCCGATGGGCGCGCTGCTGCCAGAGCTGTTCCCGACAGAAGTTCGCTACACCGGCGCATCATTCTCCTATAATGTGGCATCGATACTCGGTGCGTCGGTTGCGCCCTATATCGCTACCTGGCTGGCAACCCGCTACGGACTGTTTTACGTCGGCATCTATCTGGCATCAATGGCGTTGCTTACGCTTATCGCATTGCTGTTGTCCAAAGAGACCCGCGATCAGTCACTTTAACGGCCAGTAACTTTTTCATTGTTCTGACGCAGCCGGTGCGCTGCGTCACTCTTTGCCAAGGACTCCTCATGCGTTTCTCACGACGACTGCTTATTCCGCTGGTGTTGCTACTGGTGGTGATCGCCGCCGCCCTCTGGTTTCTCCTGCCGCATAAATCCAATCCCAACGCGTTGTGGAACATCATCAGCCAAAAATGTGTGCCCAATCAGCGCGCCAACGCACTGCCCGCGCCTTGTGCGCAGGTAGATGAAAAACACGGATTTGTGGTTATGAAAGACATGAATGGCCCGTTGCAGTATTTGCTGATGCCCACGGCGCAAATCACCGGCATGGAGAGCCCGGCACTGCTCGAAGAGAGCACGCCGAATTACTTCAGTCAGGCATGGGATGCACGGCATTACATGTCGGATAAATACGGCAAAATTATCGACGACAGCAATGTGTCACTGGCGATTAATTCACAATATGGCCGTTCGCAAAATCAGCTGCATATCCATATTTCCTGCCTGCTGCCAGCGGTAAAAAATACGCTGGCAAAAGATGCAGGACAGGTAGGCTATCGCTGGCAGGAATTACCCGATCAACTGGTTGGCCACACCTATCTGGCGCGAAAAGTGGATCCGGCAGAGTTAAATCAGAAAGGGGCTTTCCGCCTGCTGGCCGAAGGTATTCCGCGGGCGCAGGAGAAGATGGGCCATTTCGGCATGGCGATGGTCAGCCTGCCGGGCGGGCATTTCCTGCTGCTGGCCAGCGAACGCAATTTGCTGAAACTCAATAACGCCTCAACCGAGGAGATCCAAGACCACGACTGCGCGGTACTGGACCCGGTGCCGAAATAAACACTCAATCAGCTCCCCTCCTTCCTGAGGGGAGCCCAATGAACGGCGAGACTACTTCTGCTTCATCTTCTGCAGGATTGGGCCGCACTGGTTCTGTTCGTTATCACTTGGAGAGATCAGTGCCAGCAAGGCGGCAGCAGGGGCGACAACCGCACCCAGTGCCACGGCAGCGGCACCGCGGGCAATCAGCGGCCCCGGTTTCACCCCAGCGTCTGGATTTTTATAGGTCCCGCGCACGTATAACGGTGAGCGCAACGTCAGAATGCGTACCCCTTTGCTCTCTGGATCAATGGTCAAATCCAGTCGTTCGGTTGCCATATTGGTGGTTCCACTGATATTGATCACCGCGTTCTCAGTGTCGAATACAAACAGTCTTGGTGAGACCAGGCCGTTTTTGATATTCACATCGGCAGCGGCGCAGTTAATCGCCACTTCGTCGTCACCAAACAGTTTGCCCACCACGTAGTTACCGACGTTAAGGCCCACAATTTCCATCAGGCCACGGCTGATCACCCCATCATTAATCAGCAATTTCATGTCACCATTACTGGTGCCGAGCAAGTCCGCCACCGAGTTACCGGTACCGGTGAGCGTGGCATCACCGTTCAAATCACCCAGACTGCGTTCCATCGACTGCACACTCGGCAACAGTTGTTTCAGCTTAAGACCGCGCGCGTGCATATCAACACGGCCCTGCATCGGAGATTTATCCCCTTCCAGCCGCACGGTCGAATTCAGGTTGCCGCCTGCCACGCCAAAGCGCAGCGGGTCCATCAGGATCACGCCGTTAGTCAGTTTCAGGTGCGTACTTAAATCACTGATGGGCAGAGATTTTCCATGCTCGATGCGTTTGGCGCTGAATTTAACGTCAGCATCCATCACGCTCCAGCTTTTGGTATCAAACTTCTCAACCGGCAGAACTTTGTCGGATGGCTGGCGGGTTTTCTCACCGCGTTTCGCTTTCTCTTTGTTGGAATCTGCACCAATAAGTGGTGCAAGATCGGCGAACCGCAGCTGTTTAGACTCAACGCTGCCGATCAGGCTCGGCCGTGGTTTGCTGGCACGATAGGTCAGCGAACCATGAATATCGCTGTCGCCAATCTCACCATTGAAGTTCTGATAGCGGTAGACCGCACCGTCTTTGTCATGCAGCGTGGCGGTCAGGTGACCGTCGGTGGAATAAGGCGGAGTTTGTGGCAACAGTACGCCGGTCAGACCGTATAAATCCGACAGCGTCTGGCCGGAGAATTTAAGGCGCAGATCCAGACCGCCGAGATTCATCGGATCGGTCAGCGTTCCGGCCACCGCCACCCGGGTGTCGCCCGAGCGCACATCCGCCTGCAGCGGGAAGTGTGCATCAGGGTCCTTCAGCGCCAGCATGCCGCCGATTTTACCGCTACCTGAGAGCGGCTCACCGTGGTACTTGCCGTCCACTTTCCAGCCGAAGACGTAATCGGGGGTGGTGCCTTTATCCGTTGCGGACTTATCGCTTTTCGACCCCACCACTTCGGTGAACGGCAGCGGCTTACCGAGCGGGTCAATCACCGCGCGGAAATCAGCTTTCAGCGGCGCGTCTTTATAATCTATCTGGCCCCGGTCAAACACGATATCGTTGAGGGTAAATGACCACGGCGAAGCCGGCTGTGCCTCATCTTTGGTGTCGCTGTTGGCCAGATTGAAGGTCCAGTTATTCTTACCATTCGCCAGACGGATCAGCGATGCGTTGGGCTGCTTCAGCCAGATGCGCGGGATCAGCACCTCTTTGTGCAGTAATGCCAGCGGCGCGATGCTCGCATCCACGCGGGCAAGCGTCACCATCTGATCATCTTTTTTCTCACCCGGCACGTCCTCCGGGTTACCTAAGACAATGTCTTCCGCATGAATGTGCGGCCAGGGCACCCATGCGCGCCAGCCGGCTTCATCTTTCTGGCGTGACCAGTCAACGCCGAGATTACCTCGAATGGCAAAGGTACGGTTTAGCTCAGTTGAGACTTTCTGATTAATCGTGGGTTTCAGGCGGTTCCAGTCGAACAACGCGATGAAAATTATGAGAGCAATCAATAAAATAACGATGATACCGACCACCCAACTCACCACTTTACCTGTGCGTGTCATTAGCCTATTCCTATCAGACAATTAACTGATTAATAGAGCTAACCATAGTTGAGTTTGCGGAAGCTTGCATAATTGGCACGAGCAGGAAAACGTGACAGAAAGTGATTAATCCCCGAAATGAATCGGCAACTGATCGAGAAAATCGAAGGTTTTAGGGCGGGATAAATAGTAACCCTGGGCGGCCAGCGCATCGGAGTTACGTACCATCGCCCACTCCAGCTCCGTTTCCACGCCTTCAATAATCACGCCTTTGCTGTAGCGGTTCATCAGGGTGACCAGCGTGAAGAACAGGCGGGAGCCTTCCTCACTTTGACGCAGTAAAATAAACAGATCGCGGGCAATTTTGATGTATTCGTAATGCCAGGTGGTGAAGGACGAAAAGTTGGCGATGCCCTGACCAAAGTCGTCCAGCCATAGTCGGTCAGCTTGTTCAATTTGCGAAAGGGGGATACTGAGGGCGTTTTCCGCACTTTCCACCAGTTCGAAACGCACATAGGGCATAGTGTTGATCTGGCGTTTCAGTGCACCGTCGGTTTGCAATGCTTCCAATACTTGCCCGTCCACATTGATAGAAGCCAGCAGACTGTGATCGATAAACAGTGACTGCCACTGCTGCAACAGATCGAGCTGTTCCTGCACGATCTGCACACGCTTACCTATCGCAATGGCGACAAAATAATGCTCAGGTGAAACAAATTTCTGCGGCTCTGACGGATGGAAAATCCCGGTCAGCAGTTCAATGCCCAGTAACTTCCCACTGGTGCGGTAAATGGGCTGAAATCGGTAAACCCTCTGACATTGGCGCCAGTAAGATTGTGCACGAACGCGTTCAATTACAGCAAATGAAGGCATCATCAGACCTAACATCATCTTGGTTATCATATTTTTCTGCCGCCATGCTTTCTGCTGTCAACCTCTCTGCCACCTGAACCCGAGTCAGTTCATCCCTTTACTTGCGACAGATATTTGCGTGACTACACGGGTAGTCCGGCCCCTTGCAATTCTTTCGTAGTGATATCTATCGGCGTAGCGAGAGGAAACTTTAATCACCTGTCGCGGCTGCGGGAACCTGACAGCACAAAATGCCAGCCGGGCGCACTGGAAGTTCTGTGGGGCAAGCTCTAGAGTAAAAGGCCGAATATACCCAAAAGTATTCGAGTTGCATCAAGGCGGCAACTGAAGGAATCCCGATGAGCTTACTCCAGTAAGTGATTCGGGTGACTGAAGGCAGCCAACGCAGAGGCAGCTTGAAGAATGAAGGGTATAAATCTGTGATAAATCCGGAGAATACTATGCCTTTCGTCAATATCAGAATTACCCGTGACGGCGCGACCGCTGAACAAAAAAAAGCGCTGATCGAAGGGGTAACCCAACTGCTGGTTGATACCCTGAATAAAAATCCGGCGACTACCACGGTCATCATCGATGAAGTCGACACGGACAACTGGGGCCTGGGCGGGCGCACCGTCACCGATCTGCGCAGTGAAGCAAAATAATATCGGCTGCAATTGCCGTTAAGGTTAAGGCGAAAGCGTGCGGGCTTTCGCTTTTTTTATGACTTTTTGATACTTCTTCGAGATGTCTCGAAAAAAAGTAAAACCACGTTTTAATACTATTGACTGCCCTGCTGCTTGCGAAGAGACTAAGCGCATCGTTTCGCTTATTCCGTTTTCATCTCTCAAGACATAGGCCCGTTTCAATGACCAGCAAAAACATTGCCGTTATCGGCGAGTGCATGATTGAATTGTCACAGAAAGGCTCCTCCCTGCACCGTGGATTTGGCGGTGACACTTTGAATACCTCCGTCTATCTCGCCCGTCAGGTCCCCGAAGATGTGCTTAATGTGCATTACGTTACCGCCCTTGGTACCGACAGTTTCAGCAATGAAATGCTGGCGGCCTGGCAGCAGGAAGGGGTGAAAACAGACCTTATCCAGCGTCTCGATGACAAGCTTCCTGGTCTCTACGTGATTGAAACGGACGACACCGGCGAGCGTACCTTCTACTATTGGCGCAACGATGCGGCCGCACGTTATTGGCTCGACAGCCCGCACTCGGTAGAGATCTGCCAGAAGCTGGCGGAGTTTGATTATCTCTATCTGAGCGGCATCAGTCTGGCGATCCTCAACGAGGAAAGTCGTCAGCGACTGATGGATTTGCTACAGGCCTGTCGTTCACGCGGCGGCAAGGTGATTTTCGACAATAATTACCGTCCGCGTCTGTGGGCCAGTAAAGAAAAAACCCGGGCCGCATACAATGCCATGCTGGCCTGTACCGATATTGCCTTCCTGACCCTGGACGATGAAGACATGTTGTGGGGCGCAAAACCTTACGATGACGTGATTGCCCGAACCCACGCGTTAGGTGTCAGTGAAGTGGCCATTAAACGCGGGGCCGAGAGCTGCATTGTGTCCGCTGCCGATGGCAAACAGTATGACGTGCCTGCCGTAAAACTGCCGAAAGAGAAAGTCATCGACACCACCGCCGCCGGAGACTCCTTCAGCGCCGGCTACCTCGCCGTACGCCTGACCGGCGGCAGCGCCGAAGCGGCCGCTCTACGCGGGCATTCAACAGCAAGCACAGTAATTCAGTATCGCGGGGCGATCATTCCCAAGGAAGCGATGGCTTTTTAAAAAGCTAAGCAAAATTTTAAGGTCAAAACCGTGGGCTCGCCGCCCACACGGGCCCAAAGGAGGTTTAAACGAACCTCCTTTGGAATCCTGCGTTTTTTCTTCTGTAACACCGGCAGCTGCGCTGGTCACAATGGCCGTGTTTCAGGGGCCACAGCAATAGCCGTAAAATGTCAGCCCTGCGGGCTTCCCGGCTGCGGGTTCGAGCCAACGGTAAAAATGTTGTCTCTCCACCAACTTGCCGGTGACATTTTGAACACGGCCGAAGCTCCTTAAAATTCAAAATCAAAACCTGCACGGTGTTGGCCTTTAAAATGTCAGGGCCGCATTCAAAACGACGTCGAGGGAGAGGCGCAAAACCGCGCGGGGTTTGCGCGGGTTGAAGCCCGAACGGAGAGAACCGCGGAGCGGCGGAGTTTGCGGCTATAACCGTGGTGACTGAAACACGGCCATGCCGATTCAGCGATAGCGCGCAGTTTAAAAAACGCAGGGGTCCAGGGGAGGCGCGTTTACGCCTCCCCTGGTCGGTATGGGCCGACGCCCACGACCTTGAATTTGAATTTGAATTTGAATTTGAATTTAAAAGATTTGAAGGGTTAAAAGGGGCCGAAGCCCCTTCATCAAGCATCTACATTGTTATGGTGCTGGTGCCGCACCCGGCGCACCCTCTGCGGTAGTGGCCGCATTGCTGGCCGCATCAGCCGGCGCGACATCAGGAATGACCGCGGGGACCATGATTTGATCATAGGTTTCCTGCAGAGCTTTGACGCTCATTTCCGGTTCACCTTTGGGTTGAACCAGTAACAGCGCCGGGTCGCGTGAAAGCTGTTGTTTTAGCTCCTGATTCAATACCGGTAAGGTGAGCGTGGAGAGGAAATCCTGACGCAATTTCTGGTATTGCTCGGGGGCGATATCCACCACGCCATTTTGCTGTGAACGTAAGCGCTGACTCATCAGTACGTCCGTATCAGTACGCGCATATGTAGCGAACAGTTTGCCGAGCTGATCCTTCTTCTGGGCAATCAGAGTATCAAACTCAGCCTGTGACAGACCGTTATCACGTACTTTAACTAATTCCTGCGACAGATTTTTCAGCGAGTCGAGCATCTTTTCCTGCGGCGCATCCATACGGATAGCGCACTGCGCGCGCTGGTACTGTACGCGGCAATCAAAACTCAGATTAGGTACCGGTGCTTCTGCGGATTTGGCTTTTCCTTCAGGGGAGATTTTCAATGCCTGTTGTAAATGCCAGAACAGCGCCTCACGCGCCAGATCGCTGCGCCAGTAGTTGCTTAACGCTTGTGAATCCTGAATGGGCTGCCACGGCATATCCCATAACAGCGAAAGCTTGTCCTGCGTCAACGAGTCGTCCATCAGCGTCATGGCTTTGGGCGGTAAACCGGGCAAGGTTGGCAGCGTTTGCGGCGTCTGACGAGTACCTTTCAGCGTGGAGAAGGTCTTGTTGATCTGTTCCATCATGCTGCGGCTATCCACATTTCCCACCACATACAATGTCATGGCGTCAGGCGTATACCACTGATGATAGAACTGGCTCAGCGCTTTAACATCCACCGGGTGTACCGGCGGCTGGCTTGGATCATGGCCCAACAACGTGGACCCCGTCAGGCGATAGCGCCACCAGGCATCTTTGGTATCCATTGGCAATGCGCCAACCGGGTCCTGCGGCATGCGGGCGGCGTCAGTGACGGTTTCCTGATTAATCACCATTTTACCACTGGTAGCAGCCAGCCAGGCCAACGCTTCTTTCAGCAGGTCAGGCCGCCCGTTAGGCAGACTGATGTTGTACATGGTGAATTCATACGACGTGATGGCCGGAGGCAATGGCCGGTCACTGTTGATACTTTGCTGCCAGAAAGACTGCAACTGAGCGCCACTGAAGCCTTCTGCACGGGTCAGGGCGAGGCGGGGAAGAAAGTGCGCGAAGCCAGTTTGTTGGCTGGATTCTGCCAGAGAGCCCGTGTTAACGATAAAACGTAATTCGATGCGATCGCTTGGACGTTGCGGCGTAGCCAGCATTTGCCAGGTAAAACCATTGTCTAATTTACCCTGCTGCCAGGCCGGATCAGGCTGTAATGCTTCAGCCTGCGCGTTGCCTGCGGCGGCTGCCAGCAGCAATCCACCAACGAGTAAACGAATTTTGGTGCCCTGCATGTGAACCCCTACGTAATGACAATCCAATTTTCAATGTGCTTGTCCTGCCGGCGTCTTGCGACCCACCCACAGGATATCAATGTGTAAAACGAAGACGGCAAAGTTTAGCACTCTGTTAGACCGCACGTTTTTGCCGATGTCACCGTTCCTATGAAAATTTTATTGCGAATCACTATCGAAGGGACATCGGGGGGACACATTATGAAGATAATCCGATGGTTACATCAAGCAACCGGGGGGTTTATAGGGAAATTAAACGTAAAAAAGGCAGGATTAGGAGATTCCTGCCTGCCTTTATCACTCTTTTGGCGCTGTTTTAGGGAAAAAAAACGCGCTGTCAGGCCGATTTCTCAGCCGCAGTCAGACCCTTCTGACCCGCTAAGGTCGCTTTCAACTGACCTTCATCCAGCTGGTTGCACCATTTGGCCACCACCACCGTTGCCACGCCGTTACCCACCAGATTGGTCAGTGCACGGGCTTCAGACATAAAGCGGTCAATACCCAGAATCAGTGCCAAACCGGCTACCGGCAGATGACCTACAGCAGACAGCGTCGCCGCGAGGACAATAAAACCACTGCCGGTTACGCCTGCCGCACCTTTCGATGACAGCAATAGCACGACCAGCAAGGTTATCTGATGCCAGATATCCATATGGGTATTGGTGGCCTGAGCAATAAATACGGCGGCCATGGTCAGGTAGATTGAGGTGCCATCCAGGTTAAAGGAGTAGCCGGTTGGGATCACCAGCCCCACCACTGATTTCTTGCAACCCAGACGCTCCATTTTATCGAGCATCCGCGGCAGTACGGATTCCGAGGAGGAAGTCCCTAACACAATCAGCAGCTCTTCTTTTATATAGGCAATAAACTTGAAGATACTGAAACCGGTGAAACGAGCAATCAGCCCCAGCACCACAACAACAAAAAGTACGCAGGTCAGGTAGAAGCACAGGATAAGCTGTCCAAGCTGCACCAGAGAGCCCACGCCGTATTTGCCGATAGTAAAGGCCATGGCACCGAAGGCGCCGAGCGGAGCCAGACGCATGATCATATTGATGATGCCGAAAATGACCCGGGAGAAACTGTCGATAAAGTTGAAGACCAGTTGACCTTTATCACCCAGGCGGTGCAGCGCAAATCCAAACAGCACGGCAAACATCAGTACCTGCAGAATGTTACCGCTGGCAAAGGCACCAATGACGCTGCCCGGAATGATATCCAACAGGAAAGGAATGATGCCCTGACTCTGTGCCTGCTCGGCATACATCGCCACCGCCTTGGCATCCAGCGCGGCCGGATCGACGTTCATACCCGCACCTGGCTGAACCAAATTGACGATAACCAAACCGATGATTAGCGCGATGGTGCTGACAATTTCAAAGTAGAGCAGAGCAATCGCGCCGGTACGACCCACAGCCTTCATGCTTTCCATACCGGCGATGCCGGTCACCACGGTACAGAAGATCACGGGGGCAATGATCATCTTGATTAATTTAACAAAACCATCACCCAGAGGCTTCATTTGCGCCCCCAGATCAGGGTAGAAGTGTCCCAGCAAAACGCCCAGGGTGATCGCCGTCAACACCTGGAAATAAAGGCTTTTGAAGATATTTGTTTTCATGTATTGCCATCCTGTAGTGATACAAAACCCTACTTTCGTTATGGGTAATACCCAAAAGCGACAGGCGGGAAAATAACACCGACATAACAAGATGGAAATAACTTGTTTCGTTTTGCAATCTCTGTTGTTTCAAAACTAGAGCTGAAACTATTCAGCTGAAAAGCAACACGTTCACGGATACATTAAAACAGTAACAATGAAAGGAGAGGATGCGGAGGATTTACCGTCAGAAAGGAACGACTCTGGCTTCGCAAAACTGGCGTTCAAACTCGGCTTGTGAAAGGGGAGCGGAGAAGAAATAGCCCTGCCCGAACAGAATGTCATTATCCAACAACCAGCGGCGCTGCGCGTCAGTTTCCACACCTTCGGCAATCAGTTGGATATTCATCGCTTTACCGATAGACGCCACAATATTGACCATCACGTCATCTTCCGGCAGCACGCTGACAAAGCTGCGGTCAATTTTGATCACATCAATCGGCAGGCTTCGCAGGCGGTTAAGATAGTCCAACCCGGAATAGCCGAGACCAAAGTCATCGAGCTCAATGGAAACCCCGACGGCGCGCAGTTCGCCCAGCAGGAGCAGTGCGCGATCCAGATCCTCGATACGGGCAGTTTCGGTGATCTCCAGCACCAGCTGGCCTGGATTGATTTTGTAGCGGCTCAACAGACTGCGAAGCTCCGGCAGGAAATTACGCTGCTGGACCTGAATACCGGAAAGATTAACGGATAATGGCAGCGTAATGCCGCGCTGTTGCCAGCTGGCCAAAATGCCACAGCCCAGCTCCAGCACTTTATAACCGAGCAGCCCCATCACGCCGATCTCTTCTGCCAGCACGATAAAATCACTCTCCAGTCCGTAGCTGCCATCAGCCATTTTACGACGCAACAGGGCCTCTGCCCCCATTATCGCGCCGGTTTCCATATTGACCTGCGGCTGTATAAACAGGGTAAAGTCGTTTTGCTCCATGGCGTGCAGAATTTCATTCTCCTGCAACAGGCGCTTCTGGATCCGCTCGGTCAGTTCCGGTTCGAAGAACAGAATCTGATTTTTACCCTGCTGGTAGGCTGAAACTCGCGCTGCACGGGCATTGGCCATCAACTGCGCGGCGGTCACCGGAGTTTCGCCATCATAATGCACAATGCCAATGCTGCCGGTCGGATGCAGTGCCAGCGGAGCGATATCGCTCTCCTGTGGCGCATTAATCCGTTCCATAATCTGCCGCGCCAGACGCATCGCCATGAATGGACGCGCAATACCGGAGGCCAGCAGGGCAAATTCGTTATAGCTCAGCCTCGCCAACAGGCAGTCTGGCGATAAGACCTCCATGATAGAGCTGATCAGCGGGCAGCTGACATGGCCATCATCACGCAAACTTTCAATACCGATTAACTGCAGATGAAAATCTTTCTCCGTCGGTGTGGCGTTAATCCGCAGCTGCAGATGCGCCATAAACTGCGCTTCATTGCTCAGAACGCTGGCAGAGGGATTCTCTTCCTGAATTTTCTGCTGTGCTTTGAGCCAGTGCAGCTGGTTTCGGTTATAGCTGCGGATCAGCATACCGAACTCATCATCTTCATGGCGCGCGGGCAGGCTTAGCTGATGGTGGGCGATTTCATTTTCAGGCAACGCCTCCAGCTCGCGCGCAATCGCCCGCAGCGGCTTAACCACCAGACGGTTAATACACCAGCTGATGGAAATTGACAGAATCAGTGCCAGCAACAAATAGGTAGTCAGCATGGTGGAGAGCGCACTGACGATAAACTGATACATGCGGTAGGAGTCCGCCTGCAGCTTAAGATAGGCCAGCGGTTTGGGTGCCGTCGGGCTAGCGGCGGCAGAATAGAGCGGGACAGAAATGGTGACCGGCAGATTAAAGCCGCGGGTCACCCATTCCGGCACCGGCCGGCCAGCCGGGAAATGGGTGCTCAAAGCCGTGATTTCATTGGGTAGAACCACTTCTGCACGACTAAGAATGCCGACCGGGCGCAGCGTGTTAAGAATGTCCTGAGTTTCCTTGAGATCAACGTCCAACACCGCCTGCGACAGCGGCTGCCTGACAGAGTGGGCAATATTTTCGAGCTGCTGGGCGTAATCGTCCCTCCGCTGTTGCACAAAATGAAACAGCTGGATGACAATAAAAATACAGATGGTGATCACCGCGACGCTGGAAACTGCCGCCATCTGTTTAATGGTTAATGAACGCCTGACCCGCAATATAGTTCTCCGCCATTTTCTAACCTAATTTCCGCCCGCTTATCGTAACAGGCAGGGACGGGTAACCCTACCCCGGCGCAGTATACCTGATAAGAAAGATTTCTGGCCCCGCCCGCAGCGGTTTTGTCTATTAAAACAACACCTTTATGACAGGAAATGACAGCTACTACTATTCCTAACGATTTTCATACAAACACGAATACCCTTGATCATTAAATATAGGGCTGGATTTATCCCTTAAAAACTTCGTAATGATTCTAACTTCAGCCACGTTAAAGCAATAAATGTGCTACTTATCACATTAACGACGGGTTAATTAACGTCATTATCTCATGCTGGCAGTAAGTTCACCCAAAAAAGCTTTTTTACCAAATAGTTAACCCTACTCAGGGATGATATGGACTAATTCCTATTTTTTGTAAATTGTGCTTCACGCTGTACCTTAGCTGATATATTAGGATTATTCCTAAGACACACTTTTCCTGTGTTAATTACCACTTTCCTGACATTTTGCCACTGATGATCGTTGGCCGTTTTCGCCTCCCAAATACTCAGATAATTATTATTGCACGGGGCAGGTTATATGAATAAATACGACGACATAAAGCGCTTTATTGAGAAATCTAAAACAGAACACATTGATTACAAAGAAATAAATGAGACATCCACCGGCAATGGGATGACCGGTTCAATGAATCAGTGGCCATTGATTAAGCAGGTCTCAGCCAGTGATGACGTTCTGGGTACGCTGGACAATGGCCGCACTACGCAGCCCACCCCGCAAGCCATTTCCGCAGAAGAATTTCAGCGCAGTACGCCTGTAACCCATGAAGTCATAAACGCTACAGGGGCAGCGCGTTTTACCGCGCCAGCAACCCCATCGCAACCACTACCGGCAACGACTTTCTCCTCAGCCATCACGCCTGCGGTCGGTGGGCTAATGGAAGCGCTGCGTGAGTCACTGCCCGTAGCCGCCGCTCGGCCACAACCGGTATCTCAGACCCACGTGCCGCACAGCACCGCTATTTTGCATGCACAGCCGGTCACTCCGGACAACACAGGTAGCCTGCTGGATTCAGTAAAACAGGTGTTGCCTGTGCAACCGGCAACGCCTGTATTTCAGCCTGCATATACCGCCCCGGCGACGCCGGTTGCCGCGCCATTCAGGCCCGCCGCCGCGCCCGCAGCACTGATACCTGCCACACCCGTACCGGGTGAGCAATTCCGCCAAATGTTTAAACAAAAAGCCCCGCCATTGGCCGGTGCTTTCTTACACCGCGATACGCCGCTTCAACCCCTGTTAGAGATGATTGCCTCATGCCGTTAGTTTGTGTGTGTTCCCCGAAAGGCGGGGTTGGAAAAACCACAGTCGCCTCAAATCTGGCGTACTCCCTGGCCCGCAGCGGAAGCAAAGTGCTGGTTATTGATTTCGATGTGCAGAACGCCCTGCGCCTGCATTTTGGTGTACCCATTTCAGATACCCGAGGCTTTGTCGCCGGGTCGGGCAATGAATCTGACTGGAGCCAGTTTATCCTCAAGGCCGGTTCAAATACTTTCGTGCTGCCCTATGGTGAAGTCAGTGAAGAACAGCGACTGGAATTCGAACATCAATTGGCCAGCGATCCCCATTTCTTGCAGCGTGGTTTAAATACCGTGCTCAATTATCCCGGTCTGGTCGTGATTGCCGATTTTCCTCCCGGACCCAGCCCAGCCCTGAAAGCGGTACAACCGCTGGCAGACTTACACGTGGTGGTGATGCTGGCAGATACCGCGTCATTATCCCTGTTGCCGCTGATGGAAAAAAATAAGCTTATCGGTACACCACTGAATAATAAAAAAGGGGAGTATTACGTTGTAAACCAAAGTGATACCCGCCGAACACTCAGCCGTGACGTCACGCAGTTCTTTGAACAGCGTTTGAACGAACGGTTACTGGGCACCATCCACAGGGATGAATGTGTGCCTGAGGCTAACGCCTCGCAGCGCTCGATTATTGATTTCAGTCCGGTATCTGCTTCTGCATTTGATATTGAACTGATCAGCAAAAAAGTCGCGGCCATTTTAGGGATCAAAGTCGGTGACGGGGAATTACACGCCTCTCCAAAGCCTAATAATTATTAATAGCTCCAGCAGACAGCGATCCTAAATGCGATGAATAAATTCCTATTCTCCCTGCTCGTCCTTCTTTTACTGCCGGTAGCGGCAGTTATTATCATCACGCCGATGGACAGCCAAAAGCAGTATATATTTGGCCTGATCAGCATTGGCATTCTGTTTTTACTGGGCTTCAGTAAAAATAAGCGCATCAGCGTGGTGATGGTGATCCTGTCTATGATGATGTCGACGCGTTATATTTATTGGCGCGCCACGGAAACGCTGCATTTTAATTCCACCATCGAAGCCATTCTGGGAATAGGCCTATTTCTGGCAGAACTCTACGTCTGGGTTATTTTACTGCTCGGATATTTGCAAACCACCTGGCCGCTGAAACGCACCATTGAACCCCTGCCGGATGATATGAGCCTGTGGCCGACGGTAGATGTGTATATTCCGTCGTATAACGAAAGCCTCGACGTAGTACGCGATACCGTGCTGGCCGCCCAATGTATTGATTATCCGAAAGACAAAATCAAAATATACGTGCTCGATGACGGCAAACGCGATGAATTCGCCGTATTTTCGGCCGATGCTGGTGTGGGTTATATCACCCGCGACAATAATGCCCACGCCAAAGCCGGTAACCTCAACCATGCCATGAAGCTGACTAAAGGCGAGCTGATTTGCGTATTTGACTGCGACCACGTCGCCACCCGCGCTTTCCTGCAGGCAACGGTCGGCAGCTTCCTGAAAGACCCGCGTCTGGCGTTAATTCAGACGCCGCACTACTTCTACTCTCCGGACCCATTCGAGCGCAACCTTTCGGCGGCACGCTCCATGCCGAACGAAGGCGCACTGTTCTACGGCCCCGTTCAGCAAGGGAATGACAATTGGAATGCCACCTTCTTCTGCGGCTCCTGTGCCGTTATCCGCCGTGTGGCACTCGATGAAGTCGGTGGTTTTGCGGTAGAAACCGTCACCGAAGATGCTCACTCAGCGCTGAAAATGCAACGCCGTGGCTGGAATACCGCCTTCCTGTCGATTCCGCTGGCAGCCGGTCTGGCAACCGAGCGCCTCGGGCTGCACGTGGTGCAGCGTACCCGCTGGGCGCGCGGCATGACGCAAATATTCCGCGTCGATAACCCGCTGCTCGGGCGCGGTCTGACCTGGCAACAGCGTCTGTGCTATCTCAACGCCATGTTGCACTTCCAGTTCGGCCTGCCGCGCGTGGTGTTTCTCACCGCACCTATCGCCTTCCTACTGTTTAACCTGAACATCATTTCGTCATCCGCCAGCCTGATTTTTGCCTATGCGCTGCCGCATCTGGTCATGTCACTGTACGTCAACTCCAGGATGAACGGCCGTTACCGCTATACGTTCTGGGGCGAAATCTACGAGACGGTGATGGCGTTCCACCTGATCCTGCCGACGCTGGTCACCCTGTTTGCGCCCAAGCGCGGCAAATTCAACGTGACGGACAAAGGCGGTCTGCTGGACTCCGGCTTCTTCGACTTCAACATCGTCAAACCGCATCTGATTGTGGCGATTCTGATGATCATCGGTATCGGTTATGGGCTGGTGCGGGCGATATTCCATGACTACTTCGGCGTTGATCCCAGCGTTATTGCGCTCAACGTCGCCTGGGGCAGCTTCAGCGTGCTGATTTTGCTGGCGGCGATTGCCGTCGCCAAAGAGACCCGGCAGGTGCGTAAAACGATCCGCGTCGAGGTGGCAATACCCGCGGTGATTCACTACGCCAACGGTATTTCCCTGCGTACACAAACGATTGATATCTCTATGGGGGGGGTACAGCTGGTCACGCCAGACGTCCGTTATCTCGATGAAGAGATCGAAGAGGTGGAGATTCAGCTCTCTTCTGGAGCAGAAAGCTTCCCGGTCAGCCAGATAAGCGGCAACAAAGAGCGCCTGCGTCTGCAATTTGAGAATCTGCCGCTGGCCAAACGCCGTGAGCTGGTGCGCGTGGTGCTGTGCCGTGCCGATGCCTGGATTGGTGAAGAGTACCCGCCGGACAACCCGCTGCGCTCACTGGCCAGCATTGTGCGCTGTGTGTTTGAACTGTTTTACAACACGTGGAAAGAGCGCCGGACCAAAAACACGCCTGCCGCCGACGAAACGGTCAGTAAGAGTGAAGCCGTATGAAACGACCATTAAAGAAATTATTCACGCGCCGTTTGACCACTGGCCTGCTCTTTGCTCTGGGCGCTCTGCCACTGATATCAACCAGCGCAGAGGAGCCTGCCAGCTCAACGCTTCCCCCTCAGACCGAGAGCCAGACGGCCGCACCGGACAGCAGCATGGGTAATTTGCCGCCTGCGCCCGCATGGTTACCGCCAACGCCGCCGGTCCCGGCAAATAACGCGCCACAGAACGATACCCATCAGCCCGCCGTGCCTGCCGGTGACGCCGCGCCGCAGGTTGATACCACACCCATAAATACCTCACCGGTCGTGACTGTGCCCGTTGCAGCCCCTGCTCCGACAATCCCGCTGGTACAACCGATCACCAGTACCGTGACCGTCGCCGAAATGGGCCAGCCGAATGGCCTGACGTTGAGCGGCGGCCAGTTGCAGTCCGGGATCATGTTTACCCTGCCAGGCGATCAGGTGATCACCAATGCCAAACTGTCGCTGGCGCTGAAAATCTCCCCAGCGCTAATTGCCCGTGATACCACGCTGGAGCTGATGCTCAACGGTCAGCCGCTGGGCAATTTACCGCTGAGCCAGAGCAGCAACGGTGGCGATATCTATGAGCTGGACGTTCCGGCCGCCATGGTGGTTTCCAGTAATAATCTGAGCTTTCGCGTTCATGACAGCAACACCATGACCTGTGAGAAAGATCAGTCGGATAAATACTGGGTGACGGTGCTGCCCACCACCAGCATTGACCTGGAAGGCCAGCAACTGAACCTGGGCCGTAATCTCGGCAACTTTCCACGCCCGTTCTTTGACCCCCTGCAAATGCAGGAGTCGCAGGTCTCGATGGCATTCTCATCCTCCCTGCAACCGCAGGATGTCAGCGCCGCCGCGATGGTCGCCTCTTATCTCGGCATGTTATCGGATTATCGCGACATCGACTTCCCGGTGGTGTTGAACGATTTACCGGAAAAAAATGGCATTCTGTTTGGCAAGCCTGGCGATAAAGTGGGTTCGCTGACGCTGCCTGCCAGCAGCGGCCCATCGATTCAAATCATCGATAACCCGCTGAACCCAGTCTATAAACTGCTGCTGGTGATGGGCAATGACGAGAGCCAACTGCGTCAGGCCGCGTACCGGTTGATCAGCACCGCCATGCCCAACAACACCGATACTTTGACCGTGACACAGGAGACCATCCCGACCCGTAAACCTTATGACGCCACGCGCTGGATCGACACCTCGCGCCGCGTCACGCTCGGCGAACTTGCAGCGAAAAATCAGGATTCGCTGACCAGTAACGGGATTTACCACGACGGCATCCACGTGGCGTTTCGCGCGGCACCTGACCTGTTTATGTGGGATGGCCACACCATTCCAGTACGTATTAACTACCGCTTCCCGACTGAAAACTGGATAGACGAAGACAGCTCGCAGCTGAATGTCTCGATTAACAGCACCTTCCTGCGCAACCTGACAGTCAATAAAGTCGGCCTGCTGGAAAATATCTGGCGCCGTCTCGGCGGCGACAGCCGTCAGGAAAGTTACACCATGCAGTTGGCCCCCTACCTGATTTATGGCGACAACCAACTGGAGTTTTACTTCGACATTAAACCGAAGAAAGATGCGCCGTGCAGCATTCTGACCAGCGATAACATTAAAAGCCGCATCGATCCCAATTCATATATTGATCTGAGCAGCAGCTACCATTTTGCCCAGTTGCCAAATCTCTCGTACTTCGTCGGGGCGTCATATCCGTTCTCCAAAATGGCCGACTTCTCCGACAGCCTGTTGCTGCTGCCCCAGGCCCCGACAGCAGGTGAGATCCACACCCTGCTGAACATGGCCGCCCGTTCTGGCAATGCTACCGGCGTACCGGTCAGCCATGCGCAGGTGGTGTTTGGGCTTAACGGTAATGAAGGTGAAAACCCGCTGTTTGATCGCGATATTTTAGCCATTACCACGCTCGGTGATTCGGCCTTCAACCAGCAATTGCTGGAAGCGTCACCGTTCTCCATCAACATCAACTCTTTGGGCGTTAAAACACCGACTCAGCTACAACGCGCCCTCGATGCCCTGACCGGCGACTGGTACCGTCAGCCAGTTGATGCTGACCGCTATCTCTCCTCGACCGGAGCCTGGCGCGGATTTGTCAGCTACCGTTCACGCTGGTCTCCTGAGCATGCCGTGGTGGTGGCGGCCGGTACTGATGATCAGCAGCTGCTGAAAATACATAACGACCTCAAGTCGTCCAAAATCAACGCCGGTATCCGTGGCGATCTGGCGATCATTACGGATGAAAACGGCATCCGCAGTTTTGCCGTTGGCAAGCAGTTCCCGACCGGCCAGATGCCGTGGTACATGATGGTGGTGTGGTACGCCAGCACGCACATTGTGATCCTGTCGCTGATCACCCTTTTCGTTTCGCTGCTGATCGGCCTGAGCCTCTACGTTCTGTTGGCGAAACATGCCGCGAAACGCCTGGGTAAGAAGCCGAAAAAATGAATATAACAACAATAATGATGATGACCCCTGACTCGGCGATCACCGGAGTTGAAAATGAAAAAACATAAGCTGTCACTGGCCGTGGTCAGGGCCATTTATCTGGTAGGGATCGCCGGAATGGGAAGCTTCAGCGCCCTGGGCTACGCGGCTGATGAGGCCAACCCTGCCCTGAAAGCGTTGTTCGATCAGGCCGCTTACTGGCATGACCGCGCCCATGACGACCTGGCAAAAGATGCGTTAAAAAAAGTGTTACTGGTTGACCCTGACAATGCCCAGGCGCTCTACCTGATGTCACTTTATTCCATGCAGGGTGGGGATAAGAACGCGGCTAACCAGTGGAAAGAGAAGCTGGCTGCGGCCTCACCGCAGGATCCACGCCTGGCGTCACTGAACAGCGCCAAAGCCATGCAGTCTATTCCGCCCGCCCAATTGGCGACGGCCCGGCAGATGGCCGCACAGGGCAACATCAGCGGGGCCCTTTCGACCTACCGCGCCATTTTCAACGGTAATCAGCCACCCGACAGTCTGGCAACCGAGTATTACCTGACCATGGCCGCGGATAAATCCCTGCAACCGCAGGCGATTGAAGGGCTGCAGCAACGCGTGGCGCAGCGCCCGGACGATACGGCGGCAAAATTGGCGCTGGGCAAAGTGCTGACCTATCAGGAATCAACCCGGCGCGACGGCATTAATCTGCTCAACAGTATGGCCACCAGCAGCCCGGAAGCGGACCGCTCGCTGCGTCAGGCGCTGTTATGGATGGCACCGAAAGAGAACGATCGTGAACTCTATCAGGGCTATCAGGCGCGTCACCCGAATGACACCGGAGTGATGGCCTATTTCCAGAAAAATATCGGTGGGGCAGCCAAGGGACAGGGCTTTAGTGCACTCAACAGCGGGGATGTCGCCGACGCCAAAACCCAGTTCCAGACCGTGCTGGCGGGTAATCCGAACGATCCTGACGCCCTGGCCGGTTTGGGGTATATCGCCCAGCGCAGCGGCGATTTTGCCGCCGCCGCCGATTATCTCAACCGCGCGGCGCAGCAAGGCGGAGCCAACAGCGCACAGCTCGCCGCGCAGGCGCAGGAGTCCGCGTTCTACGCTCAGCTGGCGAAAGCTAAAGCCGATGCCGGTTCAGGCAGCTATGACAGCGCGTTGGCGACCGTTACGCCGTTGACCCAGGCTGCAGGCGAAAAAGGTCTCTCCGCCAGCTTGCTGCGTGCGGACATTTTACGGCGTAAAGGCGATCTGGCCGGTGCCGAACAGCAATACAGCGCACTGGGCGATAACCCTGATGCCCGTGCGGGCCTCTATTACGTACTGCGCCAGCAGAATAAACCGGAGGCAAATCAGGTTCTGCAAACGCTGCCTGTGGCGCTGCGCAATAAACTGCAACCCCCTGCCGTGGCCGATGTCATTGAACCGATGCGTCGTCAGGCGGCTCAGGCGGTGGCGAACAATGATCCACAGCGTGCCTTGTCTATTTTACAGCAGGCGCAGCAACGTCAGCCAGGCAACGTCTGGGTGAAACTGGATATGGCACGTATTCTGCAACAGCAGGGGCAGACCGCACAGGCACAGTCGCTGATGGCCTCTTCCGGGCGCCAGGGTGCAGGAGCCACTGACCTCTACGCCGCCGCGCTGTTTGCAGCCGAAACCAAAAACTGGTCTACCGCCAGCACCCTGTTGTCACGTATTCCACGCAGCAGTCAGACCGCAGCCATGCGTGAACTTGCGCAACGCGCCAACTTCAATCAACAGATGGCGACGGCCGAAGCCTATCAGCAGCAGGGCAACAGCGCTGCCGCTGCCAATACGCTGCGGGCATTGGCACAGGATCCGCCTTCCGCACCCGCTGACGTCGGTGCGCTGGCGAAGAACCTCGCCGCGACCGGACAGATACCGCTGGCCGTGCAGCTGGTTCGCCAGAATATGCAAAAAGGCGTCCACGGCAATGCCGGTGATTATGCCGATCAAGTCACGGTACTTAATCAGGCAGGTCTCAGCAATGAGGCACAGGCTTTCCTGCAAAATCCGCAGATTCAGTCCAGCACTACGCCGACTCAGTTGGCAGATATGCGTAATGGCTTTGTAATTAATCAAGCCGATCAGCTACGCGAACAGGGTCAGTATGCAGCCGCCTATGACAAGCTGGTTGTGGCGTTGCAGGCGGAGCCGCAAAACCGAGACCTGATGCTGGCGATGGCCCGCCTCTATCAGTCCGGCAAAATGAACAAGCAGGCCGGTCAGGTTTATGACTACCTGATGAGTAACGATACCCCGAGGCAGGATGCCCGCGTCGGGGCGATAAACGTGGCTCTGGCCGAAGGGGACAACCAGAAAGCGCACCAACTGATGAACGGCCTGACCGGGCCGCGCACGCCTGACCGCCTGTTGCTGGCCGCCCGCGTAGCGGAAGCTGAAGGGGATCACCAGCAGGCGCTGGCGCTGCTGCGTTCGGCAAAAGGTAAGATGATTGGGCTGGAAGGTGCAGACGGCGGCTCGTCACAAATCGCCGGTTTGCAACTGACAGACAACCCGTTTATCAACCGTTCCACGCAGGGCACCCGCAGCACGACCCAGTCGGTGTATGGCACAGTGATGCCGTGGCAGCAGTCGGACCAGGTCTCCTCGACCAGCACCGCCCCGCTGCCGGGTGCGGCACCGACCGCCGTGGTTCAGCGTAATGCCACCGAGAAACAGATTGATGACATGCTCGATACCCTGCAGGAAAAAACCTCGACCTGGGTGCAGGGCGATCTGTCGGTGCGCGGACGCGATGGCGAAAGCGGCCTGAGCCAATTGACCGAAGCCAAAGCGCCGATGACCTTCTCGTTCGTGCCCTTTGACTCCTCGCGCGTGACGCTTGGCGTGACACCGATCACACTCGACGCCGGTACCAGCAGCGGCGATGCCAACAACCGTTTCGGTACCGGAGCGCTGCACGGCGTCCTGAGCCCGTCGGCACAGGCGTTGGCCAATACCTCCAGCACCCCGCCGTCAGCCTCGCAATATATCGCCGAACAATCCTCCGGTTCGCAGAGTGAATCCGGCGTGGAGCTGAGTGCGGCACTGAGCGGCGATAACTACAAAGTCGACGTGGGTTCAACGCCACTCGGACAGGATTTAACCTCGCTGCTCGGCGGCGCGCAGTGGGCACCCAAGCTGGGTGATTTCACCACCCTGACGGTCACCGCGGAACGCCGCGCTGTGACTGACAGCGTACTGGCTTACGTCGGCGCTAAAGATGCCTATACCGGCGACAAGTGGGGCCAGGTGACCAAAAACGGCGGCAGTGCCGTGCTCTCTTATGACAACGGCGACGCCGGTTTCTACGCGGGCGGCGGTTACTACAGCTACCTTGGCGACCACGTCACCTCGAACAAAGCGGTCAATGCTAACGCCGGGTTGTATATCCGCCCGTATCGCTATGACGATCGCGAACTCAAAACCGGTATTAACGTCGGTTACATGAACTACGACAAAAACCTCAGCTACTTCAGCTACGGTCAGGGCGGTTACTTCAGCCCGCAAAACTACGTCAGCGTGTCGTTCCCGGTGGAATATACCCAGAAGTATGACGACTGGGATCTCAAACTTAACGGCTCGGTGGGTTATCAGTCCTATACCCAGGATAAGAGCGCTTACTTCCCGGAAGATCCTGATCTACAAGCCCAACTGGAAGATAAAGTGGCAAACAATACCGCGCAGGAAGCCTATTATCCCGGCGGTTCCAAAAATGGCATCGGCTGGAATGCGGGCGTCGGCGGCAACTATCATCTGAACAAGAACATGCAGATTGGCGGACAAGTGGGCTATGACACCTTTGGCGACTACAATGAAAGTAAGGCTCAGGTCTACTTCCGTTATCTGATGGGCGACAACTGATCCTGGTGGAAAAAACCATGCAAGAACAAGAGTATGCGCAGGTTGAGCAACAATATTATCGCCACCGTCATCAGGTTTCCGGCTGGCAAAGTCTGGTCCAGGTGCTGTTTTCCGGTATCCTTTCATCTGCCGACGACGAAGATGGCCGCCGATTTCTGGTCCTGATGGGCGGTAATCTGGCGCGCCAGCATCCGTTACCCGCTTCGGCCACCCTCGGCGAGCTGGAGGACAATCTGAATCAGCTCCTCAGCCATTTCGACTGGGGCGTGGTAAAAATTGAAGCTACCCAGCAGCAACTAACGCTGGTACATATTGCCTGGCCTGCCGCGCCGCAGGGGCAGGCACATGAACTGTGGACCCTCGCGCTTATCGCCTTACTTGAAGGGGCTTATGCCGAATGGCTGCTGGCGCAGGGCGGGCAATCTTATGTTCCGCTACGCTGGCAGGAAAGCACCCGAGAAGGTGCCCTGGTCTTTCGTTATCAAAATGGATTGTAAGGATTTTCTATGTGGTCATTTCGGGCCCGCAGCCTTGCGCTGTGGTTCAGTCTTGCATTATCGCTTTTCTCTGCGGCCGTGATGGCTCAGAACACCGGCTGGTCAGACTATAAAAGTCGTTTTCTCATGCCGGATGGACGGATTATCGACACGGCCAACAAAAACGTCAGCCACACCGAAGGTCAGGGGTTCAGTATGCTGCTGGCGGTGTTCAATAACGATCAGAAAACCTTCGACAAGCTGTGGCAATGGGCCAACAACACCCTTTACCGCAAAGATGTCGGACTCTATTCGTGGCGCTATGACCCAAGCAATACCTCAAAAGTGGCGGATAAAAATAACGCCTCCGATGGCGATACGCTGATGGCGTGGGCACTGTTGTTGGCCGGTGACCAGTGGCATGACCCGCGTTATACGCAGGCTTCAGACAAGCTGCAGGCAGCACTGCTCAAACATACGGTGATCGACTACGCGGGTTATAAAGTCATGCTGCCCGGCATCTCCGGGTTTAATCAGACCAGTTCGGTGACGCTCAACCCTTCCTATTTCCTCTTCCCGGCATGGAAAGCATTTTATCAACACAGCCATCTGAAAGTGTGGAAAGAGCTGGATGAGAGCGGCACGGCTTTGCTCGGAAAAATGACCTTTGGCGACCTGCGCCTGCCGACTGACTGGGTTGATCTGAGCGCCGACGGCACCCTGAAACCCGCCAGCCGCTGGCCGCCACGCTTTAGTTACGATGCAGTGCGTATTCCGCTCTATCTCGGCTGGGCGCATTCCGGCAGCCCGAATCTGGCCCCGTTCATCCAGCTGTGGCAGAAAACACCGCGCGAGGCGACGCCGGCCTGGGTCGACGTCATGACCGGCACCAAAGCGCCGTACAATATGTCGCCGGGCCTGCTGGCCATTCGTGATTTCACCATGGACAACCGCAGCGCCATCAGCCCGAATCTTACCCCGAAAGATGATTACTATTCGTCATGCCTGCAACTGCTGACCTGGTGGGCCAGTCAGGGGAAATAGTGGCTCACGCAAACCCAACCCAATAAATGAGGAAACGGCGTCTGATGAGGATGCCGTTTTTTATTGATCACAAACACAGATATACCTAAATCATTCGCGTTGTATCAAGGCGGCAAGTGAGCAAGTCCCCAGGAGCTTACTCCAGTAAGTGACTGGGGCGCGCGAGCGCAGCCAACGCCGAGACAACGTGAAGGATGACGGTAAATTAGAAGAAGTATTTAAAGCGCGCCCGTACCCCATATCGGGTGTCATCGTTGTTCTGACTGATACCCTCTGCGGTATCCAGCATGGAAGCATAAGCACCAAGATAGAGATTGAAGTTTGGCATATTCATGATGTCAGGGATGAGATAGGAGGTGTGTATAGTATGGACGCTATATTTACCGGCCCCGTCAAAAGCATAGTCCCCGTTGTCATTGCGCATAAAGTGACTGTTGTTGAACTGATCAATCTTGTTATGTGCATAGATATAGCCCAGCTCAAGACGGTGCCAGAGCGCGTTGGCGCCGATTGAGAAATCTTTTTCATCTTGCGCATCAAGATAGGCAGTACTGAAGTTGGCGACCACGCCATTTTCAGGATCGGCCTTCTGCCCGTTCCAGGTCATGGTCATGCCATAACCATTGCGTTTGGACTGATCGACTGTCACACCCTGCGCATTTTCATATCCATAGGCGTTGTTGACCACGTTGCTTTCCATCGCCACTGCGGCCGAGAAGACATCCCCTTTCCACGCCACAATCGGGCGCAAATAAACCACGTTTTTGTCGTTAGTCAGATGATTACCGTGGTAATCCTTATCGGCAAACAGTGTGGTTCCGTCTTCCACCAACGTGTTCAGTTCGAAGTACCAGTTATCGATATTCTTGCTAAGATTGAAGTTACCGCCGCTGTTGCTGCGCCCGCGCCCCTCTTTCATCATGTAGATATAGCCATAACCATCGGAGTAGAGATCGTTGGCCGTATTACCGGAATATTCAACAAAGGTATCCTGGTTGAGCGGGAACATATCGTAGGCTTCAAAACGCCCGACTTTTGCCTGCCAGTTGTTCTCCTCGCCGAAGAAAAAAGCCGCGTCATCGACATTCATGCTGCCATGCAGGTCAGCCAGCGGCTGCACCGTGAAGCCGGAGAACTGACCATTGTCATTGCGCCGGTAACCATCCAACCCTATTAACAGGCGACCGTTAATATCCCATCGCTCTTTGTTGCCCGGCTTCCAATTCTTATTATCGCTGGTTCTGGCCGACGTTAATTGCCCGCTGCGGCTCGCACCATCCATATTAAATTCGACATCACCGTAGAGTTTTAGATTATCGAAACCGTTAAGGTTGAGAGTTTTCTTGTTAGCCGGTTCTTTTTGTTTAATATCGGCGGCGGCTAACTGAGACTCCTGCGTTTGTTTAAGCGTTTGGTCCTCGTTCTTTAACTGCTGGATCTGCTTCTCGGCGTTGTCTGCCCGTGCTTCAGCCTGCTGAAGTCGTTGCTCAAGCTGCGCCAGGCGGGCTTCCAGGCTGGAGGGCGATGAGGTCGATGCATAGCCATTACCTGAAACCACAGCCCCTACCATCAAAGCTATTACAGTTAATTTTTTCATGATGTCCCTTTCATTGGTTATTTGACAAAATAACGTAACCTAAATAATAAATAACATAACTTTATAGAATTATTTTATTACCAGAGTGCAAGCAGTGGGAATGTAGACGGCAGCAATAATAACTGTCAAAAGAGTTTAACAATAAACGTGAGGCAGATCGGCCTCTTATTTAATTGCATTTATTACTAATTTTAATTTCTTATATTAAAATATAAATCATATGAAATAATGATGAGTTCGCATTAATGCATTTTGTATATTGATACTGTACGTAGCTTTATGCGCGAACCTCTCCGGCCTCATAGGGTGCGTCACATCGCATTTCCAATGTCGTTTTTGCAAAGTTTCTGGTCAATATGAGATTAGCCTCGCATAATTTCTTTCTAATACAATTACCTATAATAAGAAGATGCCATGAAAAAGACGATTCTCTCCATGCTGCTTTGCGCAAGTACCTCTGTCATGGCCGCCGAGCCGGTCAATATCACTATTCTGGGCACCTCCGATCTCCACGGGACTTTCGTACCCTGGGATTACTCAACCGACACTGAAAACCTGGCAGGCAGCCTGAGCCAGATCGCCACACAGGTGCATAAAGTCCGGGCGCAACAGCCGAATGTGATCCTGGTTGACGCCGGTGACACTATTCAGGGCAACTTCGTTGAGACTTTCAAGAACGATAAAACCAGCCCGATGATCCTCGGTTTTAACGCCCTGAACTACGATGTCTGGGTGATGGGCAATCACGAATTTGACTTCGGTCTCAAGGCGCTCGCTACTCCGCTCAGCCAGTTCAAAGGCACGGCGCTGGCGGGGAATATTCTATGGGACAGCGGCAAGCCCTACCTGCCCGCCTATAAAATCATTGAACGTCAGGGCGTAAAGATCGGCATTATTGGCATGGATACACCAATGACGGCCGAGTTTGCCAAAGACACTGACCGTATCAAAGGCCTGAACTTTACCGACCCGGTTAACGCAGTGAAAAAGGTGATTGCGGAACTTCACGGGAAAGTTGACGCCATCGTGCTGGTCGCCCATATGGGCATCGATAACGAAAATCAGCGTCCTGGCACTGGTGTTGGCGATATTGCCCGCGCAAACCCTGAGCTGGCGGCCATTGTGGCAGGCCATATGCACGTTAAAGTGGATAAAGAGGTGATAAACGGCGTGATCGTCACCGAACCCGACAAATATGGCCGGGCGCTTTCACGTATTGATTTGCAATTTGAGCAACAGAACGGCAAATACGTGCTGATCAACAAAGACAGCTACACCTACCCGATTAAGGGCATAACGTCGGACAAGCAGATGGAAGAGATCTACCAGCCTTTCCATAAAATCCTGCGCGCCAACGCCAACCGCCCGATTGCTCAACTGACCGGGCAGGATTTGGTACCGCCGGATGCCGTAAAAGGCATTCCTCAGGTGCATATCCAGGATACCGGCATCAGCGCGCTGTATCAGGAAGCGAGCCGTTATTACGCACCCAAAGCGCAGGTTATTGCGTTGCAGATCGACAATGACCGGCCAAAACTGAATGTGGGCACCATCACCGCCAAAGATATCGCCTTCAACTATCAGTATGCGGGCGGCGAAATCACCGTCTATCAGCTCTCCGGCAAAGAGCTGAAGAAATACATGGAGTGGTCGGCAGGCTATTTTAATCAGCAGCGCGACGGTGACGTCACCTACAGCTTTAACCCCCTGCGCCGCGCGTCCAAATATTCCACCAACGACTTCTTCGATGGCGTCACCTACACCATCGACCTGCGCAAACCGGCCGGGCAGCGTATTACCGATCTGAAAATGAATGACGGCTCCCCGGTCACCGACAGCACGCTGATTCGTTTGGGCATGAACGCCTACCGTATGGGCCACCTGACCCAGAAAGGCGGCGCACTGGAAGGCATGCAGTTCCCGGTACTGTCAGATACTAAGGTGGAATATGGTGAAGAAGCCGGAACCATCCGTAATCTCACCATCCGTTATCTGACCGACGTGAAGAAAGGCCAGTATCAGGGCAAGGCAGAACATCGCTGGAAACTGACCGGCATGGAAGGCTATGAGCGCGAACGTAAGATTGTGGATCAGTTACTGAACGACGGCAAAATCAGCGTCCCGACCACGGAAGATGGCCGCTACACCAACGTGGCTTCTATCAACGTCAAGCCGTTGCTGTTTAGCGATGCTCAGGGTAAGAAGCAGCAGGTTACCGCGCTGCAACAGCAAATACAGAATGCCAACGATCCGGTGGTGAAAAAACAGCTGAGTGACCAGTTAGTGATTATTGAGGCAATTAATTGATAGAATAGCGTAAGAAGCAATAATCCCGCGTAACAACTAAGGCCGCTCGCTTATAAACGGGCGGCTTGCTTTTTGTTCAACAGCACAGGATAATTCCCCTTATAACTTTACCATTTTTGTATTTAGCATCTTCAGGGAAAAAAGATGAAGGGTTTTGATTATAGGAAAAAGCACCGAAAGCTTAAACAAGACATAAGTAATATTCGGATTAGTTTTTTGAAATTACGGTCATTAATAAGAAAGCGTGTTTCAAAAAAAATTGACCTTAAAGACAAGCCGCAGCTAAAGGTCCTCATTCTCAGAACCGGAGATGAAATTGGGGATGCTGTAATATTGACAGGGCTAGCCAAAAAATTACACGATGCGGGATACCAGGTTAACTTTCTTGGCGGTAAATCGTGTGAAAATTTGTTCTCCCACACAGATTTCGTGTACAAGGTTTTTCTATACGATCGGGATAGGTCGCCACGCAGGCTGAAGCGAGAGGGTTTCGATATTGTCATCGATTTGAATGATATCTTAACCTTCAGAAGAATAAATCTGATATATAAGATCAATGCTAACATCACCATTGGATTTAATAAATCAAGATATCCAATGTATTCCGACTCTATTGAATTCATGGATAAAGACATTCATATTACGGAACGCTATAAGAAAGTATTGGACCTGCTTGAGATTGACTCTGCCAACTATGAATATTCACTGGGTATTAGTGAGGAGGATGAAAAGATCATTTGTGACAAATTGTCATCAAAGAGATTCAACTATTTAATCGCATTAAACCCACTGACCAGCTCTCTGGATAAAAACTTGTCCAAAAGGCAAGTTGAAGAAATTATATTATTCATCAGAAAAAACTACCAGAACATTGGCATAATCCTCATCGGCAAGTATGAAAAAATAGCCGAATTTCAAACTGATGGATGTATTATCTTTCCTGAAAGTACGATCAGTTTTGCCGCAGCGATGGTGAAAAATGCAGATTTAATCATCACACCAGACACATCCATTGTTCATTTATCCCGAACTTTCAATAAAAAAATGATCGCTCTCTATAATAATGGAAGAATAGAGGAAACCGGATTCCTTGCCTATAATATGTGGCTTCCTGATTATGAAAATGCAACGGTCATTCGTGTCAACACGCCCAATATCTGTGAGTTTAGTTCAAAGGAAATTATTGATAAAATTAAAGACATTATTCCGAGTGAGTTGCTTAAATCATCAGAACAACCTCAAGCCGTAGCCAATTTAACTCAGGAAGATACGTTGTCTGTCGCTTAAAAACTGCACCTTAATCAGTTGCTATCCAACTTTTCGGGTGCAGTTGTCGCGAAGTAAGAAAAAACTTACGCCTGCCCCGCCTCAACCAGTGGCTGGGTCTTGCCCATCTCATCCTGATCTACCGCGAAACAGGCCACCAGCTGGTCGCCGTACTGTTTCAGCTGCGGCTGGAACTGGGTACAGGTGGTGAAAGCACGGCGGCAGCGGGCATTGAACGCACAACCGGCTGGCGGATTGAGCGGGCTTGGCAGCTCACCGGTCAACTTGATGCGCTCACGGCGCTCATCCGGGTTCAGGCGCGGCGTAGCCGACAGCAATGCCTGCGTGTACGGATGGCGTGGATTGTTGAAGATGGCGTCTTTCGGCCCCTTCTCCACGCAGCGGCCGAGGTACATCACCATCACTTCATCGGCAATGTGTTCAACCACTGACAGGTCATGGGAGATGAAGACGTATGAGAGCCCCAGATCCTGCTGTAAATCCATCATCAGGTTCAGAACCTGCGCACGTACGGACACGTCGAGCGCCGATACCGGTTCATCGGCGATGACCACGTCCGGGTCAAGCATCAGGCCGCGCGCAATGGCAATACGCTGACGCTGACCGCCGGAAAACATGTGCGGATAGCGGTCGTAGTGCTCGGTTTTCAGACCCACTTTCGCCATCATCGCCAGCGCTTTTTCACGGCGCTCGGCGCTGGTCAGTTTGGTGTTGATCAGCAACGGCTCTTCGAGGATCTGCCCAACTTTCTTACGTGGGTTCAGCGATCCGTAAGGATTCTGGAACACGATTTGGATCTTCTGACGGCGCAGCTTTTCGGCGGTGGCATCAGGTTTAAGCAGATCTTGCCCGCGGTAATAGAGCTCACCGCCGGTTGGAACTTCAATCATCGTCAGCAGGCGGCCGAGAGTGGATTTACCGCAGCCTGACTCGCCAACCACGGCCAGCGTTTTGCCGCGTTCAAGGTCAAACGAGACGCCGTCGAGGGCTTTCACCGTGCGCTCAGGGGCAAACAGCCCCTTCTTCACCGGGTAGTGTTTTTTCAGGTCAATCGCCTGCAACAGAGGCGCTGACTGGGTGGGGTTTTCATGACTCATAGGTAGGTCTCCCGGCATCATCCAGCGGATAATGGCACTTCGACTGACGCCCGTTAGCCAGGTCGCGCAGCGCAGGTTCTTCTTTACGACAGAGATCGGTTGCATACGGGCAACGCGGATTCAGCAGACAACCGCTCGGACGGTCATATTTCCCCGGCACCACGCCCGGCAATGACTGTAAACGGGCCTTGTCAGCGGCGAATTCCGGCAGCGATCGCAGCAGCGCCTGGGTATATGGATGGCGCGGCGCACGGAAAATCTCCGTGGCTTTGGCCGACTCCACTACCTGACCGGCATACATCACGATAATGTGCTGCGCCGCTTCGGCGACCAGCGCCAAATCGTGGGTGATCAGCATCAGCGCCATGTTCTCTTTCTGCTGCAACTCCAGCAGCAGTTCGATGATCTGCGCCTGAATGGTCACGTCCAGCGCCGTTGTTGGCTCGTCGGCGATCAGCAGTTTTGGCCGGCAGGCAATCGCCATGGCGATCATCACGCGCTGACTCATCCCACCGGAAAGCTGATGCGGATAGACATCGAGGCGTGAAGCCGGATCAGGAATACCCACCAGATTGAGCAAATCGATGGTGCGCTGACGACGGGTCTTTTTATTGCCCCCCTGATGCACCTTGATGGCTTCCATTATCTGGAAACCCACCGTGTAGCAAGGGTTGAGGCTGGTCATCGGGTCCTGGAAAATCATCGCGACTTCGGCACCGACAATCTGGCGGCGCTCTTTTTCGCTCATCTTTTGCAGGTCGCGTCCGCCAAACTCCAGCGTCTCAGCCATCACTTTGCCGGGGAAGTCGATAAGCCCCATCAGCGCCAGTGAACTGACCGATTTACCGGAGCCGGACTCGCCCACAATCCCGACCACTTCGCCCTGTTTTACGCTGTAGCTGATCCGGTCCACGGCGCGGAATGGCGTACCTTCGTCACCAAAGTGAACGGAGAGTTTATCCACGGTCAGCAGCGTTTTGCCAACCGGTACTTCTTGAATTAATGTGGTTTCCATCTCTCGTCCCTTACTGCTTGAGTTTAGGATCAAGGGCGTCGCGCAGACCGTCACCCATCAGGTTAAATGCCAGTACCGTCAGCAAAATCACCACGCCTGGGAAGGTCACGACCCACCATGCGCTTTGGGCGAACTGCAATACGTCGGACAGCATAGTGCCCCACTCAGGCGTTGGCGGCTGTGCGCCCATGCCGAGGAAGCCGAGAGCCGCCATATCCAGAATGGCGTTGGAGAAACCGAGCGAGGCCTGAACGATCAGCGGTGCTAAGCAGTTAGGCAGAATGTTGACGAACATCTGACGGGTCGCACCGGCCCCCGCCACGCGCGATGCGGTGACGTAGTCGCGGTTCACTTCCACCAGCACCGCCGCACGCGTTAAACGCACGTAGTGTGGTAGGGCGACGAAGGTCAGGGCCAGCGAGGCATTGACGATAGACGGGCCGAAAATCGCCACCAGCACCAGCGCCAGCAGCAGGCTTGGCAATGCCAGCATGATGTCGACGATGCGCATGATCGCGGCATCAATCACGCCGCCGTAGTAACCGGCAAACAGACCGAAGATGACCCCAAGGATCAAGGAGAGCACCACCACCAGACAACCGACCAACAGCGACAGACGCGCGCCATACATCAGGCGGCTGAGAATATCGCGGCCGACGTCATCGGTGCCTAACAGGAATTTCCAGCTGCCGCCCTGCATCCAGACCGGCGGGCGCAGCAGCGCGTCACGGAACTGTTCAGCCGGCGCGTGCGGGGCGAGAACGTTGGCACCAATCGCAATGATCAGCATGATAATGATGTAAACCAGACCGGTAACGGCCCCTTTGTTGCGCTTAAAATAGTGCCAGAATTCGCGCAGTGGCGGCATCGGCGTTGGCGCAGCCGTCACGATTTCATTCGCAACGGGCTCTGTAACCTGAGACATAGTGCGCCCCTTATTTTCTATGACGAATACGCGGATTGACCACGCCGTAGAGCACGTCTACCAGCAGGTTAACCACGATAATCAGAATGGCGACCAGCAATACCCCGCCCTGTACGACCGGATAGTCGCGGCGTTGCAATGCATCAATCAGCCAGCGGCCAAGCCCCGGCCAGGAGAAGATGGTTTCCGTGAGGATGGCACCGCCGAGCAGCGTCCCGACCTGCAGACCAATGATGGTGACGACCGGCAGCAGTGCGTTACGCAGGGCGTGGACGACAATCACTCGCATACGGCTGACGCCCTTGGCGCGCGCGGTACGGATGTAGTCTTCGCCCAGCACTTCCAGCATGGAAGAACGGGTCATACGCACAATAACCGCCAGAGGAATGGTACCGAGCACCAGGGCCGGTAGAATCATGTGCATCACGGCATCTTTGAAGTCACCCGGTTCGCCCCAAATCAGCGAGTCGATCAGCATAAAGCCGGTCAAGGGTTGGCTGTCGTCGAGGAACACCGTATCGCTTATTCGCCCCGATACGGGCGTGAGATTGAGCTGCACCGAGACCAGCATCACCAGCATGATCCCCCACCAGAAGATGGGCATCGAATAACCGGTCAGTGAGATACCGACCGCCGTGTGGTCGAAGATGGATCCGCGTTTAACCGCAGCCAGCACCCCCACCGGAATACCGACGATCACCGCGAAAAGCATGGCACAGATGCCTAATTCCAGCGTCGCTTTAAAGCGCGGCACAAACTCTTGCCAGACCGGAATACGGCTCTTTAACGACACGCCTAAATCACCGTGCAGCACGCCGTTCACATAGTGGAAGTATTGTTGATAAAGAGGCTTGTCGAGCCCCATCTCTGCCATCAACTGAGCGTGGCGCTCGGCAGAAATACCGCGTTCTCCGGCCATGATGGTCACCGGGTCACCTGGGATCATGTGCACGAAGGCAAAAGTCAGCAAAGTTATGCCGATAAACGTTGGGATAACTAACCCCAAACGTCGGAGTATGAACTGAAACATATCCCGTACTCTCTGTATAAAATGCCCGGAGAACCGTAGCTCGCCGGGCTTATTGTTAGCTCACATTTTTTCTTAACGAATGAATTCAAGGCTGTACTGAATGGCCCGCGAACAAGGCGAAGATTGCGAGCACCGCACAACGCAGTTCCCGGATCATTCAGTAAGCTGTCAATGTCACTCGATTGAGACGTTTTCGAAGTGGTGCTTGCCGAGTGGATCGACGACATAGCCTTTAACTTCTTTGCGCACTGGCTCATACACGGTGGAGTGAGCGATGATCAGCGCAGGCGCCTGGTCATGCATCACAACCTGAGCCTGTTGGTACAGCGCAACACGTTTGGCGTGATCGGATTCTGCACGGGCTGGCTGAATCAGATCTTCAAACGGCTTGTAGCACCAGCGTGAATAGTTAGAGCCATCTTTCGCCGCCGCACAGCTAAACAGGGTGGCGAAGAAGTTGTCCGGATCCCCATTGTCCCCGGTCCAACCCATCATCACAGACTGATGCTCACCGGCTTTGGCGCGTTTCAGGTACTCGCCCCACTCGTAGGTCACGATATTGGCTTTAACGCCGACTTTCGCCCAGTCAGACTGAATCATCTCAGCCATACGACGTGCGTTCGGGTTGTACGGACGCTGAACCGGCATTGCCCACAGATCGATAGTGAAACCATCGGCGTGGCCCGCTTCTTTCAGCAACTCTTTGGCTTTGGCAGGATCATACGGGTAATCCACTACGTCTTTGTTGTAGCCCCACATGGTGGGTGGGATCAGGTTCTTAGCCGACTGGCCAGCACCCTGATAAACCGCATCGATGATGGCCTGTTTGTTCACCGCCATGGTCAGTGCCTGACGCACTTTCACTTCATCCAGCGGTTTTTTCTCTACGTTGAAGGAGAGATAACCGACGTTCAGACCTGGCTGTTGCATCAGGTTGATGGTGTTGTCTTTCTTCATTGCCGCGATATCAGCCGGGTTCGGGTACGGCATCACCTGGCATTCGTTTTTCTGCAATTTCGCATAACGGATAGAGGCGTCAGGCGTGATGGAGAAGACTAAACGGTCGATCTTCGGCTTGGTACCCCAGTAGCCTGGGAAGGCTTTGTACAGAATGCGGGAGTCTTTCTGATATTGCAGCAGCTGGAATGGACCAGTACCGATTGGATTGAGGTCAACTTTCTCAGGGGTTTTCGCTTTCAGCATGTTGTCAGCATATTCCGCTGACAAAATGGATGCGAAGTCCATACCGAGGTCAGCCAGGAATGGGGCTTCCGGACGATTCAGGACGAACTGAACGGTATTGTCATCCACTTTGACGATCTTGTTAATCAAGTCGCCCATGCCCATGCCTTCGAAGTATTCGTAGCTGCCGCCAGAAACACCGTGGTACGGGTTATTTTTGTCTAGCTGACGCTCAAACGAGTAAACCACATCGTCTGCGTTGAAATCACGGGTCGGTTTGAAGTCTTTGTTATCCTGCCATTTCACGCCTTTGCGCAGATGGAAGGTATAGGTTTTGCCGTCAGGGGAGATATCCCACTTCTCAGCCAGACCCGGCTCCAATTCAGTGGTGCCGATTTTGAATTCGACCAGACGGTTGTAAATAGGCACGGAGCTGGCGTCGTAAGTGGTACCAGAGGTGAACAACTGCGGGTTAAAACCTTCAGGCGAACCTTCAGAACAATACACTAACGTTTTTGCCTGTACGCTGGCGGCCACGGTCAGCGCAATCAGGCCAATACCGAATTTCAGTATCCCTGCTTTTCCCAAGGAGATTGTCATCGCTTTTGCTCCATTTATTAATGGTGATGTGGATGTGTGTGTTGTGTTTGCAGCTCACGCGACCCTTTATTTTTTATTTACGGGTGGCTGTGTTGCCCCATTCGCTGCGGAAAGTGTTTCCAGAAAAGGAAGGAACGCTTAGGGAGCGCTTTTTTCAGACAAATTCCGTAAACATAGCGTTACAGAAAGTTACCGGAAAAATCTTCTGGTCTGACTTCGGGCTCTCAATTTGGCAACTCTGAAGGATGACGTCAATATAACCAATAGGCATTTACAAAGACTGTGAGTAACAGCAAACAAACATAAAAAAACCTTTCTTTAACATTTACAGGACGAATGTCCAGTCCAAAAAGAGAAAGTCAACACATTCAGCTTCAAAGCTCACCATTTCCAGCGGTTTACCCCGCTTTAAATCCACAAAAATTAATTGCCAAATGATGATTATATGAACGGTTATTTGTAAGAACGGGGTAAAAAGCAGCGGAAAATGCTGGTCAGGGGGGTTATCCGGGCAAGTCAATGTAAAGCCAGACGACACGCTGGGGCGCCAAAACAGGGCCTTTGCTCTGGAATGGTGCAGAGATGCACGAGGGGGTCAGAAAAGGGAAGAGCGAAGAAGAGATGCAGGGTATTTAGACGAAAAAAAACCTGCTTTAAAAAGCAGGTTTTTCGAATGTGGTCGGCGAGAGA
>CAMLBO010000037.1 GCA_946478305.1 uncultured Enterobacterales bacterium
CGAAATATCCTTTAAAAAACAATGCTGGTCACCTTAAGTGACCAGCATTAACCTTTAGGGTGCCTTTTGTCTTTTCAGGGATCGCACAACATCTTCAGGACGCAGAGGGTGCCTGAGTCTGTTCTTTCTCATTGCGTCGGATGGAAGGCTGAGTGTACCAGGCCTTATCTTCCCAGCGTACCATTGTCAGTACGCCACCCCAGCAACAGCCGGTATCCAGCGCATAGATACCTTCCGGCGCACCTTTACCCTCCAGTGACGCCCAGTGGCCGAAAGCGATGCTGTAACCTGCCTCCAGGATCGGGCTTGGCAGATCAAACCATGGCTTCAAAGGGCGCGGGGCGTTTTCCGGCGTATCTTTGCAAATCATATCCAGCTGACCGTTCGGGAAGCAGTAGCGCATGCGGGTGAGAGCATTGGTGCTAAAACGCAGGCGTGCCAGACCGCTGAGTTCGGGAGACCAGTTATTGGGCATATCGCCGTACATGGCATCCAGGAAAAGCGGATAGGTATCGCTGCTTAACACCGCTTCCACTTCACGGGCGCACAGTTGGGCCGTTTCCAGATCCCACTGTGGTGTTACACCCGCATGGGCCATCACCAGCTTGAGATCCTCGTCGACCTGCAGTACCGGCTGGCGTCTCAGCCAATTAATCAGCTCATCGGCGTCTTCCGCTTCAAGCAGCGGTTTCAGACGATCTTTGGGCTTGTTGAAGCTGATCCCCGCATAGATAGCCAGCAGATGGAGATCGTGATTCCCCAGCACCATGCGCACTGCATCACCTAAACCGCTGACGTAACGCAGTACTTCAAGCGAGTCAGGACCACGTGCCACTAAATCTCCCGTCAGCCATAAACAGTCTTGCTGCGGGTTAAAATCTGCCTGCGCCAATAGCGCTTTGAGTTCATCGATACAGCCGTGAACGTCACCAATAAGATATGTCGACATGAGGGTTAATTTATCAGCGTTGGGATCGCGAGGCGAAAAACAGGGATAGGAACGCGGAACGGTTCTCCGGTCTGCGCCACCATTTCGTAATGGCCTTCCATTGTACCCAGTGGAGTTTCAAGAACGGCACCACTGGTATAGTGAAATTCACTACCGGGTAAAATGAGGGGCTGCTGACCCACGACACCTTCACCCTGAACTTCAGTCTGTCGTCCGTTACTGTTGGTGATAAGCCAGTAACGGCGGAGCAACTGTACGTTGAAACGCCCCAGATTGCGGATGGTAATGGTGTAGGCGAAGACAAAACGTTCTTCATCGGGTATCGACTGGGATTCTATGTAGATACTTTGCACCTGAATACTAACGCGGGGTGAGTCAAGCATAACGCTACTCCCTTGTCCCTTTTACCTTTCCAGCTACAGACGTATTGAGTGCCCCTATCTGTAGCTCGAAACATGTCGGGTCTATGAAATTACGATTCCGATTTTTTCGGCCGGGTCGATAACCAGTTAGCCAGTTTGCAATACTGCTCAACAGAGATGTTTTCTGCCCGCATTTGCAAGTCCAGACCCAGTTCAGTCATCTGTTCTGGGGTGAAAAGATGACCGAGGCTGTTACGTACGGTTTTACGGCGCTGGTTGAACGCGTCAGTCGTCAGACGGCTCAGAATACGGATGTCATCCACCGGATACGGGATGTTCGCATGCGGGATCAAACGTACTACCGCCGAATCGACTTTTGGCGCCGGGGTAAAGGATTCCGGTGGGACTTCCAGTACCGGAATAATGTTGCAGTAATACTGCGCCATTACGCTCAGGCGACCAAATGCTTTGCTGTTAGGGCCTGCAACCAGACGGTTAACGACTTCTTTTTGCAACATGAAATGCATGTCGCTGATGGCATTAGTATAGAGGAAAAGATGGAACATTAACGGCGTGGAGATGTTATACGGCAAGTTGCCGAACACGCGCAAAGGCTGGCCCAGCTCTTTGGAAAGTTCACCGAAGTCGACCTTCATGGCATCTGACTGAATGACCCGCAGCTTGCCGAGCATCTTTGGGTTGGTTTCCAGACGTGCAGCCAAATCACGGTCGAGTTCGATAACCGTCATGCTGTCAAGACGTGAAGCGACGGGCTCCGTCAGTGCTGCCAGACCAGGACCGATCTCGACGACGGCCTGACCGGGCATTGGGTGAATGGCCGATACGATGCTATCGATAACAAACTGATCGGTTAAAAAGTTTTGCCCAAAGCGTTTACGGGCAAAGTGGCCCTGATGTACACGATTATTCATTGTAGTTATTTATCATTACTGGTGTTTGCCATGCGAATGGCGAGATTTATTGCTGTCTTGAAACTGCCTGCATCGGCGTTGCCGGTAGCAGCAAGTTCAAGGGCGGTGCCGTGATCAACGGAGGTCCTGATAAAGGGCAGGCCGAGTGTGATATTCACTGCGCGACCGAATCCCTGGTATTTTAGCACCGGAAGGCCCTGATCGTGATACATCGATAATACGGCGTCAGCGTGTTGTAGATATTTGGGCTGGAAAAGCGTGTCGGCTGGCAGCGGGCCGATGAGGCTCATACCTTGCTGACGGAGTTCTTCCAGGGCAGGAATAATGGTATCGATCTCTTCGTGGCCCATATGACCGCCTTCACCAGCGTGCGGATTCAGGCCACATACGTAGATTTTCGGGTCACGAATGCCAAATTTAGTTTGAAGATCGTGGTGCAAAATAGTGATCACTTCGTGCAAACACTGACGGTTGACCGCCGCTGGCACGGCTGAAAGCGGGAGATGGGTCGTCGCCAGCGCCACCCGTAACTCCTCGGTAGCCAGCATCATAACCACGCGGTCACAGTGGCTGCGATCGGCAAAAAATTCGGTGTGCCCAATAAAGGGAATACCTGCGTCATTGATAATGCTTTTCTGGACCGGACCGGTTACCAGTGCTGCAAACTCACCGCTGATGGCACCATCACAGGCTCGCGCCAGTGTTTCAACCACGTACGCGCTGTTGGCGACCTTCAACTGACCGGGTGTTACCGCCTCCGCCGTTTTTACGGGTAAGACAGTGAGCGTACCGGCAGCCTGAGGCTGTGGCGGCGCGCCGGGCAGATAGTCACGCAGCTGAATCTCCAGCCCTAAAACCTTCGCCCGTTCAAGCAACAAAGCCGGATCGGCGCAGACTACCAACTCAACAGGCCATGCCTGCTGAGCCAGCGCCAATACCAGATCCGGCCCAACCCCGGCTGGCTCGCCGGGGGTGATGACCACAGATTTTGTCACGGAAGTATTATTTTCCATTACCGTCCATAATTTTCACGTACGCATTGGCACGTTGTTCCTGCATCCAGGTCTGAGCTTCTTCCGAGAACTTACGGTTGAAGAGCATCCGGTATGCACGCTCTTTCTGCGCCGCGTCAGTTTTATCAACCTGGCGGGTATCGAGCACTTCAATCAGGTGCCAGCCAAAGGAGGAGTGAACAGGTGCACTGAGCTGACCTTTTTTCAGGTTAAGCAAGGCATCACGGAATGCGGGATCATACATGTCAGGCGATGCCCAGCCTAAATCGCCGCCCTGATTGGCCGAGCCAGGATCCTGAGAAAGCTGTTTCGCTTCGTCAGCAAAATTGGCTTTACCGCTGCGGATATCCGCGGCGACTTGTTCCAGTTTGGCTTTTGCCTGAGCGTCAGTCATGACTACCGAAGGCTTCAGCAGGATGTGGCGTGCGTGAACTTCGGTGACCGAGACGGTTTTATTATCGCCACGAATGTCATTCACTTTCAGAATATGGAAGCCAACGCCTGAACGGATTGGGCCGATAATCTGGCCTTTCTGCGCGGTGCTCAATGCCTGAGCAAACAGCGAAGGCAGCTCCTGCAATTTACCCCAGCCCATGTTGCCGCCTTTCAGCGCCTGTGAGTCCGCAGAATAGGTGATGGCCATTTTGCCGAAATCAGCGCCGTTGTTTAATTCACCCACCACTTTTTTAGCCAGTGCTTCTGCGGTATCGACCTGATCCTGCGTTGGGTTTTCAGGCAGAGGCAACAGGATGTGGCTAAGGTTAAACTCAGCGCTGCCACCATTTTGTGAAGCAACCTGTTTTGCCAGCATATCCACTTCTTGCGGAAGTACGGTGACACGACGGCGTACTTCACTGTTACGTACTTCGCTGATCATCATCTCCTTGCGGATCTGCGCACGGTAGGTGCTGTAGTTCAGCCCATCGTAGGCGAGACGGCTACGCAATTGATCAACGGTCAGTTTATTTTGTGCAGCAATGCCGGCAATGGCCTTATCCACATCTTCATCAGTCGGTTTGATGCCCATTTTATTGGCCATCTGCACCTGAATATTATCCATGATCAGACGATCGAGGATCTGATGACGCAGTGTGGCATCATCTGGAAGTTGCTGATTCGCTTCCTTCGCCTGCTGTTTAACAGACTGCATCAGGCTTGTGACATCACTTTCCAGGACCACGCCGTTATCGACCACGGCGGCCACTTTATCAACCTCTTGAGGGGCTGCAAACGCAGTGCTGGCACAAAGCGTTACGCCGAGGAGAAGTGTTCTCCAGTTCTTCATACTTTTTCCATTTGTTTAATCCGCAATTGCGGATGCAAGTTCACTAAGTTCAACATATCGTCGGGCTTAGAAAGCACGTTGATAAGGCAGTATGCCACTGGCCAACATTTCATTGGTCCCGAGGCTATGATTGTTGCTCAGGCCACGAAGTTCAATATTGAATGAAATCTTGTTGTCGTAAACGCTCTGAGACGATGTTGTGTTGTAGGTGGTGATTTTGCGTTCATAGCCAAAGTTAACCGCCCAACAGCAGGTATTGTATTGCAGACCCAGCAACTGATCGGCCGGTTGCTGTGCCTTGGTGTCGTAATAGTAGGCCCCGACGATCGCCCAACGGTCAGCGATAGGCCAACTGGCAATCCCGCCAATTTGGGAAATGCCCTGCTGGTATCCTGGGTTAGTTACCTGCGGCAAGGTAGCCTGAATATACTCCGGGCTGGCATAACGGTAGCTCAACTGCACCATTCTGTCTGAATCAGCACGATATTCCAGTACCGCATCGCCGAGCGCCAAAGCGTCCAGACGGGTGTCATACTGTGCGCCACCACGAATGCCCCAGAAATCATTGATTTTATAGTACGAGTCGCCGGCCCATACCAGGCTGCCGGTATCGTCGTTCTTATCCAGCGCGCTGTTCTGATCCCCTGTGCGCGGAGGAGTGAAGTAATAAATCTGGCCAAGGGAGGCGTTGAAACGCTCAACCAGACCGTCATCATAAATACGCGTGGTCAGACCGCTGGCCACCTGATTGGCAGAAGCGATACGGTCCAGGCCGCTATAGCTTTTATCGCGGAACAGGCCGGTATAGTCAGACTGTAAGAGCGTCGAGTCATAGGTATTGATCGAACTCTGGTCACGGTAAGGAATGTAAAGGTATTGCGCTCGTGGCTCGAGGGTTTGTGTGAAGCCCTGATTCCAGTCCATGGTGCGCTCAAACACCATTTTGCCGTCACTTTTGAACTCCGGCATTGTGCGGTTAACTGAACTCTGCAGTTTGGTATCCGGATTCGCGACGTAGTAGGCATCAGGAATATCCTGCTGATAGTGCGTCGCCATCAGTTTGACTTCGTTATCCAGACTACCCAGGCTATTGCTCAAAGGCAGGCTCAGGGTGGGTTCGAAGTGAAGTCGTACCGCATCAGGTTGGTCCGGGTTAACGTTAGTGAACTTTACTGCCTGACTGTAGAGATGAACATCAAACGGGCCGACGTCATTTTTATAATAGTTGACGTCAAACTGCGGCATCGCCCGGTAAACGTTGCCCGTGTCATAACCACTGAAAATCTGGAACTGCTTACTGGCTAAGGTTGCATCCCAGTTTTCATTGGCATAGCCCACGCTGAATTTCTGCGCGGCATAGCCATCGGTGGTTGATCCATATTTTGAATCAAAATCGGTGAAATAATACGGGTCACTGACCTTGGTGTAGTCGACGTTGAAACGCCAGACTTGATCCACCACGCCTGAATGCGCCCAGTAGTACATCCAGCGTTTGGTTTGATCGCTGGTACGTCCCTGACTCTTAACGTATTCATCATCGATTTTTTTATCATCACCGAGGTAATCAAATTCCATCACCCCGGCACCTGCCACGGTCAAATAACGGAATTCGTTCTGCAGTTGCAGACCACGGTTACTCATATAATTAGGGGTAATGGTGGCGTCGTAGTTGGGCGCAATGTTCCAGTAATAAGGAATCGTGACACCAAAGCCATTGTTGCTGCTGTAGTTGGCATTTGGGATCAGGAAGCCGGAGCGACGCTTATCACCAATAGGCAACTGCATATAGGGGCTGTAGAACACCGGTACCGGGCCGATATGGAAACGTGCGTTCCAGATCTCAGCCACTTCTTCCTGTCTGTCTTCGATGATCTGCGAGCCAACCACGCTCCAGCTATTATCACCGGGCAAACAGGAGGTAAATGTACCGTTATCGAGAATGGTGTAACGGTTGTTGTCACGCTGCTTCATCTTATCTGCAACGCCACGTCCCTGACGGCCGACCATCTGATAGTCGCCGTTTTGTACGTCGGTATCTTTAGTCGTTAGGTTGGAGAAGGCTTTCGGACCGTTCAGTTTGATCTGATTGTCGTTGTATTTAACGTTGCCGGTGGCCGTTACGGTACGGGTCGGCTCGGTCTGACCAGGGTTCGCGATCTGATTCAGCTGAACCTGGTCGGCATCCAGGGAGGCATTACCCTGCTCGACGTTAACTTTTCCACTGAACAGGGCGTTATCCGGGTAATTACCGGTGGCCTGATCGGCTTGAATACGTACCGGAAGTTTATTCGGGTCGCCGGTAACCAGCGGTTTATCATAGGTTGGCACGCCGAGCATACATTGCGCAGCGAGGTCGGCGAAAGCCCCATGGCTGTAAAGGGCCGTCCAGATCGTGGTGGCCAGCAGCGTGGGGAAGCGTGTTTTCAGACGTCTGTTTTTCATACGTAAAATGGTGTTCCGTCATCAGAGGCATCATGCCGGCAAACGGTCAGAGACTATATCACTCGTCATCGTTGCGCTAGTGTTAAATCCAACCGGTAAACGTTGTCGCCGTTAGGCACAACGGTAAATGCCGGTTATGATAAAGCAATTTTTCGACGACGCCATGGTGAATTGAGGAGTATATGCAGTATTGGGGAAAGCTGCTCGGTCTTATGTTGGGCTTAATGTCCGGCGTGGGGTTCTGGGGGATCGTAATAGGACTGCTGATTGGGCATATGTTCGACAAAGCGCGCTCGGTTAAGAGCCGTGGTTATTTTGCCGACCAGCAGACAAGACAAACCATTTTTTTCCGCACCACCTTTGAGGTGATGGGGCATTTAACTAAATCAAAAGGGAGAGTGACCGAGGCCGACATTCAGATCGCCAGCCTCTATATGGACCGCATGCAACTGCACGGTGAAAACCGTAATGCGGCCCAGCGTGCGTTTCAAATCGGTAAAGAAGCAAGCTATCCGCTGCGCGAAAAAATGCGTGAATTACGCAGTGTCTGCTTCGGACGATTTGATTTGAACCGGACTTTTCTGGAAATTCAGATCCAGGCGGCTTTTGCTGATGGCTCCTTACATCCCAATGAGCGTCAGGTGCTGTATGTCATCGCCGAAGAGCTGGGGATTTCGCGCCAGCAGTTTGACCAGTTCCTGAGCATGATGGAAGGTGGTCAGCAGTTTGGTGGGAGTCAGCAAGGTCACTATTCGCAGGGCGGTTACCGGCAGGCACCACAAGGCCCGACGCTGGCCGATGCCTGTAAAGTGCTGGGTGTCAGCCCATCGGATGACGGTACGACGATTAAACGCGCCTACCGTAAGCTGATGAGTGAGCACCACCCGGATAAACTGGTCGCGAAAGGTCTTCCGCCTGAAATGATGGAAATGGCCAAAGAGAAAGCGCAGTCGATTCAGGCCGCCTATGACCTGATCAAACGCGAGAAGGGCTTTAAATAACCTCTCCGTCAAACTTCTGTGCGTAGTCAATACAGCGGCGACTTGAAGGAGTGAGGGGATATCTGAACGAAAAAAGGCGCTGAATTCAGCGCCTTTTTACTTGGTACGATTTTTCTTAAACTGAGTTTAAAAATCCGGTTCGCAGTTGAACACCAGTGGCTCATCGGTGATCGGATGGTAAAACGCCAGCTCCTGTGCATGCAGTTGCAACCTCGGTACCCTCATCAGCGCATCGTGTGGTGCATAAAATTTATCGCCAAGGATTGGATGACCCAGCGCCAGCAGGTGCACACGTAACTGATGGGAACGCCCGGTAATAGGCCGCAATCTGACCCGCGTCGTACCGTCGTCATCCCACGACATCACTTCATATTGCGTCAGCGCTTTTTTTCCCGTTTCGTGACAGACCTTCTGTTTTGGCCGGTTTGGATAGTCGCAAATCAGCGGCAGATCGATGATGCCGTAGTCTTCCGCCATATGTCCCCACACCCGCGCGATATACACCTTTTTGGTTTCGCGCTCGCGAAACTGGCGCTTAAGTTCGCGTTCAGCTTCTTTGGTCAGCGCGGTGACCATCACGCCGCTGGTGGACATATCCAGACGATGAACCGACTCGGCCTCAGGAAAATCACGCTGAATACGCGTCATCAGGCTGTCCTGATGTTCAGCCGCTTTACCCGGCACAGACAGCAATCCGCTGGGCTTATTGACCACCATGATGTGTTCATCCTGAAACAACACCTGCAACCAGGGATCGGTTGGTGGATGGTAATCCTCCAGGGGACGGGTATTGGAAGGCTGATACGGGGTGGGCTGGTTTTCGCTCATAGCGGATTTCACGAGTCTGTTGTCATCAAAGTGAGAAAAGAGAGGCAGGGGAAACCTGCCTCTGCGCTGGCATTACTGATGGCTGACCACGACCAGACGAATAGCGTCCAGACGCCAGCTTGCGTCATTCAGGTTAGCCAAAACCTGCGTACGGTTTGATTCTACCGCTTCCAACTCGTCATCACGAATGTTTGGGTTGACCTCTTTCAGTGCTTTCAAACGCGCCAGCTCTTTGCTGAGCTGAATATCGGCTTCGACTTTCGCCGCGTCAATCAGTACACGGGCTGCATCGGCGATTTGCGGTTCAGCCCGTTGCAACATGGTATGAACATCAGCCTGTACCGCATTCACCAGCTTGCTGGAGTTATGACGGTTGATAGCATTGAGCTGACGGTTAAAGCTTTCAAACTCGACCTGGGCCGCCAGATTGGTGCCTTTGCTATCAATTAGCATGCGTACCGGCGTAGGTGGCAGGAAACGGGTCAGTTGCAGATGCTTAGGCGCCTGACACTCCACCACATAAATCAGCTCTGCCAGCAGCGTACCGACCGGCAACGCTTTATTTTTCAGAATGGAAACCGCACAGCTGCCGGTATCGCCGGAAAGAATGAGATCCAGGCCATTGCGCACAATCGGGTGTTCCCAACTGATGAACTGCGTATCTTCGCGCGACAGCGCCTGCTCACGGTTGAATGTCACGGTACAGCCATCTTCCGGCAATCCCGGGAAGTCAGGTACCAACATGTGATCAGAGGGGGTCAGCACGATCAGGTTGTCACTGCGATCTTCCTGATTGATACCTACGATATCAAACAGGTTCAGGGCGAAGTTCACCAGGTTAACGTCGTTATCCTGCTCGCCGATCTCTTTCGCCAACTGTTGCGCCGCTTCGCCACCGTTGGAGTGCATCTCCAGCAAGCGGTCGCGGCCGTTTTCCAGTTCCAGCTTCAGCGCGTCATGTTTGCTGCGGCATTCAGCAATAAATTCATCCAGGCCTTCCTGCTCATTTGGCGTGGCGAGGAAGGCGATCAACTGCTCATACGCGCTGTCATAAATGGTACGCCCGGTCGGGCAGGTATGCTCGAAGGCGTCGAGCCCTTCGTTAAACCAGCGCACCAGCACCGCCTGTGCGGTCTGCTCAAGGTAAGGCACCATGATATCAATGTTGTTCAGCTGGCCGATGCGGTCCAGACGCCCGATACGTTGTTCGAGCAAATCAGGGTTAAACGGCAGATCGAACATCACCATCTTGCTGGCGAACTGGAAGTTACGCCCTTCAGAGCCGATTTCAGAACAGAGCAACACCTGCGCGCCATCTTCCTGCGAGGCAAAATAGGCCGCCGCACGGTCACGCTCAATAATAGACAGCCCTTCGTGGAATACCGCGGCGCGGATAGCTTCGCGCTCACGCAGAACCTGCTCCAGTTGCAACGCCGTGGCGGCTTTGGCACATATCACCAGCACCTTCTCATCGCGGTTGCTGGTCAGGTAACCAAGCAGCCATTCGACGCGTGGGTCGAAGTTCCACCAGGTAGCGTTATCGCCTTCAAATTCCTGATAAATCTGCTCAGGGTAGAGCATATCTAACGCGCGGGCTTCCATGGTTTTCTTCGCGCCCATGATGCCGGAGACTTTGATTGCCGTCTGGTACTGGGTTGGCAGCGGAAGTTTCACCGCGTGCAGATGGCGGTCCGGGAAGCCTTTGACTCCGTTACGGGTGTTACGAAACAGCACGCGGCTGGTACCGTGGCGGTCCATCAGCATGGCGACCAGCTGTTTGGCGGCGGCTTCGTCACCGTTGTTAGCGGCTTTGAGCAGGGCATCGGTATCTGCATTGCCGACTCTTTCGCCAAGCAGTGTCAGCGCTTCCTGCGTCAGAGGCTGTTTATTGATGAGCAGGGTGACCGCATCGGCCACTGGCTGATATTGCTGCTGTTCGTGAATAAATTCTTCGTAATCGTGGAAACGATCCGGATCGAGCAGACGCAGGCGGGCAAAGTGGCTCTGTTGACCCAGTTGCTCCGGTGTCGCAGTCAGTAACAGCACGCTTGGGATCTGCTGGGAGAGCTGTTCGATCACCTGATATTCGCGGCTCGGTGCTTCTTCGCTCCACACCAGATGGTGCGCTTCGTCAACGACAAGCATGTCCCATTCGGCATCAGCAAGCTGTTCCAGGCGAGATTTATTACGGCGCACAAAGTCGAGGGAACAGATAACCAGTTGCTCGGTTTCGAACGGGTTAGTGGCTTCATGCAGCGATTCTGCGTAGCGGTCATCATCAAACAGGGAGAAGCGCAGGTTAAAGCGGCGCAACATCTCGACCAGCCACTGATGTTGCAGCGTTTCAGGCACCACGATCAGTACGCGTTCAGCGCGGCCGGAGAGCAGTTGCTGATGGATAATCATGCCAGCTTCAATGGTTTTACCCAGGCCCACTTCATCGGCTAACAGTACGCGCGGCGCATGGCGCTGGCCGACTTCGTAAGCGATATGCAACTGATGTGGGATCAGGCTGGCGCGCATGCCGCGCAGGCCGCCGAACTCCAGACGGAACTGCTCACGCTGATATTTACGTGCGCGAAAACGCAGGGCAAAGCGGTCCATGCGGTCAATCTGACCGGCGAACAGACGGTCCTGCGGTTTGCTGAACGTCAGTTTGCTGTCGAGCAACACTTCGCGCATCGAAACGCCGGTCTCTTCGGTGTCTGTACGGGTCCCCACATAGGTCAACAGCCCTTTGTCCTCAATAACTTCTTCAACCAGTAGCTGCCAGCCTTCGTGACAACTGATGGTGTCACCGGTGTTAAACATCACGCGGGTGATCGGAGAATCATTACGGGCATACAGACGGTTTTCACCGGTGGCGGGGAAAAGCAGGGTCACCATGCGCGTATCAATCGCCACAACAGTGCCTAAACCTAATTCGCTTTCCGTATCGCTTATCCAGCGTTGACCAAGTGTGAAAGGCATATGTCTTTTATCTCTCTGTTCTTTAAAGGGCTGCTGTGCAAAAAGCCTGAATTTTTTTAATAGCATTGCTTTCCTCGCCTGAGGCGCGGAATCATAAATTATGCGGGAGTGGTTCAGAATCGGGAAAGGGCGCTATGGTAATGGAAGGCGAGGCTTTCGTCACCTGTGAATCATCAGAGCCGTCCCTTCTTTTGCCTAGAATAATCCCATCTGACCATTAATCAGTGTAGCAAAGTCGTCGTGAAGAAAGGGGAGAATGCCATCGGCGATCGGTTCGAGCTGGCGTTCGATGTAGTGATCGTAGTCGATCGGCGAATGCAGGTTTTCCAGTGGCTCCGGACCGGCAGTGGTCATTACGTAGCTAATCCAGCCGCCATTTTGGTACTGCTTTGCACGTCCCTGTTGCACGTTATAGTCATCGGCCAACCGCGCTGCCCGCACGTGTGGCGGCACGTTGCGCTCATAATCACTGAGTTTGCGGCGCAGGCGTTTACGGTACACCAGCTGGCTGTCGAATTCGCCTGCCAGCGTTTTCGCCACGTACTCACGGACATAGTCCTGATAAGGCTGATGGTGGAAGATGCGCTGGTAAAGTTCCTGCTGAAATTCCTGCGCCAGCGGCGTCCAGTCGGTGCGGACTGTCTCGAGGCCTTTATAAATAATATGTTCGCCATCTGCGCCGCTGACTAATCCGGCATAACGCTTTTTACTGCCCTGTTCAGAGCCACGAATGGTCGGCATCAGAAAGCGTTTAAAATGGGTCTCAAACTCCAGTTCCAGCGCACTTTCCAGACCATATTCCTGTTGCAAATGTCCCTTCCACCATGCATTAACCTGCTCAACCAGTTTGCGGCCGATCGCGCTGGCTTCCTCCTCCGTATGTGCCCGGTTTAGCCAGACAAACGTGGAGTCGGTGTCGCCGTAGATCACCTGATAACCTTCGGCCTCAATCAGTTCGCGGGTCTGGCGCATAATGTCATGTCCTCGCAGGGTGATGGACGACGCCAGCCGCGGATCAAAGAACCGGCAGCCACTGGAACCGAGAACGCCATAAAAAGCGTTCATAATAATTTTCAGCGCCTGCGACAATGGCTTGTTTTTCTGCTGTTTGGCACTCTCCCGCCCCTGCCAGATTTGCCGCACAATTTCAGGCAGGCAGTGTTTAAGGCGTGAGAAACGCGCTTCGCGATAACCCGAAACGGAGTGTTCATCATCAGGCTGTTGCAGGCCTGCCACCAAGCCCACCGGATCGATCAAAAAGGTGCGAATAATCGACGGGTAAAGACTTTTGTAATCAAGCACTAATACCGAATCATACAGGCCGGGGCGGGAGTCCATCACAAAACCGCCGGGGCTCATCTCCTCTGGACGTTCGCCAAGGTTAGGGGCGACATAACCCACGCGGTGCATCCGTGGTAAATAAAGATGGGTGAAGGCTGCTACTGATCCACCGCTGCGATCAACGGCCAGACCGGTGACCGAAGCACGCTCCAGCAGGAAGGGCATCAGTTCGGTTTTGGCAAAGATTCGCGTCACCAGCTCGCAGTCTTTCAGGTTGTAATGGGCCAGCGCGGGTTTATCTTCACGAAAACGCTGCTCGATCTCCTCCAGCCGCTGATAGGGGCTGTCACTGGCTTTGCCTTCGCCCAGCAAAGTTTGCGACACGTTTTCCAGACTGAACGACGGAAAGTTCCAGAAGGCCGTTTTCAGTGCTTCAATGCCATCGATGATGAGACGTCCTGCCGCGGCAGCAAAAAAATGTCCCTGTTTGAAGCCATGCTCGCGCCATTCGAGTTCGCCGCCACCGCGGCCGAAGCGCAAAGGAATATGGTAGCGCTCTGCGTGTTTTTGCAGTACGCGAAGATCAAACTGCACTACGTTCCAGCCGATGATAACGTCGGGGTCGAAGTCTGCCAGCCACTGGTTCAATTTTTGGATCAGCATCGGGCGGCTGTCGACGTATTCGAGAATAAAATCGCGTGGAGTATCAGGGTTACCATTGGGCGGCCCAAGCATATAGACGTGGCGCTGACCGCAACCTTCGAGACCTATGCAATAGAGCTCGCCGTTGCCACTGGTTTCGATATCCAGCGAACACAGCTTAAGCGGCGGGCGGTAGCCTTCGGCAGGTTTCATGCGGGTATTGAGCAGTACGTTATCTGCCCCGGGCGTACCGCTAAACCACACGGGCGCAGTGATGTAGCGCTCCATCAAAAAGCGTTCTGGTGGGCGGATATCGGCTTCGTAAACCGTAACCCCCGCTTCTTTCAGCAGTTTTTCCATGCGCATGAGCTGGCGATGCTGTGGGCAGTAAAGGCCGAGCACTGGCCGGGAGTGAAAGTCCAGCAGTGGCAATTCCCGCAGGTTGAATCCTTTTTCCCCGGTTAACACCCGTACTGCTTGATCGCGCTGGGTGGCTGGCAAAAACGCCACCGACTCCTGTGCAGGAAGCCGTACTTTTTGCGGGCCGTCGTCCGTCGCCAGCCACAATTCCACCTCCGTGCCGCGCGGCGTATCGCGCCAGTGCCGGGTTAACAAAAAACCCTGTCGGGGAACGGGGGCCGCATGTGCGTTGGTAGTACGGGTATTGATAAGCGCCTCATTGAATAAAGTAAGAAGAATTCTGCTAAGACAGAGTATGGTTATTTATACAGTCCTTGTCCATCAGTGGCGCTTTTGCCCCCCTTTTGTGGCAAATATGCATACAATTAGGCGGTTGACTCACTTGGGTCATGCACTGACAATTCAGCCGCCTGACCGACTTAACGTAATCATTGATACACGAAGTACCAAACACTGGGATTTTATGGAAGCTTATTTGCAGCATCTCGTCGCGCAGTCGGTGGGAATAGCACTGATCATCGTTGCCGTGGTGGCGTTTTTTGAATCTCTGGCGCTGGTCGGGCTGATTTTGCCCGGTACCGTCATGATGGCCACGCTGGGCACGCTGATTGGCAGCGGACAGGTAGGTTTGTATGAAGCCTGGCTGGCTGCCGGACTGGGCTGCTTTTGCGGTGACTGGGTGTCCTACTTCATTGGCCGGAAATTCAAAGGTCCGCTGCACAGCTGGAAATTTCTGCAACGCTATCAGGCGCTGCTCGACAAAACCGGTCATGCCCTTGATCGCCATAGCTTTGCCACCGTGATCCTCGGGCGCTTCATCGGCCCGACGCGACCTCTGGTTCCGCTGGTGGCCGGTATGTTGAACCTGCCCCCTTATAAGTTTGCACCACCCAATATTGTCGGGTGCATTACCTGGCCACCGGTCTATTTTTTACCGGGAATTTTGGCGGGGGTGGCGATTGATATTCCGGCGGGGCACAACAGTACGGTGTTCAAATGGCTGCTGCTGGGGTCAGTGACCCTGTTGTGGCTGAGTGCCTGGCTAGTTTGGCGCTGGATCCGGTCGGCCAAAAATAGTGATGATGCCATGTCGCGCTGGCTGCCGTTGCCGCGTCTGCGCTGGGTCTGTGTTCTTAGCATTGCGGCTACCGTGGTCAGTTTTGTGATGTTGAGTAAGCAGCCGTTGATGCCGGTTTACGGGCATCTGCTGTGGAAAGTGATGGTTCGTTAACCCCGGTTCTTAACGCAGCGGAATGCCCAGGACTTTGGCTTCTGCTGCGCTGCCTTCTACCAATGCCTTTGTTGGACCGTCGTAGTAAATACGTCCATCAACGATCAGCAACGTCCGCTGTGCGACCCGTGCGGCGTCATCCAGATTGTGTGAAACCATCAACAGCGTCAGGTTTCGCTCGCCGCATATGTTATCCAACAAATTAAGCATTTCACTTCGCAGGGCGGGATCCAGTGCGGAGAAAGGCTCATCGAGCAGTAAAATCGGCTGGCTGCGCAACAGACAGCGCGCCAGTGCGACCCGTTGACGCTGCCCCCCTGAAAGCTGGGACGGTAATCTTTCCAGGCACTCTTCCAACCCCACCCGAACGGCGATCTCTTGCAAGGCCTGATGCTGTGCAGGGGTGAGTCTCAGCCCCGGATGCAGCCCCAGCCCCATGTTCTGGCGCACCGTCAGATGTGAGAAAAGATTGTTCTCCTGAAACAACATCGATACCGGGCGCTTTGCCGGCGGCGTATGGCTGTGATCGTGACCGTTCAAGGCGATAGTCCCGCTGGTCGGTGCCAGAAAACCTGCCACCAGGCTCAGCAACGTACTTTTCCCGGCGCCACTGGGGCCGAGGATCGCGACCCGCTCACCGGCTTCAATCTGTAAATCAAAGCGCATCGGCAGATGGTCATAGAGATAAGTCAGTTTATTTAGCGTCAGCATGGCGGCCCGGTAAACGTTCAATCAGAGAAAACAGCAGGAAACACAGCAGCAGCAACAGCAACGCAGTCACGGCGCCGTCCTGACTGCGGTAAGAACCGATCTGCTGATAGAGATAAAAGGGCAGGGTGCGGAAATTTTCGTTGCCGAACAGCGCAATGACGCCAAAATCACCCAGCGATAATACACAGGCAAAGGCCAGCGCTTGGGTGAGCGGGCGCTTTAGCGCCTCCAGCTCGACCCAGCGTAATCGCTGCCAGCCTCTTACATCCAATGACAGGCACAGAGGATTGTAACGCTCGGCTACGTCGCGCATTGGGTTATCCAGCACTTTCAGCGCGTAAGGGATGGCCATCAACGCATTGGTTAAAATCACCAGTGCCCATGGCGATTGCGGCAGACCGAAGGTATCGCTGATCAGCAAAAAGAAACCGGTGGCCAGTACAATGCCTGGCATGGCGAGGATCAGCATGCCACTGATATCCATGGCCTGCGCCCAGCCATTGCGCTGACGCAATCGTAGTTCACGGCTGCTCCATAACAACATCATGGTGAGTACCAAACACAACAGGCCGCTGCCAGCGGCGATGCGTACCGAGGTCCACAGTGATTGCCAAAGGGCGGATTGTTGCAGCACGCTGAAGACAGCACGGTTGGATCCGTCGACAATCACCGCCAGCAATGGTGGCAGAATCAGTAACAGTGCGAGACCAATTAACAGCCCGTCGAGGAGCTTCCTCACCCCTGAATCGTCCGGATTGCGCCACGTGAGGGCTTGTGTATGACCGACGGGCAACGCGCGGCTCAGTTGCTGACTGAGAACAACCAACCCGAGGCAGCACACCAGTTGAATCAGCGCCAGCGTGGCGGCACGTGATAAATCATAGTCATAACTCAGCGCCTGATAAATTGCGAGCTCAATGGTAGTGGCCTGCGGCCCTCCGCCGAGCGACAGAACGGCGGCGAAACTGGCAAAGCACAGCATAAAGATCAGCGCGGCCGCGGGAAGTATTTGGCGTCGTAGCGCGGGCCATTCGACAAAGCGGAACTGCTGCCAGGCGTTCATGCCGAGCTGAGCAGCTAACTGCCGCTGCTCGGTAGCGATATTCTCCAGCGACTGCAACAAGAGACGCGCGGCCAGCGGCATATTAAAGAAGATGTGGGCAAGGAGAATGCCTTTCAGCCCATAGGGGGAGAAAGTATAATTCACGCCGAGCCAGCCGCATATTTGCGCAAGCCAGCCCTGACGGCCATACACACTCAGGATACCAAACACCGCCACCAAGACAGGCAGCACGAGCGTCATGGCGCACAAGCGTAGCAAAATCTGCCGCCCCGGAAAGCGGCGGCGAAATAACGCCCTGGCCAGTAGAATAGCGGGCAGTACTGATAACAGAGCCGAAAGCAGCGCCTGCCAGAAGGTAAAACGGATCACATGCCACAGATACGCATCATGCCACAGTGATGGCCCGCTCATCTGCGGCGCATGGCGCCACAGTGAACCGAGCGCCAGTATGGCCACCGCAAGAATACACAGCGCGGCGACCATGCCCGGCCATAGCCAGTGAGGGATTAGCGGCTGACGGCCGTTTGCCATGTCCGGATCCATTCATTGCGATGATCGGCGACGTCTTTGGCGCTGTATTGAAGCGAAACCGCCGGAACCGTCAGTTGACCAAAGGCCGCAGGCAGATTCTCTTTCACCACGGGATACATCCAGTTGCCGGTAGGGATCGTCTGTTGGAAACCCGCGCTGGTGACGAATTTGATAAATTTCGTCGCGAGTTCAGGCTGTTTGCTGGCGGACAGCTGGCCTGCAACTTCCACCTGCATGTAGTGACCTTCACTGAAGTTGGCCGCCGCGTAGTTATCTTTCTTCTCTTCGATAATGTGGTAAGCCGGTGAGGTGGTGTAGCTCAGTACCAAATCGCTCTCCCCTTTCAGGAACAGACCATAAGCTTCGCTCCAGCCTTTTGACACCGTGACGGTTTTCTTCGCCAGTTTTGCCCAGGCTTCAGGGGATTTGTCACCGTAGACTTTTTGCATCCACAGCAACAGTCCAAGGCCTGGAGTGCTGGTACGCGGATCTTCGTAGATCACTTTCCAGTTTTGCGGGCTGTTGATCAATTCATCGAGACTTTTCGGTGGGTTTTTTAGCTTATTTTTGTCATACACAAAGGCAAAGTAACCATAGTCGTAAGGCACGAAGGTATCGTTCTTCCAGCCGCCGGGAATATCAAGTTTGGCATCAATAGCGGGGGCCTTGGCGAATAAACCGGTTTGTTCAGCGGCTTGTAAGAGGTTGTTATCCAGCCCGACCACCACATCAGCCTTGCTGTTTTTGCCTTCCATCCGTAAGCGATTAAGCAGAGACACGCCATCCTCGAGGGCGACATATTTCAGTTCACAGCCGCAGTCAGCTTCAAAGGTTTTTTTGATAGCCGGGCCAGGGCCCCAATCAGCAGCAAAAGAGTCATAGGTGTAGACGGTCAGAACAGGTTTGGCAGCGAAGGCTGGCGCTGACAATAACAACAGAAGGGGCAGTAATTTCTTCAACTTTGCGCTCCAAAAAATAAAGGGGCAAAGGATTTTGAGTGAGCATAAAGCAGTCTCAAATCCCTCCGCCGGGGTTAACCGGATCAGGTTCGACGGGTCTACTCTCAGCCTTTTTAAACTTGCTGCGCGAGTGTTGATCGGGCGTCGTGCAGTGCTCGTAATGCTCACGTACTGAATGTACGCTCCGCTTACTGCGCGCTGGACTTCTCCCGCTGAACACTCGCTCGCGGCGTTTAAAGATCGAGTCCACAAAACATGGACTTCAGGCACCCCGTTGAGAACGGTTGTCATTCTAGAGATTAACGGCGTGATGCGATAGTCCGATTAAGTGTCGGGGGGCGCAAACCAGGCGGATTTGAAGTCAAACCAGCCCAGCGTGTTCATGCGCACGCCGCGCATGCTGCGCTGACCTTGCAGAACCAGCCAGTGGTGAAACAGTGGGTGCAGATGGTTGTTGGTGACCAGTTTCTGCGCCCACTCGGCCATAGTCAGTTCTCCTGCATGCCACAATGCGGCGTCAGCCGTCATGTCATAGCTGATGCAATGGCTGGCCAGTGGTAATTCGAATAAGGTAGCAAACAGGGAGAATTCCAATGGCAGGGTGAAGTTAACGCTGCCTAACCACAGGTCACTTTTTGCCTCTCCTTTATGCCAGATGGCGTAATCGACAACCTGGGTATGAAGCTCCACGCCCTCGGCGGCCAGCAAGGGTTTGAGCGCCTCACTGATCGCCTGGTGCTCTGAGTGGTCGCTGTAAAACGTCAGGGTCAGATGATGAAGGTTTTCCGGCTTGATGCACACGTGCTGAGAACGTTTGTGGTGCCAGCGCGGTAGCAGGCCAAATGCCGGGGACCAGTAGCGCTGATAAATCGGATCAGCAGTATAAAGAAGGGCAATTGGGCTCAGCAGTTCACTGAGCCACAATCGGGTATTTGCGTCACTGCCCACTGGCGAACGCTGGTCATAAAGCAGAAAATAACAGCCCTCTTCCAGACGACTTTCCAGCTCGCTGTTACCGGATCCATCGGCCTGTAATTGCACCCCTGAATAGACCAGTTCCTCAGTTAACTCAGGCAAGACCCAGATATTGACCTCATCAATCAGCGCGCGAAAGCCAAAGTAATCGTCAAAAGCGCGGATGCGTAGCTGGGTTTTCTGATTGCGCACTACGGCATAAGGGCCGGTGCCAACTGGATGCCGTGCAAAGTCCGGCAGCGACTCCCACTCCTGCGGCAAGATCATCGCATGAACATTGCCCAGCAGCCAGGGCAGCCATTTGTCAGCTGATTTCAGATGAATGTCGATCACGTTGGCAGTGGGGGATTTCACCCTTGAGAAATGACTGAACAACGGATGTGTACTTAGCCGGTTGAAGGTGCTGATGATGTCAGCCATCTCCAGTTCACGGCCATGATGGAAATGGATAGCCGGACGTAAATAAAAACGCCAGTGCAGCGCGGTGATTTGTTGCCAGTGATGCGCTAAATCCCCTTCCAGTTCCCCATTATCCTCATTTATTCGGGTGAGACCGCTGAAGATTTGTCGCGCCAGGTGGGTTTCAGAACGGCGTAGCATGGTGCCAGGCAACAGATTAAACAGCGAGCGGTAATAGAGTACGCGCAGGATATGTTTTCCTTGACGGAAACTGCGGCCCAGTTGAGAGAGCAACATCTGGCGCACCGCTTTTTTATCACCGACCAGTTGAACCAGTTGATCAATTTTATCCTCTTCTAACAGCTCCTCGGCCCGCTGTTGCTGGAGTGCCAGCCCGGTATAAAGAAAAGTGAGCTTGGATCGTTTTCCTCGCCCCACCTCCGCCTGCCATTGCAACCATCCCTCTTCCTGCATAGTCGAAAGCAGGGATCGCATGTGACGACGGGAGCAGTTCATCACCCCGGAAAGGGCCTGCAGAGTCGTTTCAGTTTCTTCTCCGTGGCAGCTCTGCCAGAGGCGGATGAACTGCTGCTGCAGACGAGGTGATGACATAAAAGAGGAACTCCATGGCTGACTTTCATCAATTTATCTTTCCTCATATTACCCCGATACTGTTTAGCAACAAAGCAGCGATACAAAACGGGAGGTCACCATGAAACAGGTCTTAAACCGCCGCTTTTATCAGCGCTACTTTCTGGCGATTGCGAATAAAAGGGCGGTGAAAACGCACGCAGAGTGGCTTTCATGGGTGCCTCAGGAATACCGTCTCGATACCCTTACACAGTTGATGCAGTGGGACCTTGACGAGATGACCGAGGAGCAGTATCGCCAACATTTATGAAGCCTGGTCTGAGGATTAAAGGTTTCAGACGGAGTATCCAAAAAACTTTCTGAGTAATGGTGTATTGTCACCAGCCAGTGGGGTAACCCACTGGTTTTTTTATTGTATTTTCGAGTTGTATTCCAGTTTATACCCACCGCATTACCGATCGCTGGGCCGATTCAGGTAAACTGTGCCTGCTATTTTTCCGGCATCCATCACAAAGGTGTCTACACTGGGCAGTGTTATTCTTTGCCTTCGGTTTATCAGGGATGGGTCATGCTTAAACGTCGCGTTAATTCTGTGTATATCACTTTTTTATTGGTCTCTTTACTGTGCGGGATCGCGGGCGCTTTACAGGCGCCGACGCTGAGCCTGTTTCTGACCAATGAAGTTAACGTACGTCCGATGTGGGTAGGACTGTTCTATACGGTAAACGCCATTGCCGGGATTGCCATCAGTTTCTTGTTGGCCAACCGTTCCGATAACAAAGGCGATCGCCGCAAGTTACTGCTGGTCTGCATTTTGATGGCTATAGGTAATAGTCTGGTGTTTGCCTTCAGTCGCGACTATCTGGTGCTGATCACCGTCGGTGTCCTGCTCGCCGCCATAGCCAATGCCGCGATGCCCCAGATGTTTGCTCTAGCACGTGAACATGCAGACCGTTCGTCCAGCGAAGTGGTGATGTTCAGCTCGATGATGCGCGCCATGCTGTCACTGGCCTGGGTGCTGGGACCGCCACTCTCATTTATGCTGGCGCTGAAATATGGTTTCACGCTGATGTATCTTTGTGCTGCTGGGGTGTATGTCGCCAGCATGGTGATGATCTGGGTGTTTCTGCCGTCAGTGCCGCGTGCAGAGCAGACTGTTGATAAGGTGGTAGTGCCGGTCAGCGCATGGCGAAACCGGGATGTCCGACTGCTGTTTCTTGCCTCGTTACTGATGTGGACCTGCAACATCATGTATGTGATCGACATGCCGTTGTACATCACGCGTGATTTAGGGCTGCCTGAAGGTCTGGCGGGCCTGCTAATGGGGACCGCCGCCGGGATTGAAATTCCGGCGATGCTGCTGGCAGGGTACCTGGTGAAACGCTGGGGTAAACGTCGGTTAATGTTGTTCGCCGTGGCCAGTGGGGTCTTGTTCTACGCCGGGCTGGTCCTGTTTGAATCCAAAACTGCATTGATGCTGTTGCAACTGTTCAACGCCATATTCATTGGGATCATCGCAGGGATTGGTATGCTTTATTTTCAAGATCTTATGCCCGGACGTGCAGGCTCTGCAACGACGCTTTTTACCAATAGCATATCCACTGGCGTGATCTGTGCGGGGTTGTTGCAGGGCGCGATAGTGGAAAATTTTGGGCACGAACCGGTTTACTGGGTCATTACGTTTTTGTCGCTGGTGGCCTTTGGCCTGATGTGGAAAGTGAAAGACGTCTGATTGTCCTGCGAGCTCTCTTTCTGATGAGACATTTGACGAACAATAAAAACCCGCGATATACGCGGGTTTTTTTATACTTGTGATCGAACCATCAGTTCATAAATGACGGCTGTTTGTTCTCATAAGTTGAGATATTCGCTTCGTGCTGCAACGTTAGGCCGATGCTGTCGAGACCATTAATCATGCAGTGGCGGCGGAAGCTGTCGATCTCAAACGGATAACTTTTATCACCTGCCTGAACGGTCTGGTTTTCCAGATCCACCACGAAGGTGATCCCTTCGTTGGCTTCGACCAGCTTGAACAACTCATCAATTTGCGCATCACTCAGGGTGATGGGCAGCAGCTGGTTGTTAAACGAGTTACCGTAGAAAATATCGGCGAAGCTTGGGGCAATTACCGCGTGGAAGCCGTAGTCAGTCAGCGCCCACGGCGCATGTTCGCGCGATGAGCCGCAGCCAAAGTTTTCACGTGCCAGCAGGATACTCGCGCCTTTATAACGCGGCTTGTTCAGCACGAAGTCCGGGTTAGGCTTCTGTCCTGCATCGTCAAGGAAACGCCAGTCGTTAAACAGGTGCTGACCAAAACCGGTGCGCGTCACTTTCTGCAAAAACTGCTTAGGAATAATGGCGTCAGTATCGACGTTAGCCGCATCCAGCGGAACCACCAGACCAATGTGTTGGGTAAATTTAGCCATGGTGTTTTCCTTAGTTCAATTCACGAATGTCAGCGAAACGGCCAGTGACTGCCGCTGCGGCAGCCATTGCCGGGCTGACCAGATGCGTGCGGCCGCCACGGCCCTGACGGCCTTCAAAGTTACGGTTGCTGGTTGATGCACAGCGCTCACCTGGTTCCAGGCGGTCATTATTCATTGCCAGACACATAGAGCAGCCCGGCAGACGCCATTCAAAACCGGCTTCAATAAAGATCTTATCCAGACCTTCTTCTTCTGCCTGCGCTTTCACCGGACCAGAGCCTGGAACCACAATCGCCTGCACGCCGTTAGCCACTTTACGGCCTTTGGCAATCGCTGCCGCGGCGCGTAAATCTTCAATGCGTGAGTTGGTACATGAACCGATAAACACTTTGTCGATAGCCACGTCGGTCAGTTTGATACCCGGTTGCAAATCCATATAAGCCAGCGCTTTTTCAGCAGATGCACGTTCTACCGGATCACTGAATGAGGACGGGTTAGGGATCACTTGGTTAACCGCCATTACCTGACCCGGATTCGTTCCCCAGGTGACCTGCGGTGCGATATCGGCTGCATTAAGGGTGACTGTGGTGTCAAATTTTGCATCGTCGTCAGTCTTCAGGGTTTTCCAGTAAGCGACGGCTGCGTCCCAGTCCTGGCCTTTCGGCGCGAACTGACGACCTTTCAGGTAAGCAAAGGTGGTTTCATCGGCAGCAACCAGACCGGCTTTCGCGCCCATTTCAATGGCCATATTGCACAGGGTCATACGACCTTCCATGCTCAGTGCTTCGATAGCTTTACCGCAGAATTCCACCACGTGACCGGTACCGCCGGCACTGCCGGTTTTACCGATGATTGCCAGAACGATATCTTTTGCCGTAATACCTGCCGGAGCATCGCCAGTGACTTCAATTTTCATGGTCTTGGCGCGGCCCTGTTTCAAGGTTTGCGTCGCCAGCACGTGTTCGACTTCAGAGGTGCCGATACCAAAGGCCAGCGAACCGAATGCGCCGTGAGTTGCAGTATGCGAGTCACCACAGACGATGGTCATGCCTGGCAACGTCATACCTTGCTCAGGGCCGATAACGTGGACGATACCCTGGAAAGGGTGGTTCAGGTCATACAGCTGTACACCGAATTCTGCACAGTTCTTGATCAGCTCCTGCATCTGGATGCGGGCCATTTCGCCACTGGCATTGATGTCTTTGGTTTGCGTAGAGACGTTGTGATCCATGGTGGCGAAGGTTTTACCCGGTTGGCGCACTTTACGGCCCATCGCACGCAGGCCATCGAACGCCTGCGGTGAGGTCACTTCGTGCACCAAATGGCGATCGATATACAGCAACGGAGTTTCGTTTTGTGCTTCGTAGACCACGTGCGCATCAAACAATTTCTGATATAAAGTCTTCGCCATGTTATGCCCCTTCGGCCACGAAGCGGGCAATGATATCGCCCATTTCGCTGGTGCCAATTACGTTGTTACTGTTCGCCAAATCACCCGTCCGGTGACCGGCTTCCAATGCCTTATTCACTGCCTGCTCGATGGCATCTGCGGCTTCGTCAGCACCGAGGCTGTAACGCAGTAGCAGGGCAGCAGACAGGATTTGTGCTATTGGGTTGGCAATGTTCTTACCAGCGATATCCGGCGCAGAACCGCCCGCAGGTTCGAACAGACCAAACGCCTGTTCGTTCATGCTGGCTGATGGCAACATACCCATGGAGCCTGTGATCATCGCGCACTCGTCAGACAGAATATCGCCGAACAGGTTAGAGCACAGCAGCACGTCGAATTGCGAGGGATCTTTGATCAACTGCATGGTGGCGTTGTCGATGTACATGTGGCTCAGGCTGACATCCGGGTAATCTTTAGAGATTTCGTTAACCACTTCGCGCCACATGATGGAGGTTTGCAGCACGTTGGCTTTATCAATCGACGTCACTTTGCTGCGGCGTTTACGCGCAGACTCAAATGCTATGCGTGCAATACGTTCGATCTCAAAGCGGTAATAGACTTCAGTGTCGAAGGCTTTTTCATGCATGCCCTGACCTTCACGGCCTTTCGGCTGGCCGAAGTAAATTCCGCCGGTCAGTTCGCGCACGCACAGAATATCGAAGCCTTTGGCGGCGATATCAGCACGCAGGGGGCAAAACTCCTCCAGTCCCTGATACAGACGCGCAGGGCGCAGGTTGCTGAACAGCTTAAAGTGTTTACGCAGTGGCAATAATGCGCCGCGCTCTGGCTGATCGTTTGGCGGCAGATGTTCCCATTTAGGGCCACCGACGGAGCCGAAAAGTATCGCGTCCGCTTGCTCACAACCGGCAACGGTAGCCGGTGGCAACGGGCTGCCGTGTTTGTCGATGGCTGCACCACCCACGTCGTATTCGCTGGTGGAAATTTTCAAGCCAAAACGCTGACGTACAGCGTCCAAAACTTTATAAGCTTGCTGCATAACTTCCGGGCCGATGCCGTCGCCGGGTAAGACGGCAATATGATGGATCTTGCTCATGTTCACACCGTTTCCTGATTGTTTTGTTTTTCGGTTTGCAGGCGCTGTTTTTCGATTTCTACCTGCTTGCTGCGCCAGATGCTGTTCAATACGTGGACCATCGCTTTGGCAGAGGATTCGACAATGTCCGTTGCCAGACCAACGCCGTGGAAGCGACGACCATTAAAGGAGACCACGATATCAACCTGGCCTAATGCGTCGCGGCCGTGGCCCTTGGCAGTGAGCTGATATTTGACCAGCTCAATTTGATAGCCGGTGATGCGGTTGATGGCCTGATAGACCGCGTCAACCGGACCGTTGCCTGTCGCGGCTTCCGTTTTCACTTCGTCACCGCTGGCCAGATTGACTGACGCGGTGGCCGTAATGTTTGAACCGGATTGCACGCTGAAGTTATCCAGACGGTAAAACTCTGGCTCTTCCTGCTGCTTATTGATGAACACCAGCGCTTCCAAATCGTAGTCAAACACCTGCCCTTTCTTGTCGGCCAGTTTCAAAAACGCGGTGTACAGGTGATCCATATTATAGTCGGATTCTTTATAGCCCATCTCCTCCATGCGGTGCTTCACGGCAGCGCGGCCAGAGCGGGAAGTCAGGTTCAGTTGAACCTGGTTCAGTCCGATGGACTCCGGGGTCATGATTTCGTAGTTTTCGCGATTCTTCAGCACGCCATCCTGATGAATACCGGAGGAGTGAGCGAACGCATTCGAGCCCACAATCGCTTTATTGCCCGGAATAGGCATGTTGGTGATTTGGCTGACAATCTGGCTGGTGCGGTAGATCTCTTTATGATTGATGTTGGTGTGCACGTTCATGTATTCGGAGCGGGTGCGGATCGCCATGATCACTTCTTCCAGCGCGGTGTTACCGGCGCGTTCCCCAATGCCGTTCAGTGTACCTTCAACCTGGCGTGCACCGGCCTGGATAGCCGCTATGGAGTTACCGACTGCCATGCCCAAGTCGTCATGGCAATGAACCGAGATGATGGCTTTATCAATGTTGGGTACGCGTTCATACAGGTTAGTAATGATGCCCCCAAACTGCGTTGGGGTGGTGTAGCCGACGGTGTCTGGGATATTAATGGTAGTTGCACCGGCTTTAATCGCGGCTTCAACCACGCGGCACAGATTGTCTAACGGTGTGCGGCCAGCATCTTCGCAGGAGAACTCAACATCATCGGTATAATTGCGCGCGCGTTTCACTGAGTGAATCGCCATATCCAGCACCTGATCAAACGAACGCTTCAGTTTGGATTCAATGTGCAAGGTGGAGGTGGCCAGGAACACGTGGATACGGAAGGCTTCAGCGACGCGCAACGCTTCTGCGGCGGCATCAATATCACCATCTACGCAGCGTGCCAGACCGCAAACCCGGCTGTTTTTTATCTGTCGTGCAATGGTCTGAACGGATTCAAAATCGCCAGGAGAAGAGACCGGGAAGCCGACTTCCATGACGTCCACGCCCATTCGTTCCAGCGCTATGGCTATTTGCAGTTTCTCTTTAACGCTCAGGCTGGCCTGCAATGCCTGTTCACCGTCCCGCAGCGTGGTATCGAAAATAATAACTTGTTGGCTCATGGGTAGATTCCTTGTCTGCTTTACTTTCACGCCGTGGAGGTAAAAAAAAACCCGCGCATCGGCGCGGGTTGAGTGTCTGTGGAAGAGGAAATCAGTTCTGATTTTCGGCCACTGGCTTACCGCGCAAATTTTCTGCGTTAAGTAGTAGGCCTGATAGACGAGTGATCATGAACATGGATTTCAGCTTCTCTTAATAGTTAGGTAATCAAATTAGGGTGTTTAAACCGTTGCCTAAATTGATACGTGAATGCGCGATTCATGTCAACTATTCTGATGATAAAGGAGTAAGAACTATGGGATGTGAGAGTAAATCTCATTTGGTGGAAGATTCTGTCTATTGGCTCCTTTATGAAGTAATCAACATCCGATAAAGCAAGGGGGCGTAAATTGGTAGGCGGGTCTAATATAGGACTCTATTTTTAGTTGCCGTGAAAATAACGCAATAAATTCATGTGATTACAAATATTCTGCTAATTTACGATTATTCATTCAATTTTTATATGTTGTTTAGATAATTATTTTGTAGTTCCATATCATTCGCGAACAGTCGCAAAATAAAAAAATTGATACGTTTCATCTATTGCTAATTCTCTCACCCTGTCATTATGGATGATGAACGATGTATTTTAGATTGATGTATCGTTGGGTCGTTTTTACCACTGGAATGTAGGATGTTATACAGAGAAACCTCAGTTAATTCGCGAATTATCTTAGGTTAAATAATGACTCTTATTCCATCGGAGAGAATAATGACGGAAAAATTAGTTGATATTCACACAGAGTTAACAACTACCGCCGGACATCTGCGTAATGTTGATCTTAACTTGCTGACCGTATTTGATGCTGTCATGCAACTGCAAAATATTACCCGAGCATCACAAATGCTGGGAATGTCTCAGCCGGCGGTCAGTAATGCGGTCTCACGCCTGAAAGTTATGTTTAATGATGACTTATTTGTCCGCAGCGGACGAGGCATTCAGCCAACAACCCGTGCCAGACAGCTGTTCGGACCGATCCGGCAGGCATTGCAAACGGTGATGAATGAGCTTCCTGGCGCAGGTTTCGAACCTAAAACCAGTATGCGGCAGTTTAATATTGCGATATGCAGCCCTCTTGATATTCGCCTCACCGCAAATATTCTGAATGCATTGGAAACGACATCGTCATTCGTAAGCGTTAAGTTTCAAACTCTGATTTCAGAAAATATTGAACACCAGTTGCGCTATCAGGATATTGAGTTCGTGATTGGCTATCGGAGTTTTGATGGTGCTGACTTTTGCCAGCAGGAAATGTTTACTGATGAACTGGTTTTAGTCGCCGCTCAGAATCATCCACGTATTAGCCCAGAAATGGCTGACGAGAAATATCTGAATGAACAACATGCTGTTGTCATGCTGGGGAATCATTATTCTTTTAGTTTACCTTATTATGACTCTCCTGCTGTTCAATCATTAATTGCGTATCAGGGGACAGATTTAAATAGTGTGATGAGTATTGTTTCAAGGACTCAGATGGTCGCCCTGGTTCCACGCTGGCTGGCACAAATCCATGCGGGAATATTAAATCTTAATATCATCCCTGTGCCCTGGATGAACAATCAATTACCTTGTTATCTGACCTGGCATGAGTCATCCAGTAAAGACCGGGGGAATATGTGGATGAAGTCTCTTCTCGAACAGTGGGATACCCTTTAATCGTTATGAATTGGATGGGGTGAGTGATTATCTCTGATTAATAATAGCTATCTGGTTTTTTATCCTGCGCGGTAGTGCTTTGCTCTTCACTAATTTCCGCGCGGGGCAATCTGCAATATCCTACCACTCCGCTTTAAATTTTCTTTCGGCACGTCTGGATGAACCATAATTTGATTTGCCTGCCGTAACAGACTCGGTAGACTACGCGAATTGTTAAGAATGGTGAGTAAATGCAAATAAATCTTTGGGTTTATTGTGGCTTACTTTTCTTCCTTCCTTCAGGCCCGCAGATTATGAACACGACTTTCACTGACTATCATCTCGTTACCCGTTTCCGGATGCAGCTTTCCTCACAGCCTGACAACATTGCTTTTCGCGAATGGTCTGTGAATCATGAAACGACATTAACCTGGCGTGAAGCTGGCCAGGAAGTCGATCATCTATCCCGCTTGTTATTGCAATTAGGCATTGAAATACAAGATCGCGTGGCAATTTGCGGCAGCAATGGGATGGCGTGGACGCTGGCAGATATGGCGATTCTGCAACTTCGCGCCATCACCGTGCCCATATACTCCACCAATACTGCTGCGCAATCTGCCTATGTCTTAAATGATGCCGGGATCCATACGCTGTTTGTTCTTGGGCAGGCGCAATTTGATATTGCGATGCAACTGCGTGAACTGTGCCCGCAACTACAGCATATTCTGGTACTCGATGCGGATGTTGATCTGCACGGAGTCGCTATAGCTCGTCATGTTCAGGCGCAGGGGGTGGCGGATCCCTCTCTGGATAATGCTTTAGAGCAACGCATTGCGGAGTGTCACCTGGAGGATCTGTTTACCCTGATTTATACCTCTGGCACCACGGGTGAGCCTAAAGGTGTGATGCTTGATTACCGCAGTATGGCCACGCAGCTCCAGCAACATGAACAGCGCCTGACATTATCGGGCAGTGACGTATCCTTGTGTTTTCTGCCGCTGGCGCATGTTTTTGAGCGGGCATGGAGTTTCTTTGTCATGCACTGCGGGGCACAGAACGTCTATCTAAGGGATACTGACCTGGTCCGCGATGCATTGCAGGCAGTGAAACCGACAGTCATGTGTGCAGTACCGCGTTTTTATGAAAAAGTTTTCAGCGCGATTAACCAGAAAGTGGCGCACTCCGGATATATCAAAAAGAAGCTGTTTCACTGGGCTATGGCCTGTGGAAGGGAAAAGTTTCTGCGCGAACGAGAAGGGAGGACCGCTGTCTGGTGGGAAAACCGCAAGTCAGCGTGGGCCGACAAACTGGTGCTCAGCAAGCTGCGTGATTTATTGGGTGGAAATCTGCGTTTTCTGCCTGCCGCGGGTGCTAGTCTGGATGATAATATCATTCTGTTCTTTGAATCTATTGGTCTTAAAATCAAATACGGTTATGGATTGACGGAAAGTTGCGCCACGGTGACCTGTTGGGAAGAGAAGAATTTCCTCTTTGGCTCGGTAGGAACGCCACTGCCTTTAGTTGAGGTACGTATAGGCGAAGAAAATGAAATTCAGGTACGCGGGCCAACACTTTTCAGAGGATATTTTAATAAACCTGAAGAGACCGCAGCCAGTTTTACCGACGATGGCTGGTTCAAAACAGGCGATGCGGGAAAAAGGGATGAGCAGGGCAACCTGTTTGTCACTGAGCGTTTAAAAGATCTGATGAAAACGTCAGGCGGGAAATATATCGCACCGCAGCGTATAGAAGGTACTCTGGTGCAGGATCGCTATATTGAGCAGGCGGCGGTGATTGCTGATGCAAAGCATTTTGTTTCCGCACTTATCGTGCCAGATTTTAATGCGCTGATTGAATATGCGCAGGCGCACCATATCGATTATCTGAATCGTGAAAGTTTCCTAAAGAATGAGCAGATTCTGTCGCTGTTTACTTATCGCGTCCGCGAGATCCAACATGAACTGGCAAGTTATGAGCAGGTGAAGAAATTTGCCCTGTTGACGACGCCATTTACCATGGAAGCCGGAGAGCTGACGCCGACGCTGAAGCTGCGGCGCAAAGTGATCTTGCAGCGTTACAAAAAACAGGTTGATACCTTCTATTGTGACTAATGTCACATTTCACTGAAGCGCAGCCCTTTGTGCTGGGGTGAGGAATCTTCTCATCCCGGCTATCATGAAATCGACCTAAAAGTAGCGCTTAGCCGTGTCATAATTTAATGCTGTAATTTCTTCCCCCTTCCTGATATTCCTGAGTAGTTGCTTTCGTTGAGCAGTGTTTTGTCTGGAGAGAGCCGGGCAGGGCAGTTCGACCCAATAACCCTGTACTTATTGCGGCATTTTGCCGTTTGCCTGACCTAAATTCAGACGTTATGGTACTGAGTTAAATGAGTGTAATCCGATAAGAACAACGGGCTTGTCCCTCTTACCCGGAACGGCAGGAAATGATTTCCAACGTTCTTTTGAGTTGCTGACTTACCCTGGCAATTCACTTATTAAAATAAGTCATCCTATTAGAAACAAAAAGCCTGGAGGCAAAACCATGGAGATGTTGTCAGGAGCCGAGATGGTCGTTCGATCATTGATCGACCAGGGCGTTAAACACGTATTCGGTTATCCCGGCGGAGCGGTGCTGGATATCTACGATGCCCTGCATACGGTCGGCGGGATTGATCATGTGCTGGTGAGGCATGAACAGGGCGCTGTTCATATGGCTGATGGTTATGCCCGCGCCACCGGCGATGTGGGCGTGGTGCTGGTGACTTCTGGTCCCGGCGCAACGAATGCTATCACCGGCATTGCTACGGCCTATATGGATTCCATTCCACTGGTGGTGTTGTCAGGCCAGGTACATAGTTCACTCATCGGCTATGATGCTTTCCAGGAATGTGACATGGTGGGGATCTCCCGCCCGGTGGTAAAACATAGCTTTCTGGTGAAGCGTGCGGAAGACATTCCGACGGTGCTTAAAAAAGCATTCTATCTGGCATCAACTGGCCGACCGGGGCCGGTAGTGGTCGATTTGCCAAAAGACGTGGTAAACCCGCAGATAAAACTGCCCTACGCCTATCCGGAGCACGTCAGCCTTCGCTCTTATAACCCGACCGTACAGGGCCACCGTGGGCAAATTAAACGCGCATTGCAAACTCTGCTGGCAGCTAAAAAACCGGTGTTGTACGTGGGCGGTGGCGCGATCAATTCAGCGTGTCATGACGAACTTTTGCAACTGGCAGAAAAGCTCAATTTGCCGGTAACCAGTTCACTTATGGGGCTGGGGGCATTCCCCGGCACACACCGCCAAAGTGTCGGTATGTTAGGTATGCACGGTACCTATGAAGCCAATATGACGATGCATAACGCCGATCTGATTTTCGGCGTGGGCGTACGTTTTGATGACCGCACGACCAACAATCTGGCCAAGTACTGCCCGAATGCCACCATTATGCATATCGATATCGACCCGACGTCGATCTCCAAAACGGTGAGCGCAGACATTCCTATCGTTGGCGACGCCAAACAAACTCTGGAGCAGATGCTTGAACTGTTGGCCCAAAGTGACGAGAAGCAGGAATATGACGCGCTGCGTGACTGGTGGCAGAGTATCGAACAGTGGCGCACTAAAAACTGTCTCGGTTATGACAAGAACAGCGGCACAATCAAGCCTCAGGCGGTCATAGAGACGCTTCACCGGCTCACCAAGGGGGATGCCTATGTCACGTCCGATGTCGGCCAGCACCAGATGTTTGCGGCGCTCTACTACCCGTTTGATAAGCCACGTCGCTGGATAAACTCAGGCGGCCTCGGCACCATGGGCTTTGGTTTGCCTGCGGCACTGGGTGTGAAACTGGGTTTACCTGATGAAACGGTCATTTGTGTCACGGGTGACGGCAGTATTCAGATGAATATTCAGGAACTCTCTACGGCACTGCAATACGATTTGCCGGTGATCGTGGTCAACCTTAACAACGGTTACCTCGGCATGGTGAAACAGTGGCAGGATATGATTTATTCAGGACGCCACTCCCAGTCTTACATGCAGTCACTGCCTGATTTTGTCAAACTGGCGGAAGCCTATGGACATGTGGGGATTGCGATCCGCACTCCGGATGAGCTGGAAAGCAAACTGGCGCTGGCGCTGGAACAGAAAAACCGTCTGGTATTTGTGGATATCAGCGTAGATGAAACAGAACACGTTTACCCTATGCACATCCGAGGCGGTGCGATGGACGAAATGTGGTTAAGCAAAACGGAGAGGACCTGATCATGCGCCGGATTTTATCAGTACTGCTGGAGAACGAATCGGGGGCGTTATCACGCGTGGTTGGCCTTTTCTCGCAGCGCGGCTACAACATTGAAAGCCTGACCGTGGCCCCGACCGATGACCCGACCTTATCACGCATGACTATTCAGACCGTGGGTGATGCCAAGGTGCTTGAGCAGATCGAAAAGCAACTGCATAAACTGGTGGACGTGCTACGCGTCAATGAGCTGGTGCAGGGCGCTCACGTTGAACGTGAGATCATGCTGGTCAAGTTGCAGGCTTCAGGCTATGGCCGCGAAGAGGTGAAACGTTCCACTGAGATTTTTCGTGGGCAGATTGTGGATGTCACGGCCACGCTTTACACGGTACAACTGGCTGGCACCAGCGACAAACTCGATGCTTTCCTGGCAACGGTGCGGGAAGTGGCCGAAATTGTTGAAGTTGCCCGTTCCGGCGTAGTGGGTGTTTCCCGTGGCGATAAAGTGATGCGCTAACAGCCGCTGCGTTTCGCCAGCGTCATTTCAACGGCGACAAGCGCTATGTGAGACAAAAGCCCAACCTTCAGGTTGGGCTTTTATTTTGTCACGAGGTCTGAACCTTCTTGGCGAAAATGAAGGTTTCAGGTGAAACGATTCGGTAAAACACCTTGCTCAGCAAGGTCTTCTGCGGTTAGATAACAAAAATTTAATTAATCATTTCGGCATCCGCCTGCGCGTTATGCGCCGCCGGAATAGCCAAAAAAGAGCAGGAAACGCCTTTGCCGTTCAGTGTGACGGTCAATTCCAGGCGGCTGCATTTGATTTTATGAGCAATGAAAGGGGTTTTCTCGGTGAAACTGGATGAAATCGCGAGGTTAGCGGGCGTTTCGCGGACTACCGCCAGTTACGTGATTAATGGCAAAGCGAAACAGTATCGTGTCAGCGATAAGACAGTTGAAAAAGTGATGGCTGTCGTGAAGGAGCATAACTACCACCCGAATGCTGTGGCGGCAGGTTTACGCGCTGGCAGAACCCGTTCTATCGGGCTGGTGATCCCCGATCTTGAAAACACCAGTTACACCAAAATCGCGAACTATCTTGAACGGCAGGCCCGCCAGCGTGGTTATCAGTTACTGATTGCCTGCTCCGAAGACCAGCCTGACAACGAAATGCGTTGTGTCGAGCACCTGCTACAACGCCAGGTTGATGCGATCATCATTTCTACTTCTCTTCCTCCTGAACATCCTTTTTATCAACGTTGGGCCAATGACGATTTTCCGATCATTGCGCTAGACCGCGCGCTGGATCCTGAACATTTTATCAGCGTCGTGGGTGCGGACCAGGATGATGCGTTAATGCTGGCACAGGAGTTACGTACATTTCCGGCTGAATCGGTTCTCTATCTGGGTGCTTTGCCTGAACTGTCTGTCAGTTTTTTGCGCGAGCAGGGATTCCGCCAGGCCTGGGCCGAAGACACCAGGCAGCCGCAATATCTGTATGCCAACGCTTATGATCGCGAATCGGCAGGGATTGCCTTTGCGGAATGGTTGAAAAACCATCCGATGCCACAGGCACTGTTTACAACCTCCTTTCAGCTATTACAGGGCGTGATGGATGTGACCCTTAAGCAGCAGGGGCGGCTGCCGGTTGATTTGGTTATCGCTACTTTTGGTGACAATGAGCTGCTCGATTTCCTGGATTGCCCAGTACTGGCAGTGGCGCAACGTCATCGTGATGTGGCCGAGCGGGTACTTGAATTGGTACTGGCATGTCTCGATGAACCGAGAAAACCGAAAGCTGGCCTGACCCGCATTCGTCGCAATCTTTTCCGCCGTGGGCGTTTAAGCCGTAAGTGATACGTGTAAGGAACATGACGGGTCTTTCACAAGGTGGCCCGTTTTTTTACTTTTCGCAGCATCACCCCATCACCCCTTAAATATGGCTAAAAAATAACCCATAACGTCCTGATGGGTATTTTGGGAAATATCTTAACATCTGAATTATTAGCAAATGTTTTCCTGCATTATTTCTCTGATATAAATCGCCAAATCAATTTTAAAAATACGTTAATACCGACTTTAAAAGTGCTGTAGAATTCACGCCGTCATTTTGACGTGGTTTTTTCGGGACTTTTCCCGATTTTTAAAAAAAACGTCAAAGGCTTGTAGCACGCGGCCTCGCAACATGAGTAATGTCGTTTTAGCAGTCAGCGGCGAAAATGAAGCCAAATTTTCATTTCGGCGTTAAACAGGTTAAGAAATGAGAGATCGATAGCAGAAGAATACAAATAGCTAAATAATGTTCAATTTGATTTATTTTTAATCATCATTATTTTTACTACGAAATTTCCTCAACTAATCATGATGTTATTTTCTATTCCGCGACTAAAAAACCCTACCTCATTACGATGCGTCTTCCTGATGCAGAGTAAATATTGCCAAACCGCCTCCGCTCTGGCTTGACAAGGTTTTAAAACCATCCGTAAACTCTTTTAAGTGGGAATTTGTGGAGGAAAGTGGTGATTAAGGTCATAGAGGGGTAGATCGGTCATGTTTCGTGGCGCGACGATGGTTAACCTCGACAGCAAAGGGCGACTTGCCGTACCCACCCGATATCGGGATTTGCTGAGCGAAGAATCGCAAGGTCAAATGGTTTGTACCATAGACCTCCATCACCCGTGCCTCCTCCTGTACACCCTGCCCGAATGGGAAGTCATCGAACAAAAATTGTCCCGTCTGTCGAGTATGAATCCCGTTGAGCGCCGTATTCAGCGCCTGCTTCTGGGGCATGCTAGTGAATGTCAGATGGATAACGCCGGGCGACTGTTGATTGCAACCACACTGCGTCAACACGCCGGGCTTGCCAAAGAAGTGATGCTGGTTGGGCAGTTCAATAAGTTTGAACTGTGGGATGAACAGACCTGGTATCAACAAGTTAAGGAAGACATTGACGCTGAACAGTCGTCTCAGGAACCACTTTCTGAACGATTACAGGACTTGTCACTATAAGCATGGTTGAAAATTATAAGCACACATCCGTTTTGCTGGATGAGGCCGTAAACGGCCTGAACATCCGTCAAGATGGAATATACATTGATGGAACTTTTGGCCGTGGTGGCCATTCGCGTCTGATTCTGTCCCAACTTGGGCCGGACGGGCGCCTGATTGCTATTGATCGCGATCCTCAGGCCATCAAAGCGGCAGAAGCGATAAACGATCCCCGCTTTTCCATTATTCATGGTCCTTTCTCTGATTTAGCGCAATACGTTAAAGATCGTAGCCTTGAAGGCAAGATTGATGGCGTATTGCTGGATCTGGGGGTCTCTTCTCCACAACTGGACGACGCCGAACGTGGCTTCTCGTTTATGCGTGATGGGCCACTGGATATGCGAATGGACCCAACGCGCGGCTACTCGGCTGCCGAATGGCTGATGAAAGCGGAAGAAGAAGACATCACCTGGGTGCTGAAAACCTTTGGTGAAGAACGCTTTGCCAAGCGCATTGCCCGCGCCATTGTTGAACGCAATCGCGAACAACCGATGACACGCACCAAGGAGTTGGCTGATCTGATCGCCAATGCATCGCCGTTTCGTGAAAAGCATAAACACCCGGCAACCCGCAGTTTCCAGGCGATCCGAATCTACATCAACAGTGAGTTGGAAGAGATCGAACGCGCACTTGATGGTGCACTCGAGATTCTGGCGGCTGAAGGACGTCTGTCAGTGATCAGTTTCCACTCGCTCGAAGACCGCATCGTGAAGCGCTTTATTCGTCAGCACAGCCGCGGTGCGCAGATCCCGGCCGGGATCCCGATGACCGAAGCACAAATCGCAGAACTGGGGGGGCGTTCCCTGAAGCCAGTAGGGAAGATGAAGCCTTCTGACGCTGAAGTGTCAGAGAACCCACGTGCGCGCAGCTCCGTTTTACGCTTCGCCGAGAGAACGGCACTGTGATTGGTAACGAGCGTCATGGCTTGGTGGGTGTTATTACCAGTGACATTTTACGCAATGGCAAGATTCCCATGCTGTTGCTGATTGCCGTGTTGGTTAGCGCCATTTTTGTCGTCACAACCTCTCACAAGACCCGCTTATTGACGGCGCAAAGAGAGCAACTGGTACTGGAAAGGGATGCTCTGGACATTGAATGGCGCAACCTGATCCTTGAAGAGAATGCTCTCGGCGATCACAGCCGTGTAGAACGCATCGCAACGGAGAAATTGCAGATGCAACACGTTGATCCATCCCAAGAAAATATTGTGGTTCAACCTTAAAATGCTCATGGAGAAGATAAGCAACTGATGAAAGCAGCGCGCAAAACGAAGTTAAAACGTCCTGAAGATCAAGCCAGCTTTATAAGCTGGCGTTTTGCGTTGTTGTGCGGCTGTATTCTTCTCGCGATGGTGGGGTTGATGCTGCGGGTGGCTTATCTGCAAGTTATCAACCCAGATAAATTGGTCAAAGAGGGCGATCTGCGTTCACTGCGGGTACAAACTATAGAGACTTCCCGCGGCATGATCACCGATCGTGCCGGGCGACCTCTGGCAGTGAGCGTGCCTGTAAATGCTATTTGGGCTGACCCCAAAGAGATCAACGATCGCGGTGGTATCACTGTAGATACCCGCTGGAAAGCGTTATCCGATGCCTTAAATATTCCCCTGGATCAACTTTCCGCCCGGATTAATGCTAACCCGAAAGGGCGCTTTGTCTATCTGGCACGTCAGGTCAATCCATCCATTGGCGAATATATTCACAAGCTGAAGCTTCCAGGTATCTCTCTGCGTCAGGAATCGCGCCGATACTATCCCGCAGGACAGGTGACTGCGCATGTTATTGGTGTGACTAACATCGACGGTCAGGGCATCGAAGGTGTAGAGAAGAGCTTTGACCGCTGGCTCACCGGTAAACCGGGCGAACGTACCATCCGTAAAGACCGTTTCGGTCGCGTAATCGAGGATATCTCGTCGGTAGACAGCCAGGCGGCGCACAATCTTGCACTCAGTATCGATGAGCGTCTGCAGGCGCTGGTCTATCGTGAACTCAGTAACGCAGTGGCGTTTAACAAAGCGGAATCCGGTACTGCGGTGCTGGTGGATGTGCAGACCGGTGAAGTGCTGGCCATGGCGAACAGCCCTTCCTACAACCCTAACAATTTGCCGGATACGCCTAAAGAAGCCATGCGTAACCGTGCTATTACAGACATTTTTGAGCCGGGTTCCACTGTTAAACCCATGGTGGTGATGACTGCGCTTAAAAACGGGGTAGTGAAGGAGAACAGTGTTCTCAATACCCTGCCATACCTCATTAATGGCCACGAGATTAAAGACGTGGCCCGATATCCGGAACTTTCAGTGACGGGTGTCTTACAGAAGTCGAGTAACGTCGGTGTATCAAAAATGGCGTTAGCGATGCCGTCCGCAGAGCTGGTAGATACTTACTCGCGATTCGGATTGGGAAAACCGACCAATTTGGGGCTGGTTGGAGAAAGCAGTGGCTTATACCCTAAAAAACAACGGTGGTCTGACATAGAGAGGGCCACCTTCTCTTTCGGCTACGGGCTAATGGTGACTCCACTTCAGTTAGCGCGTGTCTATGCAACGATCGGCAGTCTGGGCATTTACCGCCCATTGTCGATCACCAAAGTTGATCCCCCTGTTTCCGGTGAGCGCATCTTCCCTGAACCTCTGGTACGTACCGTGGTTCACATGATGGAGAGCGTGGCATTACCGGGCGGTGGTGGCGTAAAAGCCGCTATCAAGGGTTATCGCATTGCGATTAAAACCGGTACTGCGAAAAAAGTCGGCCCGGATGGAAAATATGTTAATCGCTACATTGCTTATACCGCAGGCGTAGCACCTGCCAGCAACCCACGCTTTGCGCTCGTGGTGGTCATCAATGACCCTCAGGGCGGTAAATATTACGGTGGTGCCATTTCAGCGCCAGTCTTCGGTGCCATCATGGGGGGCGTACTGCGCACCATGAACATCGAACCTGATGCACTGACCGCCGGTGAAAATGACTCAATAGTTAACAATCAAAAAGAGGCTTCAGGTGGCAGATCGTAATTTGCGCGACCTACTGGCGCCCTGGGTGAGTGATGCCCCAGACGTAGCGCTAAGAGAGTTGATTTTAGACAGCCGCGCGGCGGCTGCCGGAGATCTGTTCGTCGCGATTTCAGGCCATACCAACGACGGGCGTCGTTTTATTCCACAGGCCATTGCCCAGGGTGTGGCCGCCGTGGTGGCCGAAGCTAAGGGTGAACAAGAGCATGGTGCGGTATGCCAGATGCATGGTGTGCCGGTTATCTATCTCGATAACCTTAATGTGCTGCTGTCGGAACTTGCCGGGCGTTTTTACGCTGAGCCGGGTAAAACACTACGCTTGGTTGGCGTGACCGGTACTAACGGTAAAACCACCACTACTCAGCTTCTGGCTCAATGGGCGCAATTGTTGGGAGAAACCAGCGCAGTGATGGGGACAGTAGGCAATGGTTTACTTGACCAGGTCATTCCTGCTGAAAATACCACCGGCTCTGCGGTACAGGTCCAGCACGTATTAGCCGATCTGGTACAGCAGGGCGCAACGTTTGCAGCAATGGAAGTCTCTTCCCATGGGCTGGTTCAACATCGCGTTGCAGCACTGCCTTTTGCCGCCGCAGCCTTTACCAACCTGAGTCGCGATCATCTTGACTATCACGGCGATATGCAAAATTACGAAGCGGCCAAATGGCAGCTCTTCGCCACGCATCAGGTGGGGCAAAAAATTATTAATGCTGATGATGACGTCGGGCTGCGCTGGTTGGCAACACTGCCGGACGCTGTTGCTGTCAGCATGGAAGATAAAATTCCGGCAGGCTGGAAAGGTCGCTGGCTGGTGGCGCGCGCCGTCGATTATCACGACAACGGCGCGACGATACATATCAACTCCAGTTGGGGTGAAGGCAAACTTGAAAGCCGCCTGATGGGCGCATTTAACGTCAGTAATCTTCTGGTGGCCTTGGCGACATTACTGTCACTGGATTATCCGCTGGACGCATTATTGTCCACCGGTTCACAGCTGCAGCCGGTATATGGGCGTATGGAAGTCTTCAATGCGCCGGGTAAACCGACAGTCGTCGTCGACTACGCCCACACGCCAGATGCGCTCGAGAAAGCCCTTGCGGCAGCGCGTCTGCATTGCAAAGGCCAATTGTGGTGTGTCTTTGGTTGCGGTGGTGATCGTGACAAAGGTAAGCGCCCACTTATGGGCGGGATCGCTGAACAATACGCCGATCGCGTGATCGTGACCGACGACAATCCGCGCAGCGAAGAGCCGCGTGCGATAGTGGCCGATATTCTGGCCGGTTTGCTCGATGCCGGGCGTGCGTTGGAAATACATGGCCGTACTGAAGCGGTGACCAGCGCCATTATGCAGGCAGCAAAAGAGGACGTGGTGCTGATCGCCGGTAAAGGACATGAAGATTACCAACTGGTCGGCAACCAACGTCTGGACTATTCCGATCGTGTGACTGCTGCCCGTTTGCTGGGGGTGGTTGCATGATTCGCGTTTCTTTGCAGGTTCTCACCCGTGTACTTAACGCCGAGCTGATAGGTGCTGATGCCAAGATTGATCGTGTAACGACTGATACACGTAAGGTTGAAGCGGGTGGCCTGTTTATCGCACTGAAAGGCGAAAAATTTGATGCGCATGAGTTCGCTGCTGATGCTATTGCTGCGGGTGCCGCAGCTTTAGTTGTAAGTAAGCGCTTACCGGTGGATGTGCCGCAATTAGTGGTAGCCGATACCCGTATCGCGCTGGGACAACTGGGTGCCTGGGTGCGTCAGCAGGTACCAGCCCGTGTTGTTGGCCTGACCGGCTCTTCCGGTAAAACCTCAGTGAAAGAGATGGCAGCAGCCATTCTGCGCCAGTGCGGCAACGTCTTATATACCGCTGGCAACTTCAATAATGACATCGGCGTGCCATTGACCCTGTTGCGACTAACGGCAGAGCATGACTTTGCGGTGATCGAAATGGGTGCTAATCATCTCGGTGAGATTGCCTACACCACCGATTTAGCGCGACCGGAAACGGCGCTGGTGAATAATCTTTCCGCAGCGCACCTTGAGGGTTTTGGCTCTCTTGCCGGCGTGGCACAGGCTAAAGGCGAGATTTATGAAGGCCTGCCCGCTAACGGCATCGCCATTCTCAACGCCTGTCTCTTATACACATCTCCGAGCCCACGAGACAGGCAGAAATCT
>CAMLBO010000038.1 GCA_946478305.1 uncultured Enterobacterales bacterium
TCTACACGTAAGGAGTCGTCGGCAGCGTCAGATGTGTATAAGAGACAGGGTCTACTTCCCCAGGGGTTATAAAAAATGTTAAATGCCACAAGACTGACTATCAAAAACACCAGGGTTTCATTACAGAATCAATTTTATTACTTACAGAATTTTATCTCGTCTCCTCGCACCATGGGGACACTGGTACCTTCTTCTCCGTGGCTGTGCCGTTCGATGCTCAGCCAGATTGACTGGGCCAGATCGTTGAAAATTGCGGAACTGGGTTCTGCAGACGGCGTACTGACTAAGCGCATCCTCGACAATATGCGGGCGGATGCGCAGCTGCAGGCGTTTGAGATTCAATCCGGCTTCGTGCATAAACTGAACCTGATCGACGATGCACGCCTGCAGGTGATGGCGCATTCCGCAGAACATCTTGAGGGGGATTTTGACGCCATTTTCTCCTGCCTGCCATTGCTGTCGATACCTACCCGCATCAGCATGAAAATCTTGCAAAAAGCGCAACAAAGACTTAAAGCAAATGATGGCGTAATGGTGCAGTTTCAATACAGCCATTTGTCGGAGAAGATGCTTTCACGTTATTTTACCTGGCAGAAAATCCGCGTGGTGAAAAACTTCCCTCCGGCACTGGTCTATGTGTGTAAACCCCGCTGATCTTGCGGTTTACACCTCTTTTGCCTCTTGACCTGAGCGGATCCGTTGCGCCACCGGCATTTATCAGTATGATGCCTTCAAGTAAGATGATTATTAGTAGCAGACAGCAGTGACCTAAGGCTTCACAACGGGCGATATAAACCTGTTGGTGAGGCTTTTTTGTTGTACTATTTTACGAGTACAACTTTACGGTTTTGACACACATCAGACGATTAAGCGTCGTCATCCAGTGGATAGAAGCTCCCCGGGATTAAGGACAGCGGTAATGACTCAACCCATTTTCATGATAGGCGCCCGCGGCGCAGGTAAAACCACGGTGGGCAGTGCGCTGGCTACTGCACTGAGCTATAAATTTGTCGATACCGATAGTTATCTGCTGCAAACCTCTCAACTGAGCGTGGCTGAAATTGTTGAGCGTGAAGGCTGGGCGGGTTTTCGTCGTCGTGAGACCGACGCGCTTGAAAGCATCAGCGCACCGCAGACCGTGGTGGCGACCGGTGGTGGTGTCGTTCTGGCTGAACGTAATCGTGATTTTATGCGCCGCACCGGTACGGTTATTTATCTGCGATCACCGGCAGCTACGCTTGCACATCGTCTGCAGGAATCGCCGCTGGAAGATCAGCGCCCAACCCTGACTGGCAAACCTATCACTGAAGAGATGTTGGAAGTGCTCAATGAGCGTGAAGCCCTTTATCAGGCGGCAGCACACATCGTCGTGGATGGTGCTCAAACACCTGCTCACGTCGTTGAAGCCATACTTGATGCGCTGGCGCTACCTGTTGCGCGATGATGCCAGGTCGACAACCTATTGAGAAAGAAAGGGGCCTGATGGCCCTTTTTGCTTTTCAGAGGCTTCCGACCCATGACGTTGTGAGGCGTTATCGCTGACTGTCTATACTTAAACTCTGAAGTTTATGTATTTCCCCTCAGCCAAGGAGTTGTTATGCCGAGTCAGCCTCCCTATCCACGCACTGCCTATATTGTTCCGGTTGAAAAGGGCGAGCCAGGAAAAACGGAAACCTGGTACGAACTGCGGGCCGACCATCCCAAACCCGATACGCTGATCAGCGAACATGAAACTGAACGTGAAGCACTGGATTCCAAAAGGCGTTACGAAGATCAAAGCATCAGTTAACTCCGTCCCTTAAAACGGTCTGCTACTGGCAGGCCGTTTTGTTAGGTTGATTCAAAGTAATCTGCTGCTTTTTTTTATTAAACCATGTTAAAGCTCGGCTAAGGTGCCGCACATCCTGCCATTATCTGTATTTTCTTTAGCCATAAAGAATATCTGCTTGCCGACATTAGCCAGTCAATAAATAAACAACTTGACCCTGATCGTTAACGGCCTTAATTTTTGGTTAACAAACTAGGAACAGAGTTCCATATAACGGAACAGTTATTATGACCACATTAGAAAATGCCTCTGCGGTATTACAATTGTTTTCCCGACAGGGGAGCGGACAGGGCCACCCTGGCCTGTCATTCAGTGATGTGGTTGAACATTTAAAATTACCGAAAAGTACCGCATCGCGATTATTAATGACCATGGAAAGCCAGGGCTTATTAGAGCGCGACCCCGAAAGTCGTTTATATCGGATCGGGAAACTGATTCTCTCTGTTGCCAGTCATTACCTGTCGGCACCGCTGGTGGATGCCGCGTCGCCTTACATGGCGCAGCTGGGTAATACCACGCAGTGTACCGGTTATATCTCGATGCTGGCCGGGCGGGACATCATGGTGATGCGCATGTTCCCCGGGCGTACCTATCTGCAGGTAGTAACACCCGCAGGCAGTCTGCTTCCGGCGCATGAAACAGCCATCGGGCGTGCGATCCTCGCCCGGTATAGCGACAGTGACGTTATTCAACGTTTTGGCACGGATTACCGGGTCAATTCAGTCAATTCTCCGCAAACTTTAGAGGCTCTTTTAGCCCGACTTGCTGAGATCCGGGAAAAAGGCGTGTCGCATGCCTGCAATGAGACGTTGCAAGGTATTAGCACCCTCGCCACCAGTATTACGAATAAGCACCGTAATGAGATGGTGGGGCTGTGTTTATCGTTTCCTTCTCCTCAGGAAGGCCGTGATATCCCCGCCGGAATTAAAGAGGGTCTGATCGCCGTCACTCAGCAGTTAGCTGAAAAATTAGGTGACGAGTATTGGCAATAGACCGATACCGCGCCCGACTGAACGCCGATGAATAAAGTTATTCTCAGGCATGAAAAGTAACGCGTTTATTTGCACCAATCTCAGGGGCCGTTATGTCAGAACAGGATCTGCAGAATAATAATCAAAATCCCCTCAGGGATATTGGCACGCTATTGGTCATGATTTTGCTCTCTATATTGGGCGCAATCATCGGTGTGCAGTTGATCACCACGCTGGGTGTTACGCCCAATACGTCAATCATCGGTGCGCTTTTTGCCATGCTGTTGGCGCGTGTCCCGATGCAGGCCTTCCAGCGTTACCGCTCTATACATACGCAAAATTTGGCGCAGACAGTTATCTCCTCCGCGACCTTCGGTGCCGCCAACAGCCTGCTGATGCCGATTGCCATTCCTTATGTCATGGGCCAGCCTCAGTTAATCCTGCCGATGTTTATCGGTGTTTCGGTTGCCATGCTGCTGGATGCCTATCTGCTTTACCGTTTGTTTGATACCAAAGTCTTCCCGGCCAGTAATGCGTGGCCACCGGGTGTAGCCGCTGCTGAGGCGATTAAAGCCGGTGACAAAGGCGGGCGTCAGGCCTGGCTGCTGGTGGTGGGCGTGGTGATTGGCCTCGGTGGTGCGATGCTTAAAATTCCGATGGCGGCTTTCGGTACGGCATTCATCGGCAACATCTGGGCATTGAGCATGTTCGGCATAGGTTTGCTGATCCGCGCTTACGCACAGCCGATTGCCGGACTGGATCTCAGCGCCATGTACATTCCGCACGGCATGATGGTGGGCGCGGGGCTGGTGTCACTGATTCAGGTGATTCAGGTGGTGCGCGCGAAGAACGCCGACGCCAAAACCCGCTTTACGCAACCGGCAACCGAAGTGCGTAAAGCGCTTGGGCTTGGCGCCGTGGGCTATATTGCCATCGCCGCGCTATTAGCGTTGGCAGGCGGTTTGTACAGCGAAATGTCGATCGGCATGCTGATTGCTTTCATTGTTTATGCCGCTTTCGCTGCCTTTTTCCATGAACTGATCGTTGGCATTGCCGCGATGCACTCTGGCTGGTTCCCGGCCTTTGCCGTCGCTTTAATCACCCTTATTGTCGGCATTCTGATTGGTTTCCCGCCGCTGGCACTGTGCGTGCTGACCGGCTTTACCGCTGCCACAGGACCTGCCTTTGCCGATATGGGTTTTGACCTCAAAGCCGGCTTTATCCTGCGTGGTTATGGTAAAGATTTGCAGGCGGAACTCACCGGGCGACGTATCCAGCTGTTTGCGGCACTGATCGCTTTTGTGATTGCCATCCCGGTGGTCTGGTTTGCACACATCGGTTACTTCGCGCAAGACCTGGTACCGCCGGTTGCCCGCGTATATGCCAAAACTATTCAGGCCGGTGCTCAGCCAGGCATTGCTTACAGTCTGATGATTTGGGCGATCCCTGGCGCACTTATTCAGCTTATCGGCGGACCTAAGCGTCAACTTGGTGTTCTGCTGGCAACAGGCTTGCTGATTAACAGCGTGATGGCCGGTTGGGCCGTCATAACCGGTATCGTGCTGCGTATTATCATCATCCGTATCTGGGGTGAAAAAGGGCGTACGCCGATGGAAATTCTGGCTGCTGGTTTTATTGCCGGTGATGCCCTGTACAGCTTCTTTAACTCGATTTTCAGTGCCAAAACCAAGTAATAGTGCGTTAACACCAGGGCTTTTAAGCCATATGAAAAAAAACAGACTGATCATTCATGCCTTTGCGAAATCAAACGCTGAAATGAAAAGCTGAACCTACCTCGCGGCAGTTTTGGTTGATGCGCTCAAGCAGCGCCTGCCGCGATGTTTTAAGAGGAAAGCATGATGAGTTTGCAACAGACGTTGACCGTGTTTGAAGTGATCGACAGTGCTTACGTCAGCGGTCAGGACGTAGTGGACTTGTTCGCCGGATATCCCGGTGTCACCGCGAGTACGCACCGTGCCGACGGCGCGAAAGGGGGCACCGATTTTGTACGTATCACCGTGCCCGGCAGCCAGGGAAAAAGCCGGGGAGGCAGTGCGCCGACGCTGGGTATTATCGGCCGTCTGGGCGGTATTGGTGCGCGCCCGACGCGTATCGGCGTGGTCTCGGATGCCGACGGTGCCATCGCAGCCGTCAGCAGCGCGTTAAAGCTGGCTGACATGCAACGCAAAGGCGATGTCCTCGACGGTGACGTGATCATCACGACCCATATCTGCCCCAATGCCCCCACGCGGCCGCATGACCCGGTAGATTTCATGGACTCGCCAATCGACGACGTCACCATGAATGACAACGAAGTGGTGGAAGGTGTGGACGCGATTTTGTCCATCGATACCACCAAAGGTAACCGCATCATCAATCACAAAGGCTTTGCGATATCGCCGACGGTGAAAGAGGGTTACATCCTGCGGATCTCTGAAGATCTGCTGCGTATCATGGAGATGACAACCGGCAAACCGGCCGTGACTTTCCCGATCACTACGCAGGACATCACGCCATATGGCAACGGTGTTCACCACCTGAACAGCATTCTGCAACCATCAACGGCAACTGACGTTCCCGTCGTCGGTGTGGCAATTACCGCAGAATCGGTTGTACCGGGCTGCGGAACGGGCGCAAGCCATGAAGTTGACATCGCACTGGCGGCGAAATTTGCTGTCGAAGTAGCGAAAGAGTTTGGACGCGGCACCTGTCAGTTCTTTGATGCCGACGAATATCAACTGTTGTTGACGCTATACGGAAGCCTGCGCCACCTGCAAAGCCGGAATTGATCATTATGATGACATCCTTTGCGACCTTAACTATTGGTCAGGCCCCCCGCAGCGACATTATGCCGTTGCTGTCGGAATATCTTCCTGAAGAGTCGGTAACTCACATTGGTCTGCTCGACGGCATGACGGCGCAGCAAATTGAGCAGCGTTATTCGCCCGCAGAGGGCGAGCCACAGCTGGTTTCACGCTTACTGGACGGCACCCAGGTCATACTGGGTTCGTACCGTGTCGAGCAGGGATTACAGGAGAAGATAGACGGGCTGGAAGCGCTTGGCTGTGAAACGATCCTGCTGCTTTGTACCGGAGTGTTCCATGGTTTGCAGGCGCAGAACGCGATGTTGCTTGAGCCGGACCGCATTATTCCGCCACTGATCCGCGCCATTGTTGGCACGCATCAGGTTGGGATTGTGGTACCGGTCGAATCACAGATTGCTGAGCAGTCCATCAAATGGTCGAAGCTGCCTAAAGCCCCCTGTTTTGCCGTCGCCAGTCCCTATCTGGCGGATGAAGAAAAACTGACCAAAGCCGCACTGGCGCTGGAAGAACAGGGCGCGCAAGTGGTGGTGCTCGACTGCATCGGCTACCATCGCCTGCACGGCGATCTGTTGCAGAGTAAACTCGGGATACCGGTTTTGCTTTCTAACGTGCTGGTGGCCAAATTGGCCGCAGAGCTGATTGTCTGACGCTGGTTGAGAAATGTAAAAAGGCCTGATCTTCAGGCCTTTTTTATGCAGGTTGCTTTTTCTGAATGAAGGGCGATGTCTCAATATGCAGCAGGTTGCAACTGCCCACAATGGCACTGCCTCTCAATAAAATCAAATCAGTGTCTTGCCTTTGCGGCATGCCTCCGGACTCATCCATAAACCAACAATAATCAGTGACAGCAGCCCTTTTCTAACCCTAATATGGAGATTCTGAAACTTATCGCGAAGGGCCAATCTATGTTGAAAAATAATGAGTATTTTGCAGGGAAGGTAAAGTCGATTGGTTTTGACAGCGACAGCGCCGGTTGTTCAGCCAGCGTCGGCGTGATGGAGAAAGGGGAGTACACCTTCAGTACTGAGAAACCTGAAGAGATGACCGTCGTACTTGGTTCGCTGAAAGTATTAATTCCAGGCTCGCTGGACTGGCAGGTATTTATGCCGGGTGAAAAATTCTATGTGCCGGGCCACAGTGAGTTCAACCTGCAAGTTGTTGAACCTACCGCCTACCTGTGCAAATACCTGAATAAATAATGACTCACCGTATACGGTGAGCAATAAAAAAGGACGCATTTGCGTCCTTTTTTATTGGGCCGGTTTATACCCTAAATAATTCATGTTGCAGGAAGGCGGCAAGTGAACGAACCCCGATGCACTTACTCAGGTAAGTGATTCGGGTGAGCGAGCGCAGCCAACGCACCTGCGATGTGAAGTATGACAGGTCTATTTATAGCGGGTCTATTAGCGTTGTGCTTCGCCGCCCAAAGCTTCGACCAGATTTTTGATCAGTGCGGCAATCTCACCAGTCATCAGGATAAAGTCTGCATCGAAACGCTGTGCGAAATCGTCGCGGTCAATATCATCGTTCTGTTCACGGATCACATCGCTGAACTTCAGACGCTTGATGCTGCCGTCATCGGCCAGCACCACGGCGATGCGTTCCTGCCAGTCCACGGCCAGTTTGGTGACCAGCTTACCGTTTTCGATATGCGTGGCGATTTCGTCGCTGACCAGTGCCTGTTTTTTACAGCGGATCACGCCGCCTTCTTCCAGAATGGCTTTCAGCTCAGCTTCATCCTGTAAAGTAAAACCAGCCGGCGTTTCGCCAGAACGCACCCATTCGGTCAGCGTCAGCTCAATCGGGCTTTCCATAGTGAGCGGAACGACAGGCAGTGAGCCCAGGCTTTTACGCAGCAACGCCAGCATGTCTTCGGCTTTCTTAGCGCTGGCGGCATCGACCATGATCAGATCATTAACGGTGTCGATCCACATATAGGTCTGGCTGAAACGGCTGAACGCGCGCGGCATCAGGGTGTGCAGCACTTCATCTTTCAGCGAGTCTTTCTCGGTTTTTTTCAGCTTACGGTGCTGTTCGCCTTCGATCTGGTCGATCTTCGCCTGCAGCTCCTGTTTGATCACCGGAGAGGGCAGGATCTTCTGTTCCTGACGGGCACACAGCAAGATCTGACCATTGTGTGAGTGAGTCAGCGCATCACCGCCGTGAGAACCCATCGGTGCGACCCAACCGGTCTTCGCCATGTCCTGACTGCCGCAAGGTGTAAAGGTGAAGGCGCTTAACTGCTTTTCCATCTCGTCGGCAGACAAAGAGACTTCACGGCTCAAACGATAGACCAACAAATTTTTAAACCATAACATGATGTTATCCCTGTCCGTGCGCACCCGTGGTACGCTGATTTATAGAATGCAGGGCGGCATGATACCCAATTGAGCGGCGTGCGTCGTTAGGAAATCTTCCCGCACAACCGCCTTTGGGTTCTACACTGATTAACCTGTACACCCTGAACCGCAGACACCAACCAAGTGAGGCACCCGTGCGAATTGGCATTGATTTAGGTGGAACAAAAATTGAAGTAATCGCGTTGTCGGATGAAGGCCATGAACTGTTCCGCAAGCGTGTAGACACACCACGCAACGATTATGAAAAGACCCTGAAAGCCATTGAAGGCCTGGTGCTGGACGCCGAGAAAGCCACCGGCCATCGCGGCAGCGTGGGGCTGGGGATCCCGGGCACTTTGTCGCCGTTTACCGGCAAAGTTAAAAACGCCAATTCAGTGTGGCTGAACGGTCAGCAACTGGATGAGGACCTTGCCACGCTGTTAGGGCGTGAAGTGCGCATCGCTAACGACGCCAACTGCCTGGCGGTGTCAGAAGCTACCGACGGTTCAGGCGCAGGAAGGAAAACAGTGTTTGCGGTGATCATCGGCACCGGCTGCGGATCCGGTATTGCATTGAATGCTGAAGCCCACGCAGGCGGCAATGGTAACGCCGGAGAGTGGGGGCATAACCCGCTGCCGTGGCCCGATGAAGACGAAATCCGCTTCGCGCAGGAAGTCCCCTGTTACTGCGGAAAATCAGGTTGCGTAGAAACCTTCTGCTCAGGTACCGGTTTTGAGGAGGATTATTTCCGTCTCTCAACCCAACGTTTGAAAGGTGCTGAAATTATTAAGCTCGCCAACGGCGGCGATCCGGTCGCTGAACTGGCGCTTGGCCGTTACGAACGTCGTTTAGCCAAGGCGCTGGCGAACGTGGTGAATATCCTGGACCCGGACGTTATTGTCTTCGGTGGTGGCATGAGCAACGTTGACCGCCTGTATCAGACCGTTCCTCTGTTATTAAAACAGTGGGTATTCGGCGGTGAATGCGAAACGCCAATCCTTAAAGCCACCCATGGTGATTCCAGCGGCGTTCGCGGCGCGGCATGGTTATGGCCGCAAGGTAGATTCACACTCTAAATCTTTTATTCCTCCCCCCAAAAAAAAGAGAACGGTCTGCCGGATCACCTAAGCAGACCGTTCGATAAGGCCTGTCACCGGCGTGGATACCCAGCGTACTCGTCACGCCCAGGTTATCGCTCCAGCCACAATACTCACCGGAAATCACCGGCCCGCGTCAGTGGCCGCAGTCAGCGGCTACTGCCTCCTCCTATTCTTAAATATTTCACATGCCTCGCTGTCAGCGACAGTAAAAACGGTGGTGGGGATCATACCGCCGGGCGTCATGACGCCACCGGTGATGGACAACCATTGCATCAGCTGGCGGCGGCGGGTCTGAGCTGCGTGGGTTTCAGGTTTACTGTTTTTCATCGGCTGACCTCTTTGCGGTAATAAAGCCATGGCAGCGGGTTAGGGCAATGCCTATGCATAATCTGTATACCTAACCGCAAGCACAGGCCGTGCCATGTCGTGGATAAACAGCACACAGCGGAATTTCAGCAGGAGGGTAAAAGAAAGGCGCACTGCGCTGGTGCGTAGAACCCACATCAGGACTGCCAGGTGGGCGATGGATGTGCACGCCGCCAGCGTTTCGCCAGCGGCCTGAAGGAGTCAAACTTTAAACTGGTTGCTCAGGCGGCTGACGCCCAACCCGTTCACTTTGGTAACTTTGATTTGCACCGGAATGCGGTCTTTCATCGCCTCGACATGACTGATCACGCCGATGGTTTTCCCTGAAGCATTCAGGCTGTCGAGGGCATCAAGCGCGGTGTCGAGCGTATCGGCGTCGAGCGTGCCGAAACCTTCGTCGAGGAACAGCGAGTCGATACGGGTTTTATCGCTGACCAGATCCGACAACGCCAGCGCCAGTGCCAGACTGACCAGGAAACTTTCGCCGCCGGAAAGCGTACGGGTGTCACGCACCGCGTCTGCTTGCCAGGTATCGACCACCTGTAACTCCAGCGCATCGCTGGTTTTACGCTGTAACTGATAGCGGCCGTGCAGCTTCTCCAACTGCTTATTGGCTAAATAGACCAGATGATCCAGCGTCAGCCCTTGGGCGAATTTGCGGAATTTCGCGCCATCACTGGAGCCGATCAGCGTATTCAGATACCCCCAGTCGTCACAGGTCAGCTGTGCCTGCGCAATTTGGCCAATCAATGCCTGCTGTCCGCTGTGGCGCTCTTTGTCGAATTTTAGCTGGTTGCTGACTTCGCCAAGCTGCTGCTGTAACGCTTTCAACTGCTGCGTCAGTGCCGCCAGCTCTGCGGTGAGCTGAGTGAGATCACTCTCGGTCTCGCTAAGATGCGCTGGACGCGCCAGACGGTGAGCGTCCAGCGTCGCTTTTGCATCGTTCAGCAGCGCCTGCGCCTGGGCCAGTTGCTGTTGCAGACGCTCTTTTTGCTGCTGAAGTTGCTGGCGCAGGCTATCGTCAAGCAGGGCGAGTTTCACCGCGTCTTCGTCGGCAAACTCGCTGGCGTCCAAGGCCTGTTGCCACTCTCTTTCAGCCTGTTGCAGTCGTACTGTAGCCTGTTGAAGTTGCTGTTGCGTGCTGGCCAGCTGACCGGCCAGTTTATCGCGCTGTTCCTGGGCTTTGTTCAGCGCTTCGGTCGCGACGCTTACCGCTTTCTCTGCGGCTAACTGTTGCTGATGTAAGTGCTCGCGAACATGAGCAATCTGGCGATCGCCGAACAGAACGCGACGCTGCGCATTCAACTGCGTCAGCGTTTTCTCGCCTTCGGTAAACTGTTTTTGCAGGTGCTCCAGCTGTTCCTGACGTTTAACCTGACTTTGCTGGATAAGCGTGAAGCGCTCGGTCAGCAGGGCGGTGTGCTGCTGCACTTGTTGCTGCGCATTCACGGCATCATTCAGCGCGTCTTTCGCCTGTTGCAGCGCACGTGCCAACTGTTCGTGCTGACTCAGCAAATCCTGAGACTGCTGTTCCTCGCGATCGCGTTCCGCCAGCCATTGCTGAACGGCATCCGTGTCCTGTAACCCGAAGGTCAGATTCAGCGGCGCGCTCAGTTGCTGCCAGCTTTCGAGTTGTGCATTCAGCTGTTGCTGATCCTGCTCCCGCTGCGTTTGGAGGCGCATTTGCTGCTCTTTCAGGCCTTTGATCTTCGCCGCCAGCTCAATACCGCTGGCTTTTGCCATGTCGAATTCGGCCTGCATTTTTTCGACTCGCTGCGCGGTTTCCGACGGTTTCACGTCCTGATAGTTTTCTACCGCCGGATGCGATGTCGAACCGCACAGCGGACAGGCTTTGCCACTTTGCAGATTCGCGCGCTCGGCAGTGAGGCTGACGATCAGTTCTTCATTTTTCAGCCGCGCTTTGACGTCGTTGAGGTGTTCCAGCTGCTTCTGGCATTGCAGACGGATCGTGCCCAGCCGCTGTTCTTCTTCCAAGACCTGTGTCTGGATCTGCGCGAAATCGGCATTTTGCTGCATTACGCGGCGGTTCAGCGGAGGAAAGTGTTGCGCGAGGGAATACAATTGCTGGCGCACCGGCCGCAGTTGCGTCAGCTCCGCCTGCCGTTTCTGCAACGCCGCCAGCGGATGCTGATTATCCAACGCCGTCTGACGCTGTTGCTGCACTGTCAGCGCGTCGGTCAGCGCGGTATGGCGCGTCAGATGCTGTCGGCTTTGTTCCTCCCGTTTCTGGCGTTCCTCGGTCAGCTGTTGCAGCGCGAGATTCTGCTCGCTGACCTGTTTTTGCACGTCGTTTACCGACCGCTGCGTTTCTGTTTGCGATTTCTGCCACAGGGCGATGTTGTTATCCAGCGGCAGGATCTGTTCTTCAATCAGCGTCTGCTGCTGGCGCTGGTCTTCCGCCTGTTTCTGGCGCGCACTTTGCGCCTGTTCGGCGGCCAGCTTCAGCGGCGTCATCTGCGCAAGTTGCTGCTCCTGCTGATGGATCAGCTGCGCGGTCTGTTGTTGCAGACTCAGGGTTTCCTGCTGACAGCGCTGGCGATCGTTCAGTCGTGAACGGAGTTTTTCCGCCGGTTCGCTGCGTGCCAGTTGCTGCAACTGCGGCGCAGCCTGCGCCATTTCATGCTCCGTCGCGGCCAGCTGTTGCACCGATTGCTGATGCTTTTGCTGCACCTGCTGCCACTGTTGTAGCCAGCTGAGGTCCTGCTGACGTTGCAACGCCTGCTGGCTGAGGCTCATTTCCTGCGCGTTGAGTGCTTTAAGCTGCGCTTCCAGCGCCAGACGCTGTTCTGCGCTAAGCAACTCGATGCCTACCATGCGTTGATGCAAACCGTCGAGCGCCACGCGCGCCTCTTTATGTTGTTCGAACACGCGTTCAGACAGACGGCCGTAGATCTCGGTGCCGGTCAGTTCTTCGAGCAGTTCGGCGCGGTCGTTGGCGTCGGCATTGAGGAAGGCGGCGAACTGACCCTGCGACAGCATCATCGATTTGGTGAAACGCCCGAAATCCAGTCCGGTTAATTGGGCAATGGCGTCGAGTTTATCGCGGACTTTATCCGCCAGAATTTTGCCGTCGGCCAGCAGCGCCAGCTCGACCTTCGGTGCCTGTAAATTGCCGTCCGGCGAGTTTTTAGCGCGGCGCTGGCTCCAGAAGGCGCGGTAGCCGATGCCTTTCACTTCAAATTCCACTTCAGCCAGCGATTCGGCCGTATGACGGGTCATCAGCTCGTTTTGCGTAGGGGAAACGTTAAGGCGCGGCGTCTGGTGATAGAGCGCCAGACAGATGGCGTCGAGTAGGGTGGTTTTCCCCGCACCGGTCGGGCCTGTGATGGCAAACAAACCGTTGCTGGCAAAGGGCTCGGCGGTGAAATCGATTTTCCATTCACCTTCCAAAGAATTAAGGTTTTTCAAACGCAGGCTGAGAATTTTCATTGTGCGCTCTCTTCGGTTGACGTGCCGCTCTGTACCTGTTCGACGACCTGAGCGAACATCGTGCGCATCCGCGCCTGACGGCTGTCATCCACTTCGGCTTCCAGCGCCAGGCGGCGTTCAAATACTTCGCTGACGCTCAGTTCGCTGAGCGTCTCTTTTTCCTGTTGCGAAATACTGTGTTGCCGCTGCTCTTTGCTGCGGCGAAGTAATACTACTTCTACCGGCAGGTCGGCGGTCAGGGCCTGAATACGACGCTGAATATCGCTGAGGTAATCCTGCGTGGCGACTTCAATATCCAGCCACACCGGCTTGCTGGCATCGGTATCTGCAAACTGTGTTAACTGCTGTTCGATGTCGGCGAGCGTACCTTTAATCATCCGCATCGGCTGAAATTGCGGGATCTCCAGCGTGTCGATCGCCTTGAGCGCTGCGCCGTCGAAGTCGAGTAAATAGACGCTTTTCACTTTGCTCAGCTCGTCAAAGCTCAGGGCAATCGGCGAGCCGCTGTAACGGATATGCTCGGTTTTTGCCACACACTGGGCGCGGTGAATGTGCCCGAGGGCGACGTAATCTACCGGCGGAAATGCCTGCGCCGGGAAGGCATCGAGCGTGCCAATATAGATGTCGCGCACCGAGTCAGAGGTGCTGACGCCGACGGTGGTCAGATGGCCGGTGGCGATGATCGGTAACGGCACGCCGAGGCGGTCGCGCTCAGCCAGCGCGGCCTGATAAAGCGCGTCATAGTGAGCGGCGATGGCTTCCTGCAACACCAGCTGTTTGTCGCTGCCGGACTGACCGGCCTGGCTGGCTATCAAATCGCGTGGACGCAGGAACGGAATAGCGCAAAGCACCGCACCTGGCGTGCCATCACGGTGATTGAGTACCAGAATTTGCTGCGACAGGTCTTCGCCAACGGTGGCAATCACCCGGGTATTGAGGCAGGAGAGCAGCTCACGTGATTCATTGAGCGTTGCCACAGAATCATGATTTCCTGCCAGCACAATCAGCTGACAGCCGGTATGTTGCAGTTCTACAACAAAGCGGTTATACAATTCGCGGGCGTAACTTGGGGGGGAGCCCGTATCGAAAATATCCCCGGCTACAATCACGGCGTCAACCTGATGATTTTCCACCTGTTCCGTCAGCCAGCGTAAGAACGACTGATGCTCGGCGGCGCGGCTTTTAGTGAAGAAGTACTGACCAAGATGCCAGTCTGAGGTGTGAATCAGGCGCATGAAACTCCCGTAGTGAAGTGTGCCAGGACGTAGTACCGCGAACAATGCCGCAAAGTATAAACGCCAGCGGGGGCCGCTGTCCCTGCTAAATAAGCGGCATTTCAGTGGCATGACGCAATAATGAAGGCTTAGCTACACTTAGTTTGCTGGCTTTTCTTTTTTCATAAATCTGTCACAAAACTGACGCATAATGCCCTCCGCAATCAAACAATTGATCGCTAACCTATTGGCAGGATCTACGATGGCTAGACGTATATTAGTGGTTGAAGATGAAGCTCCGATCCGTGAAATGGTCTGCTTCGTATTGGAACAGAATGGCTATCAGGCAGTTGAAGCAGAAGATTTTGACTCGGCAATCGCCCGGTTAATCGAACCTTTCCCCGAACTTATTTTGCTCGACTGGATGTTACCCGGCGGTTCCGGTATTCAGTTCATCAAACACCTCAAACGCGAAGCCTTAACGCGTGAAATTCCTGTCATGATGTTGACGGCGCGCGGCGAAGAAGAAGACCGGGTGCGTGGCCTGGAAGTAGGGGCTGATGACTACATCACCAAGCCTTTCTCTCCGAAGGAGCTGGTGGCGCGCATTAAAGCCGTCATGCGCCGAATTTCACCGATGGCGGTGGAAGAGGTGATCGACATGCAGGGCCTGATCCTCGACCCGTCCTCACACCGCGTGATGGCCAACGAGCAGGCGCTCGACATGGGCCCGACCGAGTTCAAACTGCTGCACTTCTTTATGACCCACTCAGAACGCGTTTACAGCCGCGAACAGTTGCTCAATAACGTCTGGGGCACTAACGTGTATGTGGAAGACCGCACGGTGGATGTTCATATCCGTCGCCTGCGCAAGGCGTTGGAAACCAGCGGGCACGACCGGATGATTCAAACCGTGCGCGGGACCGGATACCGGTTCTCAACGCGCTACTAATACCCGTCGTAATTCAAGCAGCAGGCGTGTTGGCGCGCCTCTGGATGACGCGAATTATTTAGGGTAGTGAACAACTGGCGGGGAATCTGTGTGTTAGAACGTCTGTCCTGGAAACGGCTGGCCGGAGAACTGTTTCTGTTCTGCCTGCCGGCGCTGATCATCGGTATTTTCTTCGGCCACTTTGGCTGGTTGCTTTTTGCGTCGCTGCTGGTGGCGCTGGGCTGGAACTATTATAACCAATTGAAACTTTCTCACTGGTTATGGCTCGATCGCAGTATTACCCCACCTAATGGCCGCTGGAGCTGGGAGCCGCTGTTTTATGGCCTCAACCAGATGCAGATGCGTAACCGTCGGCGCCGGCGTGAGCTTGGTCAACTGATTAAACGTTTTCGCAGCGGGGCTGAATCACTGCCTGATGCGGTGGTGCTGGCGACTGAAGAGGGCAATATCTTCTGGTGTAACGGTCTGGCACAGGACCTGCTGGGCTTTCGCTGGCCGGAAGATAACGGACAGCATATTTTCAACCTGTTACGTTACCCTGAATTTCGCGCCTGGGTTCAGGCCCGCGAATTTGATCGTGCCCTGAATTTACAGCTGAACAACGATCACTACGTAGAGTTTCGCGTCATGCCTTATTCAGAAGGGCAGTTGCTGATGGTGGCGCGCGATGTGACCCAGATGCGCCAACTCGAAGGTGCCCGTCGTAACTTCTTCGCCAACGTAAGCCACGAATTACGTACGCCGCTGACGGTGTTACAGGGCTATTTAGAGATGATGGAAGACGAGAAGCTGGAAGAACCTTTTCGCACTAAAGCGCTGGACACCATGCAGGAGCAGACCCGTCGCATGGACGGACTGGTTAAGCAACTGCTGACGCTCTCGCGCATTGAGGCGGCCACGAATATCGATCTTAATGAGCGGGTGGATATGCCGCTGATGCTGGGAATGCTCGAACGGGAAGTGCAAACCCTGAGCAGTGGTCGTCACGATATCGTGTTTCGCGTTAATGATAAATTGCAGGTATTTGGCAATGAAGATCAGTTGCGCAGCGCGGTGTCGAATCTGGTTTACAACTCGGTTAACCATACGCCGTCAGGCACACGGGTTGAAGTGAGCTGGCAGCAGACGCCCCTCGGCGCACAATTCCAGGTCAGCGATAATGGTCCTGGCATCGAACCACAGCATTTACCGCGTCTGACTGAGCGTTTCTATCGCGTGGACAAGGCCCGTTCACGCCAGACCGGCGGCAGCGGACTGGGGCTCGCGATCGTTAAACATGCACTCAGCCATCACAATGCCAAACTGGATATCATCAGTGAAGTCGGCACCGGCACCCGGTTTATGTTCACGCTGCCACAACGGTTGATTGTTCCGGCAGGGCACAGCAGCGGAGTACGGGTCAGACATCCTGAGTAACCGGAAAGCTGCTGAGCAAGCAGCTTTTTTTATCTTGTGTAAATCTCACCTGCATCATGAATTTCCTTCATACCCCATGAAAAATCCTCGTTTGTCGATAAATCCTTTGCATGACAAGATGGCCTTAAGGATGTTTAGCCATCCAGATGGCTTAATGTAACTTCAGGTAACTATTCACTTTGTAAATCATTTGCTTCCCGCTCATGGCGTGAGGTGACTTCAGGAGATTTTCATGCAACGTACTATTCCTCCATTCCGTGCTGATGTCGTTGGCAGTCTTTTGCGCCCCGCAGCGATCAAACAAGCCCGTAAGCAATTTCAGGCGGGTGAGATTGATGCAGGCCAGTTGCGGGCGATTGAGGATAATGAGATTCGCCGTGTCGTTGAGCTGCAACGGGAAGCCGGTTTGCAAGTGGTTACTGACGGTGAGTTCCGCCGGGCGTGGTGGCATTTCGATTTCTTCGAAGGGCTGGATGGCGTGGAAGGTTACGATGCGGTTCAGGGGATTCAGTTCAACGGCGTACAGACCAAAGCGCGCAGCATTAAGGTCACCGGCAAACTGGGCTTCAGTAACCACCCGATGCTGGAGGATTTCCGCTTTCTGAAAAGCATCAGCGGTTCCGCTACGCCGAAAATGACGATCCCGAGCCCAAGCGTGATGCATTTCCGCGGTGGCCGTGATGCCATCAGCAAAGAGATTTACCCGGATCTGAAAACCTACTTTGACGATTTGGCGCAGGTGTACCGTGACGCGATCAACGCGTTCTACGATGCTGGCTGCCGTTATCTGCAACTCGACGATACCGTCTGGGCTTACCTGTGCTCTGAAGATCAGAAGAAGCAAATCCGCGAACGGGGTGATTCACCTGAAGAGTTAGCACGCACTTACGCCGATGTGCTGAACAAAGCCATCACCGGTAAACCGGACGATCTGGTGATTGGTTTGCACGTCTGTCGCGGCAACTTCCGGTCGACCTGGATCTCTGAAGGCGGGTATGAGCCGGTGGCAGAAATTCTGTTCGGCGGCGTTAATATCGATGCTTTCTTCCTGGAATATGACAACGAACGTTCCGGTGGATTCGAGCCTTTACGTTTTATGAAGCCGGGCCATCAGCAGGCTGTGCTGGGGTTAATCACCACCAAATCAGGTGAACTGGAGTTGGCGAAAACCGTGGAGAGCCGTCTGGCAGAAGCCGCCGAATTCCTTGATATTAACCAGATTTGCCTGAGCCCACAGTGCGGTTTTGCCTCAACGGAAGAGGGTAACAGCCTGACCGAGGAGGAGCAGTGGGAAAAACTGAAACTGGTCGTGGATATTGCAGCCCGCATCTGGTGAGCTGAAAAATCAGTAGTTTAACCTCTCGTTAACACTTTATAAACGTGCGTGAAATGACCAACATCTGGTGGTTTCACGCACTTTTAATGTCAAACGCGCATATCTTGTGCTTCGATTGCTTATAAATCATACATATCATGTGATGCGTTTTAACGCTTATTTAGTGGTATTTACTACTTTATCGTAATTATCTGGTTTAAGACTCTGCTTTTTGGATCTCGACTTGCCTTTCCGCACTATAAACGTTTACCTTAGCCCCCGCTGTCGCTCGATATTCCCTGTATAACAACATCTTTATCTGCATATCATCCAGCGTTTATAAGCTCCTTTCTGCCCTCACATTGATGTTAACGATCGCGTATCGCGGCGTTACCTCATGTCGAAAGAGCAGGGTGCCAGCAACGGTCACTTTTATTCATTTGAACAGGCAACACGACACCAATCATGAGTACTCGTTTAGCAAGCAAAGATATTCTGGCGCTGGGTTTTATGACCTTCGCCTTATTCGTCGGTGCCGGGAATATTATTTTCCCACCGATGGTCGGTTTACAGGCTGGGCATGAAGTCTGGTGGGCAGCTGCCGGCTTTATGGTGACGGCGGTGGGGCTCCCTGTCATGACGGTGATCGCGCTGGCGCGCGTCGGTGGCGGTGTTGACGCCCTGAGCACACCAATTGGCCGTGCTGCCGGTATACTGCTGGCCACGGTTTGCTACCTTGCTGTTGGCCCGCTGTTTGCTACGCCACGTACTGCAACGGTCTCTTTTGAAGTGGGTATTGCTCCTCTCACCGGCGACGGCCCGCTTCCACTGTTCATCTATAGCGTGAGCTACTTTGCGCTGGTGATTGGCATCTCCCTTTACCCCGGGAAACTGCTGGATACCGTCGGTCACTTCCTTGCGCCATTGAAAATCGTGGCGTTGGGTGTGCTGGGTATTGCCGCCGTGTTGTGGCCTGCGGGTCAAAGCATTCCGGCGACCGAAACCTATCAGGCTGTACCATTCTCCACCGGTTTCGTGAATGGCTATCTGACTATGGATACGCTGGGTGCCATGGTCTTTGGTATTGTCATTGTGAATGCAGCGCGTTCACGCGGCGTAACGGATGCAAAATTGCTGACTCGTTACACTGTTTTGGCAGGTTTGATTGCCGGTGTGGGCTTGATGCTGGTCTACCTGAGCCTGTTTAAACTCGGTGAAAACAGTGCCTCTTTGGTACCGGATGCGACTAATGGTGCAGTGATCCTGCATGCTTATGTCGCGCATACCTTCGGTGGTGTCGGCAGCTTCTTCCTGGCCGCACTGATTTTCGTTGCCTGCATGGTGACGGCGGTGGGCCTGACCTGTGCCTGTGCTGAGTTCTTTGCGCAATATCTGCCGCTCTCTTATAAGACGCTGGTATTTATTCTGGGTCTGTTCTCAATGTTGGTGTCGAACCTTGGGCTGAGCCATCTGATTCAGATCTCCATTCCGGTACTGACCGCAATTTACCCTCCGTGTATTGCGCTGGTGGTACTGAGCTTCACACTGCGCTGGTGGAATAGTACCACCCGTATTGTTGCACCTGTGATGCTGGTCAGCTTCTTATTCGGCGTTATTGATGGCATTAAAGCGTCTGCCCTGGCAGACCTTATGCCAGCCTGGACTTCTCATCTGCCGCTTGCAGCGCAGGGTTTGGCATGGTTGCCGCCTTCGCTGGTGATGCTGGTTCTGGTCGGTATTTATGACAAAATCAGTGGTCCGCGTAGCGTGACGGCTCATCAGTGATCGGTATTGATGGTTCACGCGACTGATGTTTAGATCGTATAATTGATTTTCGCCAAACAGGCCACGGGATCCCTTCCGTGGCTTTTTCATTGGTTTGAGTAAAGCCTCTCATCAGTTTTGATGAAAACAGGAATTGGATTAATTCACATGCAGCAATCAGTTGAGCAACCGTCTGTTGAGAAAGAGCCGCCTGCGACTAAGCTTAAGCGCGGTCTGACTACCCGGCATATCCGTTTTATGGCCCTCGGATCGGCCATTGGCACCGGGCTGTTTTACGGTTCGGCCGAAGCGATCAAAATGGCCGGTCCCAGCGTGCTGCTGGCTTATCTGATCGGCGGGATTATCGCATTCATTATTATGCGAGCCCTTGGCGAGATGTCTGTTAACAACCCACAGAGCGGTTCTTTCTCGCGTTATGCACAGGATTATCTCGGACCAATGGCCGGATATATCACTGGCTGGACCTACTGTTTTGAAATCCTGATCGTAGCAATTGCTGATGTGACGGCGTTCGGCATTTATATGGGCGTCTGGTTCCCTGATGTACCCCAGTGGACCTGGGTGCTCAGCGTGGTGCTGATTATCGGCGCAATTAATCTGGTGAGCGTTAAGGTCTTTGGCGAGCTGGAGTTCTGGTTCTCCTTCTTCAAAGTCTTCACCATTATCATCATGATTGTGGCGGGCTTTGGTATTATCTTCTGGGGTATCGGCAACGGTGGGCAGGCAACGGGTATCCACAATCTGTGGAGCCACGGCGGGTTCTTCAGCCAGGGGATCATGGGGACTATCTTATCTCTGCAACTGGTGATGTTTGCCTACGGGGGCATTGAAATCATTGGCATTACGGCCGGTGAGGCAGAAGACCCTAAGAAATCAATCCCTAAAGCGATTAACTCCGTTCCGCTGCGTATCTTGGTGTTCTACGTAGGTACGCTGTTTGTCATTATGTCGATTTTCCCATGGAATCAGGTGGGCACTCAGGGTAGTCCATTCGTACTGACATTCCAGCATATGGGCATTACCGCGGCGGCCGGTATTCTGAATTTCGTGGTGATCACCGCCTCCCTTTCTGCCATTAATAGCGACGTGTTCGGCGTTGGCCGCATGCTGCATGGCATGGCGAAACAGGGACAGGCACCTAAAATGTTCAGTAAGGTTTCGCGTCTGGGTACACCGTGGGTCACGGTTCTGGTGATGATGGCGGCGCTGTTGGTGGCGGTTTACCTCAACTACATCATGCCGGCCAGCGTGTTCCTGGTCATCGCTTCACTGGCGACCTTCGCGACCGTCTGGGTATGGATTATGATCTTGTTCTCGCAGATCGCTTTTCGCCGCAAGCTGAGTAAACAGCAGGTTAAAGAGCTGGAGTTTCCACTGCGTGGCGGGATTTACACCTCGGTATTTGGCATTATTTTCCTGTTCTTCATCATTGGTCTGATTGGTTACTTCCCAACCACCCGCGTTTCGCTGTATGTCGGTCTGGTATGGGTAGCAGTACTGTTGGTGGGTTATGCGTTCAAGCTGCGTAATGACCGAAAGAAAGAAGCGTTGACGGCGGGGAACCAAAGCTAAGTAAACGCTCACATTAAGATGAAAAAAAGCCCCTGATATCTTCATGATATCGGGGGCTTTTTTACAGAGTTTATTACCCGAATCTTTCTCACTGTATCAAGGCAACCAATGCCGAGACAGCGTGAAGGATGAAAGCTAATAGCCGATGGCGGCACCCGCCGGTCGCCGCACATCATTCGCGCCATACAGATAGCCTTCACGCACTTTGCCCGATACCGCCGAGTCATTACCTGAAGTGGCCGACGTCACGCCCGCAGCGCCCGGTAACCCCACCAGAATCAGCTCTGCCGCGCCCCACGGAGTTTGCTCAACCATCTTGTAGCCCATCTTCGCCAGAATATTCAGGCTGTCCTGTGAAACGCCGCGCTGCTCGTAATACACTTCGTCCGGTAGCCACTGATGGTGAATTCGTGGTGCATTGACGGCTTCCTGCGGTGGCATGCCGTAATCAATGACGTTAATCGCGGTTTGCAGCGTAATCGTGATGATGCGTGAGCCACCCGGCGAGCCGAGAACCATAAAGATCTTGCCATCTTTGGTCACTAAACTCGGGCTCATTGACGATAGTGGGCGCTTACCGGGGGCAATAGAGTTTTTAATGCCCTGCACCAGGCCAAAGAGGTTTTTTTCACCGACTTTTACCGTGAAATCGTCCATTTCGTCATTGAGGAAAAAACCCGTGCCAGGGGCGATGACCACAGAGCCAAAGAGGCCGTTGATGGTGTAGGTGGTGGAGACGGCGTTACCCATTTTGTCGACGATGGAATAATGCGTCGTTTCTGGTTTTTCGTGCGGCTCCATGCCGGGCTGGACCTGGGTTGAGGGTGTGGCTTTATCCGCTTCGATTTTTTTACGAATTTCTTCGGCGTAGCTTTTGCTGACCAAGCGGTCGATCGGGTTTTTCACGAACTCTGGATCGCCGAGATAAGTATTACGGTCCATGTACGCGTGGCGCATGGCTTCGGTCAACGTGTGAACCGAGGTTGCCGAGTTAAAGCCCATGCTTTTTAGATCATAGCCTTCGATGATATTGAGGATTTCACACATCGTCACGCCGCCGGAGCTTGGCGGTGGTGCGGAAACGAATTTGTAGCCGCGGTAGCTACAGGTAATTGGGGCGTCCTCGGTGACCTTGTAGTTTGCGAAATCGGCAGCTGTCAGAATACCTCCGCCTTTTTTCGCCGCTTCTTCGACTGCAGCCGGAATTTTGCCTTTATAGAAAGCATCCGGCCCGTGTTGGGAAATTGATTCGAGCGTGTTGGCTAAATCGGTTTGCACCAGTTTGTCACCTGGCTGCAGGGCAGTGCCATCTTTGCGCAGGAATATGCGTGCAGCTTCCGGATCTTCTTTGAAGCGAGTGACCTTGGTATCGAGAATGTCGGTATCCGCGCGCGTCAGCACAAAACCTTCGCGAGCCAGTTTGATCGCGGGTGCCATTACCTGTTCACGTGTCAGTGTGCCGTATTCTTTCTGCACGGTATCCATTCCCAGCACCGTGCCCGGTACGCCAGCAGCCAGATAGCCATACAGGCTGGCGTCTTTCTTCACTTTGCCGTCGGCATCGAGATACATGTCGGCGCTGGCCGCTGCGGGGGCAGTTTCACGGAAGTTGATGAAGGTGTCTTTGCCGTTGGCCAGATGCACCGTCATAAAGCCACCACCACCGATATTGCCGCAACATGGATTGACGACGGCCTGTGCATAGCCGACAGCGACGGCGGCATCGATGGCGTTGCCGCCCATTTTCAGGATATCAACGCCGACCTGTGATGCCAGATACTGTGGGGTCACGACCATACCTTTTTGGGCTTCTACCGCCGGGCTGGATGCGGCATACAGCGGGGTGCTGGAGAGCATAGCCAGTGCGATAAGCGATTTTTTCCATGGAATTACCCACATATAAACTCCTGTTTATTACCCTGTCATTTTGATATCAGAACCTTCAGGCTCTTGTGTGACAACGCTTTTTTGATGGCGATCGCGTCCATTTCGCCCGGAGGAACTATGCAAGGTACGCGCCAGTTTTTCAGACATTGCACAGCGGACATCAGGACGTATTGAGAGTAGCTTCTATTACGGGGAACGGGCAGAGATTTGTTACGAATATGTGAAGATGTAGGTGGGGGCAAAAAAAAACGGCCAGCGAGGCTGACCGTTATTGACCTTAGAATCCGATGAGGATTACAGGTTTGAGGCGTTTTCAGACAGGTATTTAGCTACGCCATCGGGAGATGCGCCCATACCTTTTTTGCCTTTTTCCCACTGAGCTGGGCACACTTCGCCGTGCTCTTCGTGGAATTGCAGTGCGTCAACCATACGCAGCATTTCGTCGATGTTACGGCCCAGCGGCAGGTCGTTAACAACCTGGTGGCGAACCACACCGTCTTTGTCGATCAGGAAAGAGCCGCGCAGTGCAACGCCAGCGTCCGGGTGTTCGATACCGTATGCTTTCTGAATTTCGCGTTTGATATCAGCAACCATCGCGTACTTAACAGGACCGATGCCGCCTTTCTCAACTGGCGTGTTACGCCATGCGTTGTGAACGAACTCTGAATCGAAGGAAACACCGACAACTTCTACGCCACGCTTCTGGAATTCTTCATAACGGTGATCGAAAGCGATCAGCTCAGAAGGACACACAAAGGTGAAGTCCATTGGCCAGAAGAAAATGACAGTAGGTTTGCCTGCAGTGTGTTTTTTAAAGTTGAAGTTTTCAACAACTTCGCCGCTACCGAGTACTGCTGCTGCGGTGAAATCAGGGGCTGGACGAGTTACCAGGACCATAAGTACTCCTGTTTATAGTAGGTAAGTGAATAGGATGTATAAATCGCTAGCTAGTATAGGGTCTGAAGGAAAGCGAATAAACCCCATCAGACCAATCAATCAGATAGTATCTGACTATCGGTTTGCGAGCCAAGTCTCAATCCTGTCTATGATTAACCACCTGAATAGCATGGGTTTGTGAGGTGGCTCACATTCATAAACGTGAAGTCTTACAGCTGACGATTTTTGGCCTGCTGCATCATCTGCGGATAAAATTGCCAGAAAAGTTGCTCAAGGGCGTCGTAGTTCAGCTCCAGATCGTGAAAGGAGCCTTCCAGCGCACTAAGCTTTGGTCGCCGTGACGCCATACCGGTTAATACATGACTGATAAACGGCAGGGCAGCGTAGCGTTGCATCCAGCGCTCCGGCCACAGCCAGGCATTCAGGTTTTGAAAACGCTCAGGCATTTCTGGCAACTGTGGTTCAATTTCCTGCTGGCATTGGTCGATAAAATCTTCCAGCGAGATCGATGGCACCAGTGTTTCCCAGTGGCGGGAGAGGAAATGATCCCAAACTACGTCGAGGGTAATAGGCGCAACGCGGCGAAACTCAGAACGAAAATAGCCACGGGCTATTTTCACTTCCGGCAGGCTATCGGTCATGACGTCAACCCGGCGATGCATGCGGATCCCGCTGACAATCTCGTCAGAATAAAGGCCGTCAGGATTGCCACGTACGAAGTCTGCCAACAGGTTACCCAGTAGCGAACTGTCGGCCAGTGAGGCCAGATGGAGGTGAGCTAAAAAATTCATCCGCCGAGTATAATGCAATAAACATGATTAAGGACATATCTGCAGGCGGCTTAATTACCGCAGAAGCTTGCAGCAAAAGGCCCGTACCACTAGACTAAGCCGCCTGTTTTTGTCCGTTAAGTGAAGTGAAAAGCCATGCGCGTTGCCGATTTTTCTTTTGAACTCCCCGAGTCCCTGATTGCCCGCTATCCGCAGACCCAGCGCAGCGGCTGTCGTTTGTTGTCGCTGGACGGTCCAACCGGCGAGCTGACCCACGGCATTTTCACCGACCTGCTCGATAAGCTTGAAGCTGGCGATCTGTTGGTTTTCAACAATACCCGTGTGATCCCGGCCCGTGTTTTCGGCCGTAAAGTCAGCGGCGGTAAAATCGAAGTACTGGTTGAACGCGTGCTCGATTCTCACCGTATTCTGGCGCACGTGCGGGCATCAAAATCCCCAAAACCGGGCGCTGAGCTGCTGTTAGGTGATAACGAAAATATCAAAGCTACCATGGTGGTGCGCCATGACACGCTGTTCGAGCTGCAATTTAATGAAGATCGCGATGTTTTCACTCTTCTGGATGAAATCGGTCACATGCCATTGCCGCCGTATATCGACCGCCCGGATGAAGATGCCGATCGTGAGCTCTACCAGACGGTGTACAGCGAACGCCTCGGTGCGGTTGCGGCGCCGACTGCCGGTCTGCATTTCGACCAGCCGCTGATGGACGCGCTCAAAGAGAAGGGCGTTGAGTTTGCTTTCGTGACGCTGCACGTCGGCGCAGGCACGTTCCAGCCGGTGCGCGTTGACACCATTGAAGAGCACATCATGCACGCCGAGTATGCCGAAGTGCCTCAGGACGTAGTGGATGCGGTGCTGGCTTGTAAAGCGCGGGGTAAACGAGTTATTGCAGTAGGCACTACCTCAGTACGCTCACTGGAAAGTGCGGCTAAAGCCGCAGAGAATGCGCTGATTGCCCCCTTTTTTGGCGATACTAAGATCTTCATTTATCCCGGTTACCATTATCAGGTGATTGACTCTCTGATAACCAATTTCCATCTGCCAGAATCAACGCTGATCATGCTGGTATCCGCGTTTGCGGGCTACAAGAACACCATGAACGCATACCATCAGGCAGTGGCAGAACAGTACCGTTTCTTTAGTTACGGCGATGCGATGTTCATCAACCGTAACCCGCTGGCTCCGCAGGAAGTGGTGGGGCAGTAACAAGCAGTCAGTAACTACCCGCCTGGACGCACTCGGTGCATCCGGGCTTTCTTTCCGGGCGTGATGCTACGGATTTAACCTCATCAGACTGTTTCTCTGATGCTGGAGGCAATGTGAAGTACGAATTAAGCACCACCGATGGCCGCGCACGTCGCGGACGTCTGGTTTTCGAACGCGGCGTGGTTGAAACCCCTGCCTTTATGCCTGTCGGAACGTACGGCACGGTAAAAGGCATGACGCCGGAAGAAGTGAAAGAGACCGGCGCACAGATCCTGCTCGGCAATACCTTCCACCTGTGGCTGCGCCCGGGTCAGGAAATCATGAAGTTGCATGGCGATTTGCATGACTTTATGAACTGGCATGGCCCGATCCTTACCGATTCGGGCGGCTTCCAGGTGTTCAGCTTGGGCGCGATGCGAAAGATCAAAGAAGAGGGCGTGCATTTCCGCAATCCTATCAACGGCGATCCCGTATTTCTCAGCCCAGAAAAGTCGATGGAGATCCAAAACGATCTCGGTTCTGACATCGTGATGATCTTCGACGAATGTACACCGTATCCGGCTGACTGGGATTATGCCAAGCGCTCGATGGAGATGTCACTGCGCTGGGCGAAACGTAGCCGCGATCGTCACAACGAATTGAATAATAAGAATGCTTTGTTCGGAATTATTCAGGGCAGCGTTTACGAAGATTTACGAGATGTATCATTAAAAGGGCTGGTAGATATTGGCTTTGATGGTTACGCTGTGGGCGGCCTGGCAGTAGGCGAGCCAAAAGAAGACATGCACCGCATTCTGGAACACGTTTGCCCACAGATCCCGGAAGATAAACCGCGCTATCTGATGGGGGTCGGTAAACCTGAAGATTTGGTCGAAGGCGTGCGTCGTGGCGTGGATATGTTTGACTGCGTAATGCCAACGCGTAATGCGCGTAACGGTCACTTGTTTGTGACCGACGGTATCGTAAAAATCCGTAATGCCAAGTATAAAAGCGATACAACGACCCTTGATGAGCATTGTGACTGTTACACCTGTCGCAATTATAGCCGTGCCTACTTGCATCATCTCGACCGTTGCAACGAAATACTGGGTGCACGTCTTAATACCATCCATAATTTGCGCTATTACCAGCGTTTGATGGCAGGTTTACGCCAAGCTATCGAAGAGGGTAAATTAGAGCTGTTTGTAAAAGACTTCTACGAGCGCAAAGGTAAAGAGGTTCCGCCTCTCAACTTCTGATCCGGAAGCCTTTGGTGGCAACGTTGTGATGTCAGAATTCTGAGATCAAACGCCGCCATCAACGATTTACCTGGCGTCGCTATTTTGGCGGCGCTTTTAAACGAGTCGATTCAACAGAAACAGACGGTGATCGTCATGTTTCATAACAACAATGAGGGAATTTAAATGAGTCTTTTCATTTCCGATGCAGTCGCAGCTTCCGGCGCACCGTCACAGGGAAGTCCTTATTCTCTGGTCATCATGCTGGTGGTATTTGGTCTGATTTTCTATTTCATGATCCTGCGCCCGCAACAGAAACGCTCTAAAGAACACAAAAAACTGATGGATTCCATCGGTAAAGGTGACGAAGTGATGACCACCGGTGGTCTGATCGGTCGCGTAAGCAAAGTAGCCGAAACAGGTTATGTTGTGATCGCGCTGAATGACACCACTGAAGTGATGATCAAGCGTGACTTCGTGGCTGCCGTTCTGCCGAAAGGTACGATGAAGGCTCTTTAATTTTCGATTTTCCCGAAGGGAACTGCCGTGTTAAACCGTTATCCTTTGTGGAAGTATCTGATGCTGATCGTTGTGGTCATCGTCGGTCTGCTATATGCACTTCCCAACCTTTATGGTGAGGATCCGGCTGTTCAAATTACTGGCGCTCGGGGCTCCGACGCCAGTGTTGCAACGCTGGACCAAGTCAAAAACGTATTAGATCAAGACAAGATTCAGAGCAAGTCTATTGCTCTGGAAAATGGTCAGATCCTTGCCCGCTTTAAAGATACTGATGTACAGCTGCGCGCACGCGAAGCTCTCACCAGCGCACTGGGCGACAAATTTGTTATTGCACTTAACCTTGCGCCGGCAACGCCGCGATGGTTAAGCATGCTGGGTGCTGAGCCGATGAAGCTCGGTCTTGACCTGCGTGGTGGCGTGCACTTCCTGATGGAAGTTGACATGGATACCGCACTGAGCAAGCTGCAAGAGCAGACTATGGACAGCATGCGCAGCGATCTGCGCGAGAAAAATATTCCTTACGCCACGGTACGTAAACTCGACAATTATGGTGTTGAAGTTCGTTTCCGTGATGCCGCGACCCGCGACAGCGCCGTCAGCTATCTTTCCCCACGTCACCGTGATTTAGTCATCACCGCCAGCGGCGATAACGCTGCGCGCATTGTAATGACCGATGATCGTCTGAGTGAAGCCCGCGAATACGCCGTTCAGCAAAACATTAATATTCTGCGTAACCGTGTGAACCAACTGGGTGTGGCCGAGCCGCTGGTACAGCGTCAGGGGTCTGACCGTATCGTGGTCGAACTGCCGGGTATTCAGGACACGGCACGTGCCAAAGAAATTTTGGGCGCGACAGCCACGTTGGAATTCCGTCTGGTTAACACCAACGTGGATGCTACTGCGGCAGCTTCTGGCCGTGTGCCGGGCGACAGTGAAGTGAAAAATACCCGAGATGGTCGCCCGGTTGTTCTTTACAAGCGCGTGATTCTGACCGGTGACCATATCACTGACTCAACGTCCAACATGGATGAGTACAATCAGCCGCAGGTTAACATCTCTCTGGACAGCGCAGGCGGCAACGCCATGTCTAACTTTACCAAGGACAATATCGGTAAACCGATGGCGACCTTGTTTGTGGAGTACAAAGACAGCGGCAAGAAAGATGCCAATGGCCGTTCGATTCTGGCTAAGCAGGAAGAAGTGATCAACGTGGCGACAATTCAGTCACGTTTGGGCAACAGCTTCCGTATTACCGGTGTTAACGATCCGAATGAAGCCCGTCAGCTTTCACTTCTGCTGCGTGCCGGTGCCCTGATTGCACCTATTCAGATTGTTGAAGAACGCACCATTGGTCCAACTCTGGGTATGCAAAACATTACTCAGGGCCTGGAAGCCTGTCTGTGGGGCCTGGTAGCGTCTATCCTGTTTATGGTGGTTTGGTACCGTAAATTCGGCCTGATTGCGACCACTGCGCTGGTGGCTAACCTGATCCTGATTGTTGGGGTGATGTCACTGTTGCCAGGAGCCACGCTAACCATGCCGGGTATTGCCGGTATCGTACTGACGTTGGCGGTGGCGGTTGATGCCAACGTACTGATAAACGAACGTATCAAGGAAGAGCTTAAGAACGGACGTTCCGTTCAGCAGGCGATTCATGAAGGCTATAAAGGCGCGTTCTCCAGTATCGTTGATGCCAACATCACTACCCTGATCACGGCGATTATTCTTTATGCGGTGGGTACCGGTTCGATTAAAGGCTTTGCTATCACCACGGCTATCGGTGTAGCAACCTCGATGTTTACATCAATCGTCGGAACCCGTGCCATCGTCAACCTGCTTTACGGCGGCAAACGCATTAAAAAGCTGTCTATCTGAGGAGTGCGTTGTGGCACAGCAACAATATACTGTTGAACAACTGAACTACGGCCGTAAAGTCATCGACTTTATGCGCTGGGACAATCTGGCTTTTGCCATTTCAGGTCTGTTGTTGATCATTTCAATCGCGATCATCGGTGTTCGCGGGTTTAACTGGGGTCTGGATTTTACCGGTGGTACGGTAATTGAAATTAGCCTCGATCAACCCGCCAATCTTGATGATATGCGCGCTGCGATGGAAAAGGCTGGTTTCACCGATCCGGTCGTGCAGAACTTCGGTAGCAGCCGTGACGTTATTGTCCGTCTGCCACCGACGACAGGTACTGCCGGTCAGGAACTGGGTAACAAAGTCATTGGCCTCATCAACGCTGATATCGACAAAAATGCGTCAGTAAAACGTATTGAATTTGTCGGTCCAAGCGTGGGGAGTGATTTGGCACAAGCCGGTGCAATGGCGCTGTTAATCGCGCTGATTTGTATCCTGATTTACGTGGGTTTCCGTTTCGAATGGCGACTGGCGTTGGGAGCGGTTATCGCTCTGGCGCATGACGTAATCATCACCATGGGTGTGCTGTCGTTGTTCAGGATCGAGATCGACCTGACGATTATCGCTTCCCTGATGTCGGTTATTGGTTACTCGCTGAATGACTCCATCGTGGTATCGGACCGTATTCGTGAGAACTTCCGCAAGATTCGACGCGGTACTTCTTACGAAATCATGAACGTGTCCCTGACCCAGACGTTAAGCCGTACCATCATGACTTCAGCCACCACGCTGATGGTTGTACTGATGCTCTATATCTTTGGTGGTGCGTTGCTTGCGGGCTTCTCACTGACCATGTTGATTGGTGTGTCGATTGGTACAGTTTCTTCTATCTACGTGGCGTCCGCGCTGGCCCTGAAACTGGGGATGAAACGCGAACACATGTTGCAGCAGAAAGTTGAGAAAGAGGGCGCCGATCAGCCTTCAATCCTGCCTTAAGCTGAGCTAACGTCAGTGACTTGAAAGCCCTGCATTGCAGGGCTTTTTTTATAGCCGCGACATGACGAGCTTTATGATTAATAGCCACTCCCTATTACAGCGATAGGCTTATCACACTCTTCCATTTGACTTTAATCAATCTCTCCCTGTCAGTCAGTCCTCACTATAAATTGCCGGGAATCCAACGGAAATAGAGGCCTGCTGTAGCAGGCTACTGGGAAGTTATCTGGATAGGGAAGTTACATGACAAAAACTAAAAAAATCATCTCGGCTGCCGTTATAGCCGCCGGACTATGCTATTTCGGTATGGTCGTCTACGTCTGGCATTTTGACTCACAACGCAGTGAGGCATCACCGCAGAGGGGGCTTACGCCTGAAAATGCCAAGATCCTGAAAATGCTCAATCAAAAAGGGTGTGACTACTGCCATACCCCTTCTGCAGCATTGCCGTTCTATGCCTCCTTGCCCGTCGCTAAACAATTGATGGACTACGACATCCGAACCGGTACCAAAATATTTGATCTGCAACCGATCCGCGAGAGCCTGCTTGAGGGAAGCGTTGCTCCCGAGGCGGATTTGGCGAAGGTTGAATGGGTTATGCAACATAATGCGATGCCACCGACCCGTTACACCGCGTTGCACTGGGCCGGGAAAATGAGTCAGGCAGAGCGTAACGACGTTCTCGACTGGGTTAAGCAACAGCGTCAGCGCTATTACAGCTCGCCAGGTGCAGCGGTTAAGTGGCAGGATGAGCCCGTGCAAATTTTGCCGCATTCTCTGCCGGTAGATGGCAACAAGGTGGCATTGGGTACTCGTTTATTTCATGATCCGCGACTGTCAGGCGATGGGACGGTCTCTTGTGCCAGTTGTCACGCGCTGGGCTCGAGGGGCGTTGATGGTCTGAAAACATCAACCGGCATAAAGGGGCAGAAAGGACCCATTAATGCGCCGACGGTCTTCAATGCCGTATTTAATCATCAGCAATTCTGGGACGGTCGTGCCAGTGATTTACAGGCTCAGGCCGGTGGACCGCCACTCAATCCGAAAGAGATGGGCGCTAGCTCATGGAATGAAATCATCATTAAACTCAATCAGGATGCGGGGCTGAAGGCGAAGTTTCTTGATACTTATCCGCAGGGTTTTACGGCCGCAACAATCACCGATGCTATCAGCGAGTTTGAGAAAACCTTGCTGACTCCGGACAGTCCCTTTGATCGCTACTTACGTGGCGATGATGAGGCTATTACTGTGCAGCAGGCTCGCGGCTATCAGTTGTTTAAAGAACATAAGTGCGCCACCTGCCATATGGGTAAAACGCTGGGAGGGCAATCTTATGAGCCGCTCGGATTGAGAAAAGACTATTTCACGACGGATTTTAACGATGCTGATATAGGCCGCCTCAACGTGACGAAAAACGATCGTGACCGTTTCAGGCAGAAAGTTCCGACGCTGCGCAACATTACGCTGACCGCACCTTATTTCCATCGGGGAGATGTGGCAACGCTGGACGAAGCCGTAAAGCAGATGATGATATATCAGGTCGGTGAAAAACCATCACAGCCAGATGTCGATGATATTGTGGCGTTTCTTGGCAGTTTGCAGGGGCATTACCAGCCCTACAATCTGTTTGGAAAATAAGCGCTGAGCAAGTGAAAAACAATCCCGACGCCAGAACATGACGTCGGGGTTGTTTTATTGTGCTTTTACGTCCGCTGAGGGCTGTGTGACTGTCTGCGGCGCTGACTCAGGTACGGCGACAATGTGGTGCAGGCGGATAAAGCCCAAAGTCTCGACGCGGATATTGCGGAAACGGACGTCCAGGGTTTGCTCAGCACTTGGCAAAAGGGTGGGTGAACTGGTGAGGTTTTGCGTCTGCATATCGACGGTGAGCGGTTTCCCGCTGACCGGATCTAACTGCCCCCAATCGAGTGATGCGGTAAACACCGGCAATGGCTGACCTGAGACGTTTTTAATATGCAGTACAGCTTGCACGCCCATGGCGTCCGGCCTGATGTCGGTCAGGGAGACATTCAGTTCGCCAATATTGCTCTGGAGAACCGCTGCGCTTTTGGCTGCAGGTAAAATGTAAACCCCATCGTGGGACTGGCGATTAAGCGTGGTCTGCTGTTCCAGTGCGCTGGCTAAATCTGTCAGGCGCTGTAATTTCTGATTTAACTGGCCGACTTCGGTTTTCAGCTCAGGCAATTGCGAATTTTGTTGAGCGCAACCAGCCAGAGTCAGCAGGGCCGGGATGGCGAATGCTGCGCGAAAATATCGTGTCATGTCAGTAATTTCCTTTTCTGCTGCCCTGTAAATATCTGCCGACAGGGCATATAAAGTCTTAGCGAGGGCGGGCAAATGCTCAGCCTCTGCTCTGCGGAGTGACTAAGTTTAACCCGATGTCAGCCAAAGTAGCGACAGCCTTTGTTGTCTTGCCACTTCGCGCTAAACTAGAGGCCAAATCGGGTCCGCCATCAGGAAGTGTTATGCATTGCCCATTTTGTGCTGCTGTTGATACGAAAGTTATCGATTCCCGCCTGGTCGGGGATGGGTCACAAGTCCGTCGTCGTCGCCAGTGTCTGGTATGTCATGAACGCTTCACGACCTTCGAAGTGGCAGAGCTGGTTATGCCTCGGGTCATTAAAAGTAATGACGTTCGTGAGCCATTTAATGAAGACAAACTGCGCCGCGGTTTTCTTAAAGCCCTGGAGAAACGACCGGTCAGTTCTGATGATGTTGAAACCGCCATCAGCCACATCAAGTCGCAGCTGCGTGCGACCGGCGAACGGGAAGTTCCTGCCAAGATGATCGGTAATCTGGTGATGGATGCGCTCAAAGGCCTGGATAAAGTCGCTTATATTCGTTTTGCCTCGGTCTACCGTAGTTTTGAAGACATCCGTGAATTCGGCGAAGAAATTGCCCGCCTGCAGGATTAAGGAACGTTATGTCCGCTGATCAGATACATGCAGATGAAAAGTACATGGCGCGCGCCTTTGAACTGGCTCGTCGGGGACGTTTCACCACCACACCCAATCCGAATGTCGGATGTGTGATTGTCCGCGACGGCGAGATCGTCGGCGAAGGCTATCATCTGCGTGCGGGCGAATCTCATGCGGAAGTCCATGCCCTGCGCATGGCAGGTGAGCGTGCAAAAGGTGCAACAGCTTACGTCACGCTTGAACCTTGCAGCCATCATGGTCGCACCCCTCCTTGCGCCGATGCGTTAGTTGACGCGGGTGTCGCCCGGGTCGTGGCATCAATGCAGGATCCCAATCCTGAAGTGGCGGGGCGCGGGCTTTATCGTCTTAAGCAGGCGGGTATTGACGTCAGCCACGGGCTGATGCACAGCGAAGCCGAAGCGGTAAACCTGGGTTTTCTTAAGCGCATGCGTACCGGTTTTCCCTATGTACAACTTAAAATGGCTGCTTCGCTCGATGGCCGTACAGCGATGGCATCAGGTGAAAGCCAGTGGATCACCTCCGCCGCTGCCCGTGCAGACGTGCAACGTTTTCGCGCCCAGAGTTCGGCCATTCTCAGTTCCAGCGCCACCGTGCTGGCAGACGACCCGGCGTTGAATGTGCGCTGGCGTGAACTCGACAGCGACACCCAACATCTTTATTCGCAGGAAAATTTGCGCCAGCCACTGCGTATTGTGATCGACAGTCAAAACCGGGTGACTCCGAAGCATAAGCTGGTCAATCAGCCGGGTGAAACCTGGCTGGCACGCTTGCAACGTGATGCGCAAGCGTGGCCGGAATCTACACAGCAATGGGTTGTTCCTGAGCGCGACAACCGGGTTGATCTGGTTCTGCTGATGATGATGCTGGCTAAACGTCAGGTGAACTCAATCTGGGTCGAAGCCGGTGCTGAACTCGCTGGTGCCCTGTTGCAGGCCGGTCTGGTTGATGAGTTGATTATCTACATGGCCCCAACATTACTTGGGGAAAATGGCCGTGCGCTTTGCGTGCTGCCCGGCTTGCAAAGCCTGTCCGATGCGCCACAATTCACCCTCAGCGATGTGCGTCAGGTCGGGCCGGATTTACGACTGCGTCTGAAGCCTTCGAACTGATTGATTCACGAAACCTGAGCAGACGGTCATGACACGTCTGCCATATCCTTCTCTCTGATATGGGTTTATAAATCGCATGTCCAGAGAGGGGAATAATATGATAGAATCCGCCCCCCTGCGGCTGGGGTTGTTAAAATCTGAACACTTGAACCCAATTAAAGGAAAACCTATGAACGTTATCGAAGGTGTTGTAGCCACGCCGAACGCGCGCGTAGCAATCGCTATTGCCCGTTTCAACAATTTCATCAACGACAGCCTGCTTTCCGGCGCGATTGATGCTTTGAAACGGATTGGTCAGGTTAGCGATGACAACATCACCGTTGTATGGGTCCCAGGCGCATATGAACTGCCTTTGGCTACTCGTGCGCTGGCAAACAGCGGCAAATATGACGCTGTGATCGCACTGGGTACCGTCATCCGTGGGGGCACTGCCCATTTCGAATTCGTTGCTGGTGAGTGCAGTTCTGGTCTGTCCAGCGTTGCCATGAGCAGCGAGATCCCGGTTGCGTTTGGTGTACTGACTACTGAAAGTATTGAGCAGGCCATTGAACGTGCAGGGACTAAAGCCGGTAATAAAGGTGCTGAAGCTGCCCTGACCGCGCTTGAAATGATTAATGTTATCAAGGCTATTAAGGCCTGAATCTAGTTAAGGGGAAATCCGTGAAACCTGCTGCTCGTCGCCGCGCCCGTGAATGTGCCGTACAGGCCATTTACTCCTGGCAGTTGTCGAAAAATGACATCGCCGATGTTGAATTAGAATTCCTGACTGAGCAGGATGTCAAAGATGTCGACATCACCTATTTCCGCGAGTTGCTGACCGGTGTTGCTACCAATGCTGAGAAACTTGATGCACTGATGGCTCCGTATCTCTCCCGTCAACTCGAAGAACTGGGTCAGGTGGAAAGAGCGATTTTACGTCTGGCGTTGTTCGAACTGAGTAAACGTCAGGACGTCCCGTACAAAGTCGCGATTAACGAAGCGATCGAACTGGCCAAAACCTTCGGCGCGGAAGACAGTCACAAATTTGTAAACGGCGTGCTGGATAAAGCTGGCCCACATATCCGTAAGAAGTAACTGAAAAAGTGTTTGTTACTCATTCTGTTGATAATCATGAGACATTTCACCGCTTATCATTGGCGTGATTAACCTGTTAGGGCCGGATCTCCGGCCTTAATTCATTCTATCTATCTGGAATTGTACTATGGCATGCGGCGAATTTGATTTAATAGCGCGCTATTTTAACCGGTATAGAACAGCACGCCGGGATGTACAGTTAGGCATTGGCGACGATTGCGCCCTGCTGACTGTCGCAGAAAAGCAGTTATTGGCAGTAAGCACCGATACCCTGGTAGAAGGCATCCATTTTCTCAAGACCATTGACCCGGCAGACCTTGGTTATAAGGCGCTGGCGGTGAACCTTAGCGATCTGGCTGCTATGGGCGCTGACCCTGCCTGGGTTTCTCTGGCACTGACCTTACCCGAAGTGAACACTGACTGGCTTGAAGCCTTCAGTGACAGCCTGTTCGAACAACTGAATTATTATGGGATGCAGCTGATCGGCGGCGATACGACCCGCGGTCCGTTAAGCATGACGCTGACCATTCAGGGGCTGATCCCACTGGATCGTGCCTTGACGCGTGCGGGTGCTGGCATCGGTGACTGGATTTTTGTCACCGGATCGCTCGGTGACAGTGCTGCCGGCCTGGCTATTTTGCTCGAACAATTGCAAGTTAGCGATGAAAAGCACCGCAAAACTTTGCTGCAACGCCATCTGCGCCCAACGCCGCGTATTCTTCAGGGGCAGGCACTGCGTGATCTTGCGACTTCTGCCATCGATATTTCTGACGGTCTGATTTCCGATTTACAGCACATCCTCACCGCCAGTGGGCGTGGCGCTCGGCTGGATCTCGACGCGTTGCCACTGTCAGAGTCTCTGCTCGCCAGTGTAGATAAAGAGCAGGCGCTGAAGTGGGCGCTTACCGGGGGAGAGGATTACGAACTCTGTTTCACCGTACCTGAAATCAACCGTGGCGCGCTGGATGTGGCACTCAGCCATCTGGGCGTTGATTTTACCTGTATCGGCCAGATAGCGCCGCTTTCGGAAGGCATCAAATTGCTGCGTGCCGGTGAGCCGGTCGAGCTGGACTGGCACGGTTTTGATCACTTTTCTGAAGGAGAAACCGTGTGACCCAGGATCAGAAACCTGTCGGCCATAAAAAGCGTCCGGCAAATTACAAAGGCAAAACGGGCGATCATGTGCAGGATATGGCAGCGGCGAAAAAGCGCCTGGATTTACGCAATCCGTGGCACTTGCTGGCGACCGGTTTTGGTAGCGGTCTGTTCCCTATCGGCCCTGGAACGGCAGGCTCAATTGCCGCCATTCCTTTCTGGATGGTCCTGACCTATCTGCCGTGGCAAGTCTATTCGCTGGTGGTGATGTTCAGCATCTGTATCGGTGTTTATTTGTGCCGCCAGACGGCCAGAGATATGCGGGTACATGATCACGGCAGTATTGTCTGGGATGAGTTTGTTGGGATGTGGATCACCCTAATGGCCTTACCAACCAATGACTGGCAATGGGTGCTGGCCGGTTTCGTGATCTTCCGTATCCTGGATATCTGGAAACCCTGGCCAATCCGCTGGTTTGACCGCAATGTGCAGGGCGGTATGGGCATTATGATTGATGACGTGGTGGCCGGTATTATCGCCGCGGGCATTATCTATCTGATTGGGCATCACTGGCCGCTAGGCCTTTTCTGATCCCCACCTGAGAATAAAAGAAGGGCGCTGACGTGATACGTTCAGCGCCCTTTTTGTTTATGGCATAAGACCCTCTGTTATTGGGAATGCGGCTATTGGAAACCGGTCGCCGCGTGTGGCTGATAGGCCATTTCCAACTCAGCGATCTCTTCTATCGACAGTTTCACCTGCAGGGCGGCGAGGGCATCTTTAAGGTGTTCGGCGCGTGAGGCCCCAACAATCGGTGCTGTCACCACCGGTTTAGCCAGCAGCCACGCCAACGCTATCTGCGCACGCGGTACACCGTGATCTTCTGCCACTTTTGCCACACGCTCAGCGATTTTCGCATCAGCGGTTTCGGTGGCATCATAAAGTTGATTGGCAAATTTGTCTGAGACCGAACGGGCCGTGGCTTCGCCCCATGGGCGGGTCAACTTACCGCGTGCCAGCGGGCTCCACGGCAGCACTGCAATATTCTCCCGCAGGCATAACGGGTGCATCTCATTTTCTTCCTCGCGCTGGATAAGGTTGTATTGATCCTGCATTGATATAAAACGCGCCCAGCCATTTTGTGTTGAAACGTCGAGTGCCTGTTTAAACTGATGGGCATGCATAGACGAAGCGCCGATATAGCGTGCTTTCCCGGCCTTCACCACCTCATTAAGCGCTTCCAGCGTCTCTTCTATAGGCGTTTCATAATCCCAGCGGTGAATTTGCAGCAGGTCGACGTAGTCCATGCCAAGCCGCGTCAGGCTATCGTCAATGGATTGCATAATGGAGGCGCGTGAAAGGCCCGGTTTGAGGCCGGTCACGGCGTTATAGACTTTGGTGGCGACCACAATTTTATCGCGCTGTGCAAAATCGCGCAGGGCGCGGCCGACAATTTCTTCGCTGCTGCCGTCAGAATAGCTGTTGGCGGTATCAAAGAAATTAATGCCCGCATCCAACGCCTGTTTAATTATCGGACGGCTGCTCTCTTCAGGCAGCGTCCAGGCATGCGTTCCGCGATCCGGTTCGCCAAAGGTCATGCAGCCAAGGCACAGGCGCGAGACCTTGAGGTCAGTTTTTCCGAGGGTAATATATTGCATCATTCCTCCTGATTCTTATTCTCATAGGGTGAAAAGTTAAATGCTTAGCACGCTATAACTGTAGTTCACGGCAAGGGGAAATTGAGGGAGTAAGGTGAGAGAAAAGCAAAACCCCCTCTTTCTGGCAAAAGAGGGGAAGGTTTTAGCAGGTCAGTAGGTCGTATCAGGCTAACCAGTCGGCGATTTGTCGTTCAATGCCGGCGGCATCCAGACCTAAATCTGACCGGATTTCATCCTGTGTCCCCTGAGGAACAAAGTGGTCTGGCAGGCCGATATTCAATACCGGCACCATGATGCGTTTTGCCATCAGCAGTTCATTTACGCCACTGCCCGCACCGCCCATGATGGCATTCTCTTCGAGTGTCACCAGCACTTCATGGCTGGCTGCCAGCTCCAGCACCAGCGCGTCGTCAAGCGGCTTAACGAAACGCATATCGACCAGCGTCGCATTCAGTTTATCCGCCACGGCCTGTGCTTCCGGCAACAAGGTACCGAAGTTGAGAATCGCGGTTTTCTCCCCTTCGCGGCGCACTATGCCTTTGCCGATGGACAGCGAAGCCAGCGGCTCGCAGACAGCACCGGTCCCGCTGCCGCGCGGGTAACGCACTGCAACGGGACCACCCTGGTGGTGATAACCGGTGTGCAGCATCTGGCGGCATTCGTTTTCATCGCTTGGCGTCATGATGATCATATTCGGAATGCAGCGCAGGAATGACAGGTCAAACGCGCCCTGATGGGTCTGACCATCGGCACCCACGATCCCACCGCGGTCAATCGCAAACATCACCGGCAGGTTTTGGATCGCCACATCGTGGATCACCTGATCGTAAGCGCGTTGCAGGAAGGTGGAGTAAATCGCGACCACGGGCTTGTAGCCGCCAATCGCCAGACCGGCGGCAAAGGTCACGGCATGTTGCTCGGCAATAGCCACGTCAAAATATTGCTGCGGATATTCACGAGAGAACCGCACCATGCCGGAACCTTCACGCATGGCCGGTGTGACCGCCATCAGCTTGCTGTCTTTCGCGGCCGTTTCACATAACCAGTCACCGAAAATCTTCGAATACGTCGGCAAGCCTTCTTTGCTTTTTGGCAGCGTGCCGAGGATCGGGTCAAACTTCGGCACAGCGTGCCAGCTGATCGGATCTTTTTCGGCAGGCGCGTAGCCTTTACCTTTTTTGGTCATGATGTGCAGCAACTGCGGCCCTTTCAGGTCACGCATATTTTTCAGCATCTGCACCAGCGCCAGCACGTCGTGGCCATCCACCGGACCGATATAGTTGAAGCCCAGCTCTTCAAACAGAGTGCCCGGCACCATCATGCCTTTCAGGTGCTCTTCGGTACGGCGCACCAGCTCCTTGATAGGGGGAATGCCCGACAGCACTTTTTTGCCGCCTTCCCGCAGACGCGAATAAAGCTGGCCTGAGAGCAACTGCGCCAAATGATTATTCAGCGCACCGACGTTTTCGGAGATCGACATTTCATTGTCGTTGAGGACAACCAGCATGTCGGATTTGATATCCCCTGCGTGGTTCATCGCTTCGAAGGCCATGCCGGCGGTAATGGCACCGTCACCAATGACACAAATTGTGCGACGGCCCTTACCTTCGCGCTCTGCGGCGACGGCCATGCCTAATCCGGCACTGATTGAGGTCGAAGAGTGACCGACGGAGAGGGTATCGAACTCACTTTCATCGCGCCACGGGAACGGATGTAACCCGCCTTTCTGACGGATGGTGGAGATTTTGTCACGTCGGCCGGTCAGTATTTTATGCGGATAGGCCTGATGGCCTACGTCCCACACCAGATGATCAAAGGGGGTGTTATAGACGTAATGCATGGCGACGGTCAGTTCTACCGTGCCAAGGCCAGACGCAAAATGTCCGCTGGACTGACTGACGCTGGCCAGCAGGTATTGGCGAAGTTCGTCACAGAGCTTGGGCAGGCTCTCTTTAGGGAGCGAACGGAGTTCTTCGGGGTTCTCCGCCAGCGCCAGTGTCGGGTATTTGGCTAGTTCAAGACTCATCAGTTGCTCATAGTAAGTATTAATTATCGCGTTCGATAACGAAGCTGGCTAACGCGAGAAGCGGCGCGGTATTGTAGGAAAGTGCGGCCAACTGCTCTAACGCAGAGACGGCTTCCTGATGTAAATCCCTGGCTTTGGCCTGTGCGCCCTCAAGCCCCAGCAGGGCCGGGTAGGTACTTTTGCCGAGTTGCTGGTCAGCTCCCTGACGTTTACCGAGTTTTTCGGTATCGCCAATGACATCCAGAATGTCGTCCTGTACCTGGAAAGCCAGTCCGATGGCCTGTGAATAAGTGTCGAGTACCGGCAGCGCGGCGCGGCCTGCATCGCCTGCGGCCAGTGCACCCATGCGTACAGCTGCGCGGATGAGCGCCCCGGTTTTATGGCGATGAATCTGTTCCAGCGCCTGTAAATTGATGTGTTGACCCTCTGCCGCCAAATCCAGCGCCTGACCGGCGCACATGCCTGCCACACCGCTGGCCGATGCCAGTTCGGAGATCATCGACAGGCGATCCTGCATACGGACAGCCGGCATGCTGTCTCTTATACACATCTCCGAGCCCACGAGACAGGCAGAAA
>CAMLBO010000039.1 GCA_946478305.1 uncultured Enterobacterales bacterium
CCGAGAATCCAAACGTGGCCGCCCCACCTTTTATCGAGTGCGCCGCACGAAATATCGCGTTGAGCTGCTCAATATCAGGTGCCAGGGGATCGAGCAACAACAGGTGTTGCTCCATATCCGCCAGCAGTTCATCTGCTTCATCGAAAAACGTTTGGTAAAAATCACTAATATCCATGCTCACGTGATCACCTCTGCTGTGAATCGCGGCTTGTCGATGAAGCCGGTTGCGCCGTAACGTCGGCGGCGGCAGGAATTGCCGTCGTCGGTCTGCCTGGCGAGGAAGTAACGACCGGGTTCAGCGTCTCACTCTTCGGTTGTTGTAATTCTGTTGCTGATAAAGTAGGTGCTGGCACTGACGTGGTTGGCACCGGCTCTTTAGACGTCAGATGCGGAGTCAATGCGGGTGCCGATTTAGCACTCGGCGCTTCAGGGGCGGCGGCAGCACTATTACCTGGAACCATTTTTTGCAGCTCGCCGGCGTCACTGATATTGATCGCTTCGCCTTCGCTGTTTTCGCGTTCGATCGCCTGTTCAGCATGCTTATTCAGTACCAGAATGCTGATGCGACGGTTAATGGCATCACCCGATGGGTGATTTTTAAGCTGCATCGTGGACCCCATCCCCATGACCCGCAGAACCTTGCCTTCACTTAAGCCACCGGAAATCATTTCGCGTCGCGAGGCATTGGCCCGGTCCGTTGACAGTTCCCAGTTGCTGTAACCGCGTTCGCCCATGGCATAGGGCATATCGTCGGTGTGACCGGCAAGGCTGATCTTATTCGGGAAATCATCCAGCACGGGCGCAATCGCACGCAGGATATAGCGCATGTACGGCTCTACCGTGGCGCTGCCGAGCTGAAACATCGGCCGGTTCTGGCTATCGATAATCTGGATGCGCAACCCCTCTTCGGTCAGGTTGATCATCAAATGGGGTCGCAAATCCTTCAGGCGAGGATCCGAAATAAGCATCTGCTCCAGTTTTTCCTGCAAGCGCTGCAGGTCGCCGGTTTCTCGCATATCCCCCTGAGACTGAATCATTTTGTGCACTTCGCCATCTTGCTGCAGCGGATCTTCGCCGCCACCGGGGATCGGGCTGGTGGCATCACTGCTGCGGGGACCATTGGTGATGGCCACCGACAACGGGGTACGGAAATACTCAGCAATTTGCACTAACTCCTTCGGACTGGAGATGGAAATCAGCCACATCACGAGGAAAAATGCCATCATGGCGGTCATAAAGTCTGCATAAGCAATCTTCCACGACCCGCCATGATGCCCGCCGCCGTGCTTGCCCTTTTTCTTTCGCACCACAACGATGGGATGACTCTGATGCTTCATACTTTCTCTTCTTCCGCTTGCTTGTTAGGCGATTTGACCTGGCGCACATGCTCTTCCAGTTCAACGAAGGACGGACGTTCTGAGGTGTAGAGCGTCTTACGACCAAACTCCACCGCGATCTGCGGCGCATAGCCATTCAGGCTGGAGAGCAGGGTCACTTTGATGCACTGCATCATTTTGGTATTTTCGGCACATTTTTGTCGCAATACGGATGCCAGAGGAGAAACAAAGCCGTAGGCCAGCAAAATACCGAGGAAGGTTCCGACCATTGCATGGGCAATCAGCGCCCCCAGTTCAGCGGCGGGACGATCGGCCGCCGCCAGCGTATGCACGATCCCCATAACCGCAGCCACGATACCGAAAGCGGGTAATGAGTCACCGACCAGCGCCAGGCTGTTGGCCGGCACTTCGCTTTCCTGTTCGTAGGTTTCGATCTCTTCGTCCATTAGGGCTTCAATCTCGAACGCATTCATATTGCCGCTGACCATAAGACGCAAATAGTCAGTTAAAAACTCCACTAAATGCTTATCGGCAAGGATGCGCGGATAATTAGCGAAAATATCGCTTTCCTGAGGATTATCTATGTCATTTTCCAGCGACAGCATCCCCTGCTGGCGGGATTTGGCCAGCAAACGGTAAAGCAGCGCCATCAAATCCATGTACAAGGCTCTGTTGTAACGGGAGGCACGGAACAGTTTTGGCAGAGCGCGCATCGTTGACTTAATGGCTTTACCGTTGTTACCGACCAGAAATGCACCAATACCGGCACCGGCGATGATCAGCAGTTCTGCCGGTTGGTATAACGCACCCAATTCGCCGCCGACCATCATGAAGCCGCCAAAGACTGAGCCCAGGACCACGATGTAACCTATTATCACTAGCACGATGATTCCTTAATTCCATGTGGCTTTTTTGGTATAGGGCAAGACGAGGGCAACGCGAGGTGTGGTTGTGTGATATCTGCCTGCCGTCAGGGTGACGTCAGTGATAAACCGGGATGCTGAGGGAAGAGACAAAGAGTGACAATGCAGTCACTCCTGGCCTTCTTTCATATGAACATTACTGCAGCCCACATCATCTCAAACCGCGCGCTTGACCGTTTCGTCCAGCTCTTGAGATGTAATATCGGCAACTTGCGGGGAAAGTTTACGCTTTTTTACCGCTCGTGATGGCGGCTGGCAAAGACTGCAAACAAAACCGTGTCTCGGCTGATGCGCATGGGTAATAAATGAGCCGTCGCAGCAGTTACATGAAGAGAGTTGCAGCATGCCGCTGTCAACAAAACGAACCAGCGTCCAGGCGCGGGTGAGTGCCAGAACTGGCGCTTCACCGGGCTGTTCCGGACACTGCTCCAGATATAGACGGTAGGCCTTAATCACCGCTTCGACGCCGTTACAGTGCCCGCTCTTCATGAGGAAGGAGTAAGCGTTATAAAACATCGAGGAGTGGATATTTTGTTCCCACGTCATGAACCAGTCCGTTGAGAAAGGCAGCATCCCTTTCGGCGGCGGACTGCCACGCAGTTCTTTATAGAGTTTAATCAACCGGCCACGACTGAGCTGCGTTTCGCTTTCCAGCATCTGTAAGCGTGCGCCCAACGTAATCAGTTCCATAGCCAGCTGAATATCCCGGGCTTCCTGAACAATGCTTTTTACCACCGGTTTCACGGCGGTCTCTTTTAGCGCAGGGGGTTTGAGCAGAGACATGGTTATGCCCTTTTCTTAGGAGCACTGCCGTCCCTGGAAGAGAGCCCTTTCAGCAAATGACTGGATAACAGGATACCCGTGTGGATTTGCTGTAAGTCATCTACGCGTGATTCTTGCGTGAGACGCTCAATGGTTTTGCTGTCGTCAAAACGGAATTGACACAGCAACTGATTCGTTTCAGCTAACTTGACCATTTGCGGCAAGGTCAGCTGGCCTAATGCGTCAGCCATGACATCATCAATCCCCAGGCGGAACATTGCCGAGGCCTTTTCGTCGTTAATTAACCGTTGTGCTAAGAGCAAATATGACAGGTTGATGTCATAGATGTGTTTAAGCAATTCAGACATGCTTCTTTACCCCATACCGTCAGCTATGAACACATAGCTGGTTGATAGACATAATCCGCGCCGCGGAAGTTAATCCGGCATAACAGGGATATTTTTTACTATCAAAACAAATGGATCATTGGACGATGAACTGTGCATTTCTTTTTTCAAAGAAATGTTCTGCGACACAAACACGTTTATCCCGCGGATTAAATTCACCGCCAATACAAAGTAGTTCCTGATGTAAATTAAATAAAAAATGACAATTTCACGGCTAACTAAATTCAATAATTAATCAATTGAAACGTACAGGCAGGGTCCGTTGCTATGGCTGCGTCTCTTTCTATGAAACGCTTTTACACACATTATTAGGATTAATCTTAATACGCGGCAAATGTAACCCCGAACCCTTAGCACATACAATCTCAGCACTATCCCATTTTGGATAAAGTGTGACACAAGTCACAAAAATAAAATTTATTTTTGTCTAAAAAGCGTAATTAAGTCGAATATTGCGTTCAAATTATAACCAAAAGTAAAAAAGCGTCTTAAAAACACCTCCTCAGACCTCTTTTTCCCTCTTTTTTAGATCATTTTGTACAACAACCATTTAAAGCAAAACTAACAGCCATCAACACGCCATTTACAACTAAAATCCAGATTTTAATTCTGATTATTTAACTTAGTAAGCACAATAAACCAAAAGCGACCAAAAACACCTTTAGTCTGTGCTCAGCGGCATATAGCGTAATTTGGGATAAAAATGTGGGATAAATTCAGAACAAAAAGCAGACAAAGCGTGAGGAACTGCGGCTTTAATGAAGGTTAAAGTCAAGGTATGTAACAAAAGGTGTAGGCATACAAAAATCTTCTGCCCTAGGGAAGGATACAGAAGCGATAGTTATGTAATGGCGCGCATTGTGCGGCACAGTCAATATCGGCAGCCGAATGCAAAACTTTAACGATTGTGCTTAGAAAAGAGATTTATGTCGCACAATGAACAATAAGCAGGTGACTTTTAGGATTTTTATTAGTAAATCGACAGAACACACACGTTCGCGGGGAAAATGCACTGGTATATACCATCAGGTATAGGTACGGAGGATTATATTATGGGGTGTTTGTCATTATGTGTTAAACAACACGTCATTAAAATGTCATGACTAATAGAACAGAAGTTGATCAGTTTATAGGTGAAGGGAGCATATATAAGGAGGGGTTTCTGCAATGTGTCCGATATGAACTGAAATAGCCTGCTTATTATACCCATACCAAAGTGGGAAAAACCCATCGACATTAACAGCACGGATGCGATGGGTTTTGCATTTATTGATTAGCTCACGGGCATCCGTTCCGGATCGGGATGTTGATATTCAAATCCCAGCTCTTTGCAGATGCGGCTACCGTCGATGATTTTGCCCTCTTTATCACCTTCAGCAACTTCAGCAAATTGCGGTTCGGGCAAATTAAGCTGGCGGGCCAGCGCCGGGTAGAAATGCTGTTTCTCCGGATGCACAGGTGCGCACAGGTTATAAGTGTGACCACCTTTGGGCAGGCTCAGCAGCAGGAGCATCGCCTCGATGACATCATCTTGGTGAACCAGATTGACGCCGCTGTTGCCTCCCTCAACATGGGTTTTGCCGGCCATAAACCGACCAGGGTGGCGATCTGCACCAACCAGTCCAGCCAGACGCAGAACATCTACCGACGTGTTAGGTAACCGGTGAAACCAACTCTCCAGCTCTGCAAGCACTTTTCCACTTGGTGTGACCGGACGCAACGGAGAATCCTCGCGCAGGGTTCCACTGCCCTCACCGTAGATTGAGGTGGAAGAGGTAAAGATGATGCGCTTAACATTGTGCGCCAGCGCACTGTCCACCAGCTGCTGAACGGCTTGGAAATAGAGCTCACTGCCCTCCACCGTACGACGTGCCGGTAAGGTGATAATCAATGCGTCTACATGTAACAGTACGTCCAGGTCTGCAGCCTCGCACTGCATTTGCGGCAAAAACACCAGAGGATAACAATCAATGCCGCACATGCGCGCGGCCTCAACGCCGTCGGGGGTGGTTTTACTGCCAACCACCTGATAACCCCTTGAGGTCAGCGCCATTGCCAGTGGCATTCCCAGCCAGCCTAAGCCTACGATTGCGACTTTTTTCATCTTTTAACTCCATCCTTATGCGCGTCATACGATCCTGCATGATCACTACCGAATTACCTTTAGTTTAGCAAATTATGCTCCCGGGAGCCTTCAGTGAACATCGGGTTAGTGTCAGGTTTTTTCCGCAGTTGTAACAAGCCGACGGGCTTTTCATGCATCCCGCCCGCATTACGCTGAAAAGCCTTAAATAGATACTATGTGACAGTCTCAGCCAACACGCAGGATATAGTCAGTATCAGAACGCATAGGATTATTCATATAAATAATGAAGCCCCCGATGCATATAAGAAAAATTCATCATTGATAAAAAAGGTTGCACTGCGGCTATGGGATAGTTTAGTTTTGTCAGCACGAGTTTTAATCTCAAACATATTCATTTAAAGAGAAAGACCATGACAAACGTTCTGATCAACCATCATCATCACCATCACCCTGACTAGTCTTGCAGGCGATTGGTGCTGGAAGACTTTTAAGATCTTCCAGTGGCGCAGAACGTAGAGAGAGCCCTCGGAAGATATCTTCCGAGGGTTTTTTTTTACCTGAAATTTAAGCAAACACTTAGCCATAACAGCTAACAAACATAAGCATAAGAAAGGTCGAGGTCATCATGTTAGATAAATCACGTTTACGGATAGCAATGCAGAAGTCAGGTCGCCTGAGTGATGATTCACGCGAACTGCTGGCGCGCTGTGGGATCAAAATCAATTTGCAGGAGCAACGTCTGATTGCCTTCGCTGAAAACATGCCTATCGACATCCTGCGTGTGCGTGATGACGATATCCCCGGCCTGGTCATGGACGGCGTGGTGGATTTGGGTATTATCGGTGAAAACGTGCTGGAAGAAGAGCTACTCAACCGCCGCGCACAGGGCGAAGACCCACGCTACTTCACGCTGCGCCGTTTAGATTTCGGCGGTTGCCGCCTGTCGCTGGCAACGCCACTGGATTGTGACTATACCGGTCCGCAAAGTTTGCAAAAATCCCGTATCGCCACCTCTTATCCGCACATCCTCAAGCAATATCTCGATAAACAAGGCGTAGAATTCAAGTCTTGCCTGCTCAACGGTTCCGTCGAAGTCGCCCCGCGTGCCGGTCTGGCCGATGCGATTTGTGATCTTGTGTCCACCGGTGCCACCCTTGAAGCCAACGGTCTGCGCGAAGTCGAAGTGATTTACCGCTCGAAAGCCTGTCTGATTCAGCGCGATGGCGAGATGCCGCAGGAAAAACAATTGCTGATTGACCGCCTGCTGACCCGTATTCAGGGCGTCATTCAGGCACGTGAGTCAAAATATATTATGTTGCATGCGCCAAGTGAGCGCCTGGACGAAATCATTGCCCTGCTGCCGGGTGCCGAGCGCCCTACTATTTTACCTCTGGCAGGCGATCAGCAACGCGTGGCGATGCACATGGTCAGCAGCGAAACCCTGTTCTGGGAAACCATGGAAAAACTGAAAGCGTTAGGTGCCAGTTCGATTCTGGTCCTGCCAATCGAAAAAATGATGGAGTAAGGCCATGCAGCCAAACGCGTTTTCCACCCCGATTGACTGGCAGCAGTGCGACGAGCAGCAGCGTCGCGCGTTGCTGACCCGCCCGGCAATCTCGGCCTCAGACCGTATCACCGAGTCGGTCACTGAGATCCTGCGCCGCGTGCGCAGCGAGGGCGACAGCGCCCTGCGTGAGTTCTGTGCAACCTTTGATAAGACTGATGTGGCTGATATCCGCGTCACGGCGCAGCAGATTGACGCGGCATCCGCGCGTTTGGGCGATGACGTAAAACAGGCGATGGCGCACGCAGTGCGTAACATCACCACGTTCCACGAAGCGCAAAAACTGGCGGTAGTGGATATCGAAACCCAGCCGGGCGTGCGTTGCCAGCAGCTAACTCGCCCGATTCAGTCCGTCGGGCTGTATATTCCGGGCGGTTCCGCCCCGCTGGTATCGACCGTATTAATGTTGGCGACACCGGCTCGCATTGCCGGTTGCCAGCGCGTGACCTTATGTTCGCCACCGCCGATTGCCGATGAAATTCTCTATGCCGCCAAACTGTGCGGTGTCACTGAGGTCTATCAGTTGGGTGGTGCGCAGGCGATTGCCGCGCTGGCGTTCGGTACCGAAAGCGTACCCAAAGTGGCGAAAATCTTTGGGCCGGGTAATGCCTATGTTACAGAAGCCAAACGTCAGGTAAGCCAGAGCCTCAATGGCGCCGCCATCGATATGCCAGCTGGCCCGTCTGAAGTGTTGGTGATCGCTGACAGCGGCGCAACCCCTGATTTCGTGGCTTCGGATCTGTTGTCACAGGCGGAACACGGTCCGGACTCTCAGGTGATTCTACTCACCCCGAGTATCGAGATGGCTAATGCCGTGGGTGAGGCGGTGGAACGCCAACTGGCACAGCTGTCGCGTAAAGAGATTGCGCGTCAGGCGCTTGAGAGCAGCCGCCTGATTGTGGCTAAAGATCTGGCACAGTGTATTGAAATCAGCAATGCCTATGGCCCCGAGCATTTAATCCTGCAAACTCGTCAGCCGGAGGTCCTGGTCGACAGTATCACCAGCGCAGGGTCAGTGTTTCTCGGTGACTGGTCACCGGAATCCGCCGGAGACTACGCGTCAGGGACTAACCACGTCCTGCCGACCTACGGTTATACCGCTACCTGCTCCAGCCTCGGGCTGGCCGATTTCCAAAAGCGCATGACTGTACAGCAGCTCACCCCGCAGGGTTTACTTGGCCTGGCGACCACTATTGAAACGCTGGCACAAGCTGAACAGCTGACCGCACACAAGAATGCCGTGACGCTGCGCGTTAACGTACTGAAGGAGCAAGGGTTATGAGCAACGAAAAAAATCTGAGCGTTCAGGCACTGGCACGTCAGAATGTGCTTAACCTGACGCCTTATCAGTCGGCCCGTCGTCTCGGTGGTAACGGCGACGTGTGGCTGAACGCCAACGAATACCCGATTGCACCACAGTTCGAACTGACGGCGCAAACCTTCAACCGTTACCCCGAGTGTCAGCCCGCGCTGGTGATTGAACGCTATGCCGCGTACGCCGGGCTGGCAAAAGAGCAGGTGCTGGTCACCCGTGGCGCAGATGAAGGGATTGAGCTGTTGATCCGGGCTTTCTGCGAACCAGGCAAAGATGCCATCCTTTATTGCCCACCCACTTACGGCATGTACAGCGTCAGTGCTGAAACCATCGGCGTCGAAAGCCGTACCGTGCCGGCCAAAGAGGATTGGTCGCTGGATTTACCGGCGATAGAAGCCGCGCTCGACGGCGTCAAGCTGGTCTATGTGTGCAGCCCGAACAACCCGACCGGCAATCTGATTGATCCGGCCGCGCTGCGCGCGGTACTGGAGATGACTCGCGGCCGCGCCATTGTGGCCATCGATGAAGCCTATATTGAGTTCTGTCCGCAAGCCTCGGTTACCGGCTGGCTTCAGGAATATCCACACCTCGCTATTTTACGCACCCTGTCTAAAGCCTTTGCGCTGGCCGGGTTACGCTGTGGATTTACGTTGGCAAACAGCGAACTGATTGCGCTGTTAATGAAAGTGATCGCGCCTTATCCGCTCTCCACGCCGGTGGCCGATATTGCTGCACAGGCGTTAAGCAACCAAGGCCTGGCCGGGATGCGCGCGCGCGTGGCAGAGATTGGGGCAACCCGTACCTGGCTGAAAGAGCAGCTCACGCGTTGTGAATGTGTGGAGCAGGTGTTCACCAGCGAGACCAACTACGTGCTGGCGCGTTTTACAGCATCCAGTCAGGTGTTTAAAACCCTCTGGGATCAGGGCATTATCTTACGTGACCAGAACAAACAACCGGGGCTTTCCGGCTGTTTACGCATTACTGTCGGTACGCGCAAAGAGTGCCAGCGGGTGATCGATGCGCTGCAACCGCTGCCAGGTGCAGGCCAGCCTGCCACCAACACGAATAACGAAACCGCCCCAAGCAAGGAGCCGATGTGAGCCAGAGCCCGTTAGTACAAAAGATCTTATTCATCGACCGCGACGGTACGCTGATTTCCGAACCTCCTGAAGATTTTCAGGTAGACCGTCTGGATAAACTGGCACTCGAGCCGGGAGTGCTCCCTGCGCTGCTGGCATTACAGAATGCCGGCTTCAAACTGGTGATGATCACCAATCAGGATGGTCTGGGCACCGCCAGTTTCCCGCAGGAGACTTTTGATCCGCCGCACAATTTAATGATGCAGATTCTGAGTTCACAGGGTGTGGTATTCGACGAAGTGCTGATTTGCCCTCACCTGCCGGCTGACCACTGCGCCTGCCGCAAGCCAAAAACCGAACTGGTGAAAGGCTATCTGGAAAGCGGCCTGATGGATGTCGCGAACAGTTATGTGATTGGTGACCGTGATACCGATATTCAACTGGCGGCCAATATGGGTATCGCCGGTTTACGCTACCAGCGCGACACGCTGAACTGGCCGGCGATTGCCGCTCAGCTGACGCAGCGCGATCGCCACGCACACATAAAACGTGTAACACGTGAAACCTCCATTGACGTGGACGTCTGGCTCGACCGAGAAGGTGAAAGTAAAATCCGCACCGGCGTGGGCTTCTTCGACCACATGTTGGATCAGATCGCCACGCACGGCGGCTTCCGCATGAACATCGAAGTCAAAGGCGATCTCTATATCGACGATCACCACACGGTGGAAGATACCGGTCTGGCGCTGGGCGAAGCCCTGAACAAAGCGCTGGGTGACAAACGCGGCATTGGCCGTTTCGGTTTTGTTCTGCCGATGGACGAATGTCTGGCGCGCTGCGCACTGGATATTTCTGGGCGTCCGCACCTCGAATATAAAGCGGAGTTCAACTATCAGCGCGTGGGAGACTTAAGCACCGAGATGGTCGAGCACTTCTTCCGTTCTCTCTCCTATGCCATGGGATGTACGCTACATTTGCGCACCAAAGGCAAGAACGACCATCATCGCGTTGAGAGTCTGTTCAAAGCCTTTGGCCGCACGTTGCGCCAGGCGATCCGCGTGGACGGCAACACCCTGCCGAGTTCGAAAGGAGTGCTGTGATGAACGTTGTCATCCTTGATACCGGCTGTGCCAATCTCTCCTCGGTGAAATATGCCGTGCAGCGTCTGGGCTATGAACCCGACGTAAGCCGTGACCCGGAGATTGTGCTGCGAGCCGACAAGCTGTTTTTACCTGGCGTGGGAACGGCGCGTGCGGCCATGGAACAGCTCGAGCAGCGTGACCTGATCGAGCTGATTAAAGCCTGTACCCAGCCGGTGCTGGGTATCTGCCTCGGAATGCAGTTATTAGGCTCAGGCAGCGATGAGAATGGCGGCATTAAAACGCTCGGAATTATCGACCAGCCAGTAGAACGCATGCAGGATCGCGGATTGCCGTTGCCACATATGGGCTGGAACCAGGTGATCGCCAATGCGGACAGCCATCTGTTCCGCGGTATCGATGAGAACGCGTATTTCTATTTCGTCCACGGATATGCGATGCCGATATGCGAAAACACCATTGCTCAAACGCTATACGGCGAGCCGTTCACCGCCGCCGTGGCAAAAGACAACTTCTTCGGCGTGCAGTTTCATCCGGAGCGTTCCGGTGCCGCTGGCGCGCGGTTGTTGAAAAATTTTCTGGAGATGTAAGCACCATGATTATTCCCGCTTTGGATTTGATCGACGGCAGCGTGGTGCGTTTGCATCAGGGTGACTACGGCCAGCAGCGCGATTATGGTAGTGACCCGCTGCCGCGCTTACAGGATTATCAGCGTCAGGGCGCAGAAGTGCTGCATCTGGTGGATTTGACCGGTGCCAAAGACCCGGCTGCGCGTCAGATCCCGTTGCTGCAAAAACTGCTGGCGGGTGTCACGGTCCCCGTGCAGGTAGGCGGCGGCATCCGTAATGAACAGGACGTAGAAGCTTTGCTATCCGCGGGTGCAACCCGCGTCGTCGTTGGCTCAACCGCGGTTAAAGATCCTGACACCGTACAGAAGTGGTTCAACCGTTTCGGTGCTGACGCGCTGGTGTTGGCGCTCGATGTACGCATTGATGCCAATGGCACCAAAAATGTTGCCATCAGCGGCTGGCAGGAGAACTCTAATACGACGCTGGAGCAAATCGTCGAACAGTATTTACCGTTTGGCTTGAAACACGTGCTGTGTACTGATATCTCCCGCGACGGCACCCTGACGGGGTCAAACGTCGCACTGTATCGCGAAGTGACGGCACGTTATCCGCAGATCGCTTTTCAGGCTTCAGGGGGTATCGGTTCGCTGGATGATATTGCCCAGCTGCGTGACAGCGGCGTAGAAGGCGTGATTGTCGGGCGCGCCCTGCTTGACGGTAAATTTAGCGTGACGGAGGCAATTTCATGCTGGCAAAACGGATAATACCCTGCCTGGACGTAAAAGATGGCCAGGTCGTGAAAGGCGTGCAGTTCCGCAATCATGAGATCATCGGCGACATCGTGCCACTGGCAAAACGCTACGCCGAAGAAGGCGCAGATGAACTGGTGTTTTATGATATTACCGCCTCATCTGACGGGCGCGTAGTAGATAAAAGCTGGGTGTCGCGGGTGGCAGAAGTGATCGACATTCCCTTCTGTGTGGCGGGTGGTATCAAGAGCGTGGAAGACGCTGCGCAGATCCTGCAGTTTGGGGCGGATAAGATTTCTATTAACTCGCCAGCGCTGGCTGATCCGACGTTGATAAGCCGTCTGGCCGATCGCTTCGGCGTACAGTGCATCGTGGTGGGTATCGACACCTGGCATGATGAAGAGTCAGGAACGTATCAGGTTCACCAGTTTACCGGCGATGAAGCACGTACCAAAGTCACCACCTGGCAGACGCTGGATTGGGTGAAGGAAGTTCAGGAGCGCGGCGCCGGTGAAATTGTACTGAATATGATGAATCAGGACGGCGTGCGTAACGGCTATGATTTGCAGCAGCTGCAAATGATGCGTGAGGAGTGCCGTGTGCCACTGATTGCCTCCGGCGGTGCGGGAACGCCTCAGCATTTCCTGGATGCTTTCCAGCAAGCTAACGTTGACGGTACCCTGGCGGCCTCCGTGTTCCATAAACAAATTATTAATATCGGTGAGCTGAAAAGCTTCCTGGCCGAAAATGGCGTGGAGATCCGCTTGTGAGTAATGAAATTTCGAACAACAGTCGACTGACCGAACAGCAGATTAATCAGCTGGATTGGGAAAAAGTGGATAACCTGATGCCCGTTATCGTGCAGCATGCGGTGTCTGGTGAAGTGCTGATGATGGGCTATATGAATCAGGAAGCGCTGGGCGTGACGCAGTCATTAGGGAAAGTGACATTCTATTCGCGTACTAAGCAGCGTCTGTGGACCAAAGGCGAAAGCTCAGGCAATTACCTCGATTTGGTCAGCATTTATCCGGATTGCGATAACGACACCCTGCTGGCTCTGGTCAATCCAATTGGCCCAACCTGCCACAAAGGCAATAACAGCTGCTTCCACCCTGCCGCTACCGACTGGGGATTCCTGTTCCAACTGGAAGAGTTGCTGGCATCACGAAAAAATGCTGACCCGGCAAGCTCGTACACCGCAAAACTTTACGCCAGTGGCACCAAGCGTATTGCGCAGAAAGTCGGTGAAGAAGGCGTGGAAACCGCACTGGCCGCCACCGTCAACGACCGTTTCGAACTGACCAATGAGGCTTCTGATTTAATGTATCACCTGCTGGTTCTGTTGCAGGACCAGGATCTTAATTTCAGTGCCGTAATTGAGAATTTGCGTCAGAGGCATAAGAAGTAACTCCACTTCGTTTCAGAAAGCAAAAAGGCCGGTTTATTGAATAAACCGGCCTTTTATACTCACATAAATTAGAACTAACGCGAATAATTTCTCAAAGCATTGCGGCCCATCACAACACCAGCGCCAAGAATGATGCCGACTAACGCACCGAGCACCAGTATCATTCCCTTTTTCGGGCTATCACGGCGGATAGGCAGGTTTGGTTTCATCACGTAGCGGAAAGAGTATGTAGAATCAGGCTTGGATTTTAACGCGCTAATTGCCAAAAGTGACTGACGGGCATTAAAGTACGACTCATCGAATGGAAGTGGCCGCGTGGCTTCATTCTTTATAATCGATGAAAGCGCATCACTACCTAACGCAAAGAGGGTATCTTCAGAGAGTGTTTCAGCTTGTTGCACAATTGTATTCTTAGTATTTGATTGCTCAGCAACGATCAAAGCTTGATTCAGGATTGCCAAACGTTTGTCCTTCTTCTCCTGAGCTACTTTCTCTTTGGTGGCTAAGTCCTGTTTCAAATCCCCAATTTTAGAATTAATACTGCTCTGTAAGTCATCATCTAACTCATTTACGACACGCTTATTTATCTGCTGAATATAGTTTGTAAGCGTCTTCTGCGCGTCAGCTGCATTTTTAGCGGTATAGCTTATTTTAAGCGGCACCGATTGATCTTTCACTGCTGGTGCGATAGTCAGCTTTTCGGGTTCAGCTTGATTATCCAGTTGCTCTGAAAGAGCAGATATCGCTGAGTTAAAGCGGCCAAAAAAGCGCTGCTGTACATCAGCTATGGCGGGAGTTCCGCTATAAAGCACCCCCATAGCATTAGTATAGTTAGCCACCTGCCCGGAGTCGGGATAGGTCACTATTGCTTCAGAAGTCCATTTCTCTTTAGCAACAGACAGATAGGCAATTGCAACGGCAATCGCCAAAATAGCACAAACAATAATGGTAACTTTACCACGCCAAAGCTGCATAAAAAGATCAATTAAATCAATGGACTCAATGGACTCATCCGCCTCATTAGTGCGTTTTATTGTCATGTTATTGTTATCTTGATTCATGTTCACCCTAAGCAAAAAATATAAGCAATTGTATGCGTAACGTTATTATAAGCTGGAGCTTTCAGAAACGCCTAACTGAAACTTAGCCATTTCGCTCAGATTGCGCCGAAATTAATACTTATATCGGAGCTAGATACTCTGCGGCAAATAATACGACACTCAGTTTTACTCTCATTTGAAAACAAATAAAAACGACCCGTTGAAAGGGTCGCTTATCTATTAATCAAAAATTACGAAAGATAACTTAACTCAACCATTCAGTATGGAATACGCCATCTTTGTCAGTGCGTTTGTAGGTATGTGCACCGAAGTAGTCACGCTGTGCCTGGATCAAGTTAGCTGGAAGTACCGCTGAACGGTAGCTGTCGTAGTAGTTGATCGCAGCAGAGAATGTTGGGGTCGGGATACCGTTTTGAACGGCATAAGAGACCACATCACGCAGCGCCTGCTGGTATTCGTCAGCAATATTTTTGAAGTACGGTGCCAGCAACAGGTTCGCAATGGACGCGTTTTCAGCATAAGCATCGGTAATTTTTTGCAAGAACTGAGCGCGAATGATGCAACCAGCGCGGAAGATCTTAGCAATTTCGCCGTAATGCAGGTCCCAGTTGTTCTCTTCTGAAGCCGCTTTCAGCTGTGAGAAGCCCTGAGCATATGAGACGATCTTACCCAGATACAACGCACGACGGATTTTCTCGATAAACTCCGCTTTGTCGCCAGTAAAAGGCTTAACCGTTGGGCCAGTCAAAACTTTAGAGGCCGCAACACGCTGATCTTTCAAAGAGGAGAGGTAGCGGGCAAATACAGACTCAGTGATCAGTGTCAGAGGTTCGCCGAGATCCAGAGAGCTTTGGCTGGTCCATTTACCCGTACCTTTATTGGCTGCTTCATCCAGAATCACATCAACCAGATATTTACCTTCTTCGTCTTTCTTGGTGAAGATATCTTTGGTGATGTCGATCAGGTAGCTGTTCAATTCACCTTTGTTCCAGTCAACGAAGGTGCTAGCCAACTCTTCATTGCTCAGACCTAAAGACTGTTTCAGCAGGGAATAGGCTTCAGCGATAAGCTGCATGTCACCGTATTCGATGCCGTTGTGAACCATTTTAACGTAGTGGCCAGCGCCGTCCGCGCCAATGTAAGCCACGCAGGCTTCGCCATCTTCAGCGCGAGCTGCGATTTGCTCGAGGATAGGAGCAACCAGTGCGTAAGCTTCTTTCTGACCACCAGGCATGATGGATGGTCCTTTTAATGCGCCCTCTTCACCACCGGAAACACCGGTGCCGATAAAGTTAAAACCTTGCTCAGACAGTTCACGGTTGCGGCGAATGGTGTCTTTATAGTAGGTGTTGCCACCATCAATGAGGATGTCACCTTTATCCAGGTGCGGAGTCAATGATGCGATGGTTTTATCTGTCGCTTCGCCTGCTTTCACCATCAGCAGGATACGGCGTGGTTTTTCCAGCGAGTCAACAAACTCTTCAACGCTGTAGTGCGGGACCAGATTTTTACCCGGGTTTTCAGCGACAACTTCATCAGTCTTGTCGCCGGAACGGTTAAAAATGGAAACGGAATAACCGCGGCTTTCGATGTTAAGCGCCAGGTTACGGCCCATGACCGCCATACCGACAACGCCGATCTGTTGTTTGGACATTTCTTACTCCTGTCAGGTGTGGTTACCCGGCCGGGCTTGAGCCGGCGGGTTTAACTGAAACTATGTTAACCTAGGTCATAGGGAAGAAGGTAACTATTGATGCAATCGAGTTACATGCATGTCTTCATTGCCTAAGTACTAAACAAAATGGCTACATCAATACGCGCCGTCACGTCGAAGTACGACTCTGACCGTTTTAAATAAAATGGCAATATCATTCCAGAGAGTCCAATTTTTGACATACCATGAATCAAAGTAGACACGGGTATCATAGTCAACATCGTTACGACCGCTTATCTGCCATAGGCCTGTCATGCCGGGTTTTGCCATCAGATAATAATCAACATCATCACAATAGCGTTCGAGCTCAGCCATGATGACCGGTCTAGGACCTACCAAACTCATCTCCCCTTTTACGACATTAAACAATTGAGGTAACTCATCAAGGCTAGTTTTACGGATAAAGCGCCCTACGGCTGTAATGCGGGGATCGTTTTTTAGTTTAAAATCTTTTTCCCATTCAGATCTCGCTTCAGGGTTCTTGTCTAAAAGTTCATTCAACACTTCCTGAGAATTCAACACCATTGAACGGAATTTGTAACATGGGAATAATTTTCCATGGCGTCCTACACGCTGATGCCCATAGATGGCGGGCCCCCCATCACGGGTAACCTTATACCAAAGAATGATCATCAATGGGGATGCAATAAGCAGAATCAGAATTGAACAAAATATATCAAAGGTTCGTTTCAGAAAACGAGACGAGCGCTTTGCTAAATTATTCTGGATTCTCAAAAGCATGACTTCATGGCTGAAGATAAAAGACATGTCTGTATTGTACAAAGGTAACCCGCGAAATGAAGGGATAACCGTAACGGAATGACAATGATGCTTAGATAGTTCGCGCATCCAAAACTGAGTTTTGTCCAAATCGGTATATTCATAGGCAAGAATATAATGAATTTCTCCGCTACTATTTAGACTCCAAATAACCTCGGGATCTTTAATTATCGGCAGGCCATCAAGTGATTCATTAATTGAATCTGCGTCAAAAAAAGCAATAACATCAAAACCCAACATTTCTTCGCTTTGCAGCGCGCTGTAGGCGCTCTTGGCATTCTGCCCCGCCCCTAAGATAATGGTTTTCTTTTTCCATATCCCTAACTTGTTTAATAAATTCTTCGTTAATACACGAAATAACGGCACAAGAATTAGCGCAAACATCCAGCAAAAAGCCCAAATGTAACGCGAAAATTGCCATTTTGTAAAAGCAGTCAAAGCTAAGTCAAAGACGGCAAAGATTATTATAGTGCGAAAAATTTCTTTTAGTTCATACCAAAAAGGTTTGCGGTAATTATAGTGTCTTAAGCGTATCCAAAACCAACCAACACAAATCAGTGATAAGATAAGATGGGAAATAACCTTTCCTTCGAATTGCTCGTGCGGAATAAATCTCTGAACATCGTCGAAAATCAAATATACACAACCAAAAGATAGCCACAAAGCCACATTAAAAAACAACAGATCTGAAGTGGCCAATAAAATATTACACATTTTCGGATTATACTTATTATCTATATTATCCATTTATCCCTCACAATATAAATAGTCATAAAATAAAAATGACTATATTATTCATTTTCAATAAACACACTGATTAGTATATTTATAAGGAAAAAGAAATTATTCATTTTTGCCTTTTGATACTCTCGAGCACAATATCAACGATGTGCCGAGCTTGCTCAAGAGAATCCGCCTCCGCGTAACAGCGTAGTTCAGGAGCATTACCGGAAGGCCGTAAATGAACAATACTTCCGTTATTCAAAGTTATGCGAAGCCCGTCTGTGGTATCAGAAAAAACAGTATTTAACTCTCCCAAACCGATATGCTTAAGCAATGATTGCTGATTTTCTAATCCAAGTGAGATTAATTTATAACTTTTTTCACCGTCTACATTCTGTAGCCTGTCCGAATAAGTATATCGAGTGGGAAGTTGTTCCGTTAATTTACTAATAGTTACATTTCGAGCGCTATAGAGAAGCATTATCGCAGGTAATAGAGCATCACGCGTTGGCAATGCAAGCAATGGCTGTTTATTGATGAGAACATCGCTTCCCAGCAAAAACCCGCCGTTGGCCTCAAAGCCAGCAATACAGCTATATTTCTGTGACAGCTCGGCAAAAGCCGCGATGACATATGGCGAACCAATTTTAGTCAATTCGGCATGTTTAAAAAAACCACCGGAGGAAATTACACTGTTGCAACTCACTGGGATAGCAACTGCGTCTGCATTCAAAGAAATTGAGCACAATAGTCCCAGAACATCTCCCCGTAACCATGTTCCATTTTCATCGGCAACCAATGGCCTGTCGCCATCGCCATCGGTAGAGAAAATCATATCCAACTTATGCTCTACAACCCATTTCTTGGCTTTATCCTGATCTTCCTGGCTTACTGCTTCAGTATCTATGGGTACAAAATGGTCACTTCTCTCTAAACTTATAACTTCAGCCCCTAATGCCATAAATAAAGGTTTATAGAGGTCACGTCCCGCACTGGAATGTTCATAGATACCGATGCGTTTATTTTCAAGGAAAGGAGTGGGAAATAAAGAAGTATAGCGTTTAATATAGTTTTCAGCAGCGTCATGCGAAACTGAAAGCTCTTTGAGACTAATCTGCCCAAACTGAATTTGTGAATTAAGAACTGATTGTTCATCTTCTTTAGAAATTTCGCCATCCGGACGATAAAATTTAAGTCCGTTACGGTCAAACGGAATATGACTGCCTGTTATCATAATTGCCGGAATTTTATCCGACATAGACTGATACGCTAAGGCAGGCGTGGGAATAACGCCGTAGTAAATATAACTAATGCCTTTATTTTCGAGGGCAGCTGCACAAGCTTGCGCCATTGCATAACTGCTGGGACGATTATCGATGGCCAATGCAACTTTATCAAAAATAAAATGCTTTTGCATAATATCCAAAAAAGAAACAGTGAAAGCAGCACAAACTGTAGGAGTAAAATCTTTGACAAGCCCACGAGCCCCGCTTGTACCAAACGAAATACCACTTGTGTTAATGACATCGCGGCTATTCTTAATTTCGCTCATTAATCCCTTCCTCTGAATATCCAAAACGCTGTTCGAGGCGAATAACATCATCTTCACCAAGATAGGAGCCTGATTGAATCTCAATCAGTTCTAAAGGAACCATGCCTGGATTTTCAAGGGCATGGACAGTTTGAGGTGGGATGAAGGTTGACTCATTTTCTGCAACCATAAAAACATCGTTACCTTTTGTGACTTGGGCTATACCAGATACTACTACCCAATGTTCTGCACGGTGGTGATGCATCTGTGCAACGAATTTCTCGCCCGGGTTAACAGTTATACGTTTAACCAAATAATTTTCGCCCTGGTCGATTATATTATATTTTCCCCATGGACGGAAAACTTCCTGATGTCGCTTATATTCTTCTCTGTCACTTCGCTTTAGATAATCCACTATCTTCTTTACTTCTTGAACCCTATCTTTATCAGCAATTAATAACGCATCAGGAGTTTGAACAATGACGAGGTTATTTACCCCCACAGCGCCTACAAAGGTATTTTCCGTGTAAATGTAGTTATTTTCACTACTGTGCACAAAAATATCACCATGCAGAACATTACGCTGCTGATCTTTGTTAGAGATATCCCAAAGTGAAGACCAGGAACCAACATCTGACCATCCAGCGTCCATGGGTACAACAACAGCATGTTGCGTATGTTCCATGACAGCATAATCAATAGAGTCACTCGGACATGCTGTAAATGCCTCTTTACTAACTCTAATGAAATCAAGATCGGGATTAATGCAGCCTACTGCTTTTTGACAAGAATCATATATTTCAGGTGAAAATTTCTTCAATTCTTCAAGATAGCGCCCTGCCCTGAATAGAAACATACCGCTATTCCAGTAATATTGGCCGGAATTGAGGTAGGCAGATGCAGTGTCAATATCAGGTTTCTCAACAAATTCAGACACTGCATATACCATTTCAGCGATCTCACTCCCACGGCGAATATACCCATAGCCAGTCTCCGCATGTGATGGAACAATGCCAAATGTCACTAATTTACCTTGTTCTGCAAATTGCTGTGCATGCTTAATAGCTAATAAAAACGCCTCTTCGTCACGAATCACGTGGTCTGCCGCAAGGATCAGCAATAAAGGGTCTTCACAATCACTCGTTTGTAAAATGCTAAATGCTGCCAGTGCTATAGCTGGAGCCGTATTACGACCAACAGGCTCAAGAATAATGTTATTTGCAAGCTTGTCGAGAGCACGTAATTGTTCTGCAACAAGGAAACGGTGTATATCATTGCAAATAACTACTGGCTCAGTCACTGAAAGAGGTTGCAGGCGCTTTACGGTATTCTGCAGCATTGACAATTCACCCTCTAAATTCAGAAACTGCTTTGGATGGTGCTCTCGAGAGAGTGGCCACAGGCGGCTACCAGTGCCACCAGCCATTATTACAGGAATTAATTTAGACATTTCAATCTTGTTTACCAGTGTATGTGCTTAGCCGAATTGAATGCATCCCATTTACTCTCAACGTAACTTGAGAATTCATCATCAAAACGTTGCTGAGAAAACCTTTCAGCATTCATTCTACAGCTATCGCTGTTTATTAATGACATACTGCTCTCAAATTTATTTACCGCATCAATTATCGAACTAACCGTTTGTTCATTAAAGAAGACCCCTGTTGGATTATCATTACCTACTGGGATAACCGTCTCTAACGCTCCTCCTTTACCAAATGCAATAACTGGAGTACCGCAAGCTTGAGCCTCAACAGGTGTGATGCCAAAATCCTCTTCTGCTGCAAAGACAAATGCTTTCGCAGTTTGCATGTGCTTTTTTAACTCCGAAAAAGGTTGATAACCTAAGAGTTGAATATTACTTCTTGCTTTACTCTTTATTTTATTAATTTCTGGACCATCACCAATTACAACAAGTTTTTTGTCAGGCATTTCGCCAAATGCCTCCACAATTAAATCCATTCGTTTATATGGAACCATTCGTGAAGCAGTAAAATAAAAATCACCCTTCTCGGTCACCTTTTCGAAATTATCTACGGCAACTGGGGGGTATATAACATCTGCATCTCTACCGTATACTTTCTTTATGCGCCGGGCAATAAATTTTGAATTAGCTATGAAATGGTCAACACCATTAGCTGTACGACAGTCCCAAATGCGCATTTTGTGTAAAAGATACTTTGCAAGCATCCCTTTTAAGCCTTTATTTAGACCGGACTCACGTAAATATTGATGTTGTAAGTCCCAAGCATATCTTATCGGGGAATGAACATAACTAATATGTAATTGGTCTGGTCCAGTTAGCACACCTTTAGCAACTGAATGAGCACTTGATATTACTATATCTGCTGATGACACGTCCAATTGCTCAATAGCAAAGGGCATTAACGGCAAATATTTTTGATAAAGTTTTTGGGCTCGAGGCAGTCGCTGAATAAATGTAGTTTTTGCTTTTTTTCCTTGAAAGTGCTTCCGCTGTTCATCATTCAAAAAATCAACAACTGAAAAAAGCTCTGCATCAGGAAATATTTTTAGTATTTCAGATGATACTTGTTCAGAGCCTGCGTAGCTTAGCAACCACTCGTGTACCAGTGCAATCTTGACGTTATTATCCATAAATATTCTATCTCCTAAGCTATCGCTGCATGAATTTGCGAATTATTTTATAGACATTACGCGCTTGCTTATGAAGTAAACAATTCAGTAATAAGAAAGACCATGGCACATAATGTTGCATTAACCCTAGTTTGCCGAGTTCCTTCCTTAATTCTAGATTCGTTTTCACACTTTGCCCGGCATTCATTTCAAAGACATGGAAAGATTGTCTTATCATTAACTCTCGCTGTAATGAATGAGATAAATCTATATCATATTTTTTCCCGACATGCTCAGCGATACTTAAAACGCCTCGCCACATTGCTGCACGCCCTTTCGCTGTATAACTTCCGGGAATATGCGACTCTTTATCATCCGAGGAATTACCAAACATTGGTGGATTATCAGCACGACCACCAACTATTGGAGTAGATATGTAACCAATTCCTCCCTCGCAATATGCAACAGCAGCAAGATAAATTTGGTAGTAAAGTGAGCCATCAAATATATCACTGCTTTTTTCTTTCGCAAAAGGAACATTCACGACTAAACCGCCGACAAAGCCTGCAGTACGAAATATGATATTTGGTTGAGAATTACTAATATTATATACTTCATCTCTCTCACTCAATCTTGACACTCCAAGAGGAGAGTTTATATCATTATTGAAGCGTAAAAAGGTGCGTGAAATAAAATTAACCCCGTTATGTTGCGCCAAGAATTTTTTTATTTCCGAAATGGCATCAGGTAATAACAGATCATCATTCCCCATTATAAGCGCCCAAGTACTCTTCCCAAGTTCAATGCTTTTTCTTAAATTCTTATCGTAACCGAGGTTTAATTCATTGTCCTCATATATTAAATTAATCCCTTTTTCGTTCATTCTATTTCTATATGACGACACTAACTTTTCAATTGATAATCGCTCGGGAGAATGGTCTTCGCAAACAATAACCTCATCAGGGAAAGTCTCCTGATTTAAAACCGAGTCTAATAATTCCGATAATTCATTTGTTCGATTATAGCTTGGGATTACAATTGCAATAGAACAACTATTTTTCATGACTTAATCTCTTTATGACTTTAGCCGGATTGCCCGCTATTAAACAATTTTCTGGAAACACTCCTTTTACTAGAGCCTGAGCTCCAATGACGCACCCATTACCGATAGTTGTTCCTGCCAATATAATTGCACCATCACATATCCACGTGTTATCCCCAATGGAAATTGGGCTAATATCATCTAAAGGGCGTAAAGAAGGCGGCACTTCCGGTTTGAATCTATCTGGTTTCGTTGAACCATGCGAGTGATCCCCAACATATATATTAGAACCAAATAGCACATGATTACCAATTTTCATTTCACTAACAAATGATATATGAACATTATTGCTCATCATTACTTTATCACCCATACACAACGATGGTTTGAATTTTTGTCCTTTATAGCCATCCACTGCCTGAATCCAACAATTATCTCCAATAGAAAGATTTGAGCATTGTATATATTTAGCCCCAACAATACGACTATTTTTACCGAGCATACGGATTGAGATACCCTTAAAAAATGAAAAAACAACCCCTCGTATCCTTGTCGATATTTTACGAACCAGCATGAGTTATACCTATGTCTATTAAAATATTATTCATTGTAATAAGTTATAATTTTTAGCCTTCAACTTTTATAACTTTACTTTGCGTGTTTTTCCAAAGAGTACATAACCCTAAAACTATACATAAATTTGTGGCTGTAGGTGGCAACCAAAAAGCCCCATCTGATATAGATGCAGAAAAATATGCAATGAACGGTAAAACATATGGCGTTTTAAGAAGAGGTTTTATTTTACAATAAAAAAACGAAAGCCAAATAATAAACATTGGTAAACCAAATATTTGTAATAATGCCAGCGGCAGGATTTCGTAAACTTGCGAAAATGAACTATTTGAGAAGAGCAAACCAACGAAAAGTATATAGGGTTTTTCGCTTACATCGTTGACATACTCCATAATTTTCTCACTCCGCCCTCCAGCATCTGAAAGGTCACGATTGAACAAACGTTCTTGAATCATATGTGAGATTATATTGTCTGTAAGACCTATTATAACCAAAGCAACTATCATTATAAAAAGTGTTGAAACTAGAACAGTACGATTCTTTCCTGTTACCAGCATATACAAAACAGCAATGATTAAACCAAAATATACGGATGCTGATGCGGTCAACAAGACAGCCAAAGCAAGCAAGGAAAGAGGAAGAATATAACTTTTACCTCGAGCCTGATACAGAGCGATTACGGCAAAACCAATCAATAATAAGTTCACACCAAAAACATTTCCATTCTGGTAGGTTGAAGTAGCCTTTAAGTAACCAATACTCCAAATCATATTATTTTTTTCTTGCAAAAAACCTGGCGTAAGAGCATCTTGGAAATTCGCAGTAATACCAGGAATTATAACTTGATAGTCACCAAATATTTTCTGAATAAAAGCATAAATTACGATTATATAAAATACATAAATTATATAGTTCTTCCATTTTTCTGCATTACGTATTGTTACAACACCATAAAAACATACAAATGCGAAATAAGAGCTAAGATATGCTAACAAATCAGATTTAGAAATATCAGACTCAATCAATTTACCCTCATCATTATATACAATTTTGCTTAGCAAGAATGTAGTCACGAGAAGTAGAATAGGCACTATCAAAAATAAAAATTCACGAGGCCGTTTTGTTATAGAACCGATACCTCTGATAAAGAAATACACACTTGACAAAAGAGAAAGATATAACGGGAACCCGGATATTTTAATTCCTGCTTTCGGTATAGTTAAAGATATAAAAAGAAAGAAATCTTTAAGTTTAATCATATTGACCTTTTCAACAACCTAATCCAAGTGAATTCAATTCCAGATGACAATCCAGGTTACATAATTTTCGACTTATCGAGTCTGATGTTTTAAATATTTCCACTATTGCATCAGTCGAAGGCTTGTGCCAGCGGCATAGGATACAAATGACTAGACTGTATTTTAGGGACTGCCTTCACTGCCATTCTAGTTTTCTATCATCTTAAGGTAAGTTCATGTAATAACTAATAACTAATAACTACGTCTTACATATAACCATTAATAGTTATTAACTATCAGTTAAGGGCACCAATTGGTGCGATGATATCAATACCAGCTAAGCCGCATATCAAATGAATAGTACTTTATATATTCATGCGGCTGAAAAATGTGCTATTAGCATTAAATATTACAACTAATAAGCTTCTATTTAATCCCCAAGAAATTCGATTCACTAACCGACGGCCTTTGTAATCAAATATAGGCTTTCAGCAATCAAATCTTCCAAGACAGGCTTGATCAAGTCTATGTGAATATCAGACAGAGACAGAGACATTCCCCTTGAACCGTCTATACATGTAGAATGATATTGGCACTAAGTAACACCAAACCAGCACACAATATGTTACCAAATATATATTATACCACTGATTCATTGCAACGATAAACAACGCGATGGTAGTAATAACAGCCATAATTAATGTAACAAATGTCATTTTTTCTTCTTTGTGTGCTCTTATATAGGTAGCCAAACACGCAGCCAGGTGGTTACCAAGCATAGCTAGTGTTAAAGTAATAAAATAATATGGAGAAAGGAATCTATTTGCAAAGGCAAACCCTAAGCGATCAAATAATACCAGCCCTGCACCAACGCAGATGAAACATAAGAGTACAAATCCGGTTGATTGAATAACGGAGGTGCGGTAACTAATATCGAACTCTTTTCTATTCTGTGAAGAAATTAGCGTTCCCCAACGAGAGTATTTTGTCGATATCCAAGCAAGGCCAGTAGCCATGATTATGTTACAAACAGCCATCGACATACCAAGCCGACCGGCATATATAGGTCCGAAATATTTAAATGAAATCGGCGTCATAATAAAAAATATAAAATATCCTGACATCCAGCTTAGCGCAATCCGCCATTGCATCGGGAATATCTCTTTTTTCCATGAAATCGGAGTATGAAGTGAGCTATCCTCATCCGTTAATACCCAAGCTTCTTTGATATTTTTTCGGAAATATTTATTGATAAAATATACATATGTAAAACACCCAGCAATTGCTATAGAGGCAACACCAAAGAGCCCATTACCAGACACTAAAAATATAATTGCCAAACATGCAGAAATAGATGTCTGAACTACGCGAACTTTATTAACCTTTGCTACTAACCCACATCCCTCAGCTATTGATATTATTGAAACAAAGAAAACATTTATTGCAGTTGTAATGGTAAGAACAATCCACGGAACAAGCCAATTTATGTCTGAAGCACCTTCTGAAGAAAAAAACTTATAACCAATAGGTCCAACAACTATTATTATTAGCCCCGCAATCACACCATACCATTTAACTGAGAATCTAATAATAGAAAAATATCTTTGCTTATTATTAGCATTCCCAACTATTTTCTTTTCTTCAAAATCATAACGTAAACCTGACATTTCATGGCTTACAAATTGAGTGATTACAGTGGCGACACCTAATTCAAAGAAAATCTGAAGCGCAACAATTGAGTTAAAAGTAAAGTAGTAACCTTGTGCTTCGCTAGATAAAAAATGGGGCATCAATAGAATTATAGAAGCATAAGACAATACTGAGATTAGCTTTCCCGCAAGTACATAAGAAATCGCAGCATCCAAGCCCAACCGTTGAAAAAAAATTTTCATTATTTAATCAAATCCTTTAAAGCATCCGATTTAAACTATTATAGAACCATCATCATTGGGAATATATAAATTAATTTTACTAGATTAAATAAAATGTGTTGGCCATTTTATCTACCTTATAAGTTCTTTAAAGGGGGCAGCGTAAGCATCTTTTGCTGACAAGTCAGGAGCATTTGTAATTGGCCACTCAATCCCAAGATCTTTGTCATTCCATAGGATGCAACCCTCAGCAGAAGGTGCATAATAATTTGTCGCTTTATAAAGGAACTCTGCCGTTTCACTTATAGTTAAAAAACCATGTGCAAAACCTTCAGGAACCCATAATTGACGTTTATTTTCGGCAGTCAAGTACACACCAACCCATTGACCAAATGTCTTTGACTCTTTGCGAATATCTACCGCAACATCAAAAACTTCACCTGCAGCACAACGAACAAGTTTTCCCTGAACGTGCTCGCCTTTTTGAAAATGTAAACCTCGTAAAACGTCTTTACGAGATTTAGAGTGATTATCCTGAACAAATTCCACATGGCGACCGATTGCATCTTCAAAAATTTTCTGATTAAAACTTTCCATAAAGAAACCACGATTATCACCGAAAACTTTTGGCTCAAAAATTAACACTTCTGGGATATTTGTCTTAATAATCTTCATCAATTACAGCCCTTTAACCATTTTTAACAAATAATTACCGTAGTCATTCTTAGATAGCGGAGCGGCTAATTTCTTTATTTGTTCGGCGTCAATAAAACCTTTGCGGAAAGCAATCTCTTCAGGACAAGCAACTTTGAGACCTTGCCGCAATTCAATTGTCTGAATAAAATTGCTAGCTTCTATCAGACTTTGATGTGTGCCTGTATCGAGCCAGGCATACCCACGCCCCATCATTGCAACAGACATTCGTCCCTGTTCCATATAAATACGGTTAATATCTGTTATTTCCAATTCACCACGTGGCGAGGGCCTTAGGCCTTTTGCCATTTGAATAACAGTATTATCATAAAAATATAACCCTGTGACAGCGTAATTACTTTTTGGCTCCACAGGCTTCTCTTCAAGGGAAATCGCTTTCCCCTCTTTATCAAATTCCACAACCCCGTATCGTTCAGGGTCATGAACATGATAGGCAAATACCGTTGCCCCAGACTTTTTGGCAACGGCGTGCTCAAGTTGTTTTTGGAGGTCGTGGCCGTAGAATATATTGTCACCCAAGACTAATGCACAATCATCATTACCAATAAACTCTTCTCCGATAATGAATGCTTGGGCAAGACCATCTGGACTTTCCTGTATTTTATATTGTAGATTTAAACCCCATTGTCTGCCATCACCCAGTAGTTGTTCAAAACGTGGGGTGTCTTGTGGAGTGCTAATAATAAGGATATCGCGAATACCAGCCAGCATTAATGTACTGATCGGATAATATATCATTGGTTTATCGTAGATAGGCAATAACTGTTTACTCACCGCCATGGTCACCGGATACAAACGTGTACCGGAGCCGCCGGCTAGGATAATTCCTTTACGAGTAGTCATATTAAGTTCTCAATTTTGACACAGCCCTTCGTAGGGCAAATGTAATCATTACAGACAAGATGGTGTGAATAGCTCTGCAAGCATTCTTTTAACACCGACATCCCAGCACGGTAAAGTTAAATCAAAGGTGTGCTGAAACTTGCTATTATCAAGTCGCGAATTATTTGGGCGACGAGCTGGTGTAGGATAGGCGCTCGTCGCAACCGGGTGAGTTTGTTTAAGTTTAAGTTCATAACCCGCATTTTGTGCTTCGCGGAATACTACATTAGCGTAATCAAACCAAGTCGTCGAACCCGACGCAACCAGATGGTAGAGTCCAGCAACTTCCGGCTTACGCATTGCGGTAATTATGGCATGGGCCGTACAATCGGCAAGCAGCTCAGCACCTGTCGGCGCACCATACTGATCATTTATTACAGAAAGCTCTTCGCGATCTTTAGCTAAACGGAGCATAGTTTTCGCAAAATTATTGCCTTTACCTGCATACACCCAGCTTGTCCGGAAAATCAAATGATTTGGGCAATGCTTTTGAACAGCAATTTCACCAGCAAGCTTCGTTTCCCCATAGGTATTCAAAGGTCCAGTAGCATCATCTTCTGACCATGGTTTGTCACCATCTCCCGGGAACACGTAATCAGTAGAATAATGAACTAACCATGCATCTATTGAAGCAGCCTCTTTAGCAATCGCTTCAACACTTGTTGCGTTCAATAGCTGTGCAAAATCACGCTCAGATTCAGCTTTATCAACGGCCGTATGTGCGGCTGCATTGACGATAATATCAGGTTTAATTTGACGAACCGTTTCAGCGATGCCTTTTGGATTACTGAAATCACCGCAATAGTCGGTGGAATGAACATCCACGGCAATTATATGTCCTAATGGAGCGAGGGAACGTTGCAATTCCCAACCAACCTGCCCTGTTTTACCAAACAGAAGAATATCCATTATTTGCGGTCTCCATAATTCTGTTCAACCCAGGCTTTATAAGCGCCACTTTTGATATTATCAACCCACGTCTGGTTGTCTAAATACCATAGAACTGTTTTACGGATACCGCTTTCAAAGGTTTCCTCAGGTTTCCAGCCCAGTTCGTGGCTAATTTTACTGGCATCAATCGCATAACGGCGATCATGTCCTGGACGGTCTTTCACATAAGTAATTTGTTCGCGATAGGATTGATTTTTAGGAAAAATTTCATCCAATAGGTCGCAAATAGTCAACACCACATCCAGATTTTTCTTCTCATTGTGCCCACCTATATTATAGGTTTCACCAATAACACCTTCACTAAGTACGGTATAAAGTGCCCGTGCATGATCTTCAACATATAACCAGTCGCGAATCTGATCACCTTTACCGTAAATTGGCAGATTCTTACCTTCCAGCGCATTGAGAATTACTAAAGGGATCAGTTTTTCGGGGAAATGATATGGTCCATAATTATTTGAGCAATTTGTCACAATACAAGGCAGACCATAGGTACGGTGCCAGGCCCGAACTAAGTGGTCGCTAGAGGCTTTCGATGCAGAGTAAGGGCTGCTTGGAGCATAAGAGGTTTTTTCTGTGAAGAGTGGCAATTCGTTATTGCCACCACATTCATCAGGATGAGGTAAATCACCGTAGACTTCATCCGTAGAAATGTGATGAAAACGGAAATTACTTTTGCGGTTTTCATCAGCTAACTGATTCCAATAGGCACGAACTACTTCGAGTAAAGTATATGTACCTACAATGTTAGTGTTGATAAATTCCGCTGGCCCGGTAATTGAACGGTCAACGTGACTTTCTGCAGCCAGATGCATTACGACATCAGGTTGATGCTGCGTGAAAATCTGCTCAAGGGCATTCTTATCACAGATATCGGCTTGAATAAATGAATAACGTTCACTGCAAGAAACGTCTACCAGAGACTCAAGGTTGCCGGCATAGGTCAGTTTATCAATATTGATAACTTGCTCTTTCGTATTATTGATTAGATAGCGAACAACTGCCGAACCAATAAAACCGGCACCACCGGTAATTAGAATTTTCAACTGTATTATCTCTCTTTAGTTTCACATGCTAACGCTTCGAATATTAAAATCAGGGTCTCATGATATTTATTATCACACCGCGTAATCATCTATAAACATTCAAAATTTGTAGTCATTTATATAAAATCAGATAGCATCATTGTTTGAATTTAGGTTTTCTTGAATAGATTTTTTTAAAACCAAATATGCATTTACGATAAACTTAACCAAAACCTGACGGCAATAACTATATTGAATTGGCAATAGACTTAAATTTAACCAAGGATGAATTCTGATCTAGATAATTTTTGATTATCGAGAAAATACAACTAACAGGCTGAAACTGGTTATTTATTGCACACTGAAGCCGACATTAAAAAAAAACCACGCTACCGCCCTTGGCTTTAAGCTACCAATACACTTAATTACAACTCAACTCATTGAATTTTAATATTTTTTTAACCTACTTACAAATGACACATTGTCTAATGGTCACCAGTAATGTACCACCATTTTATCTAATTTTACCCTTACTACTGCTCAAGGCAAGATTCAATTCTCTTAAAATAATTCTTATAGATCTATTCGCTCAGCAGCAGCGAAAGAAGTATTTATCCCAGATATCTAAACGTACTTAATGAACTAAAAAGCACCATAAATATGGTGCTTTTATGTTTACAAATGCGTAGGCCAATTACTCGCCAGCAAACTCTTTCAACCATGCCTCAAAAGCCGCGCCCTGTGTTGGATGGCGCACACCATACTCCACAAATGCTTTCATATAACCGAGTTTGTCACCGCAGTCGTGCGAACGGCCGGTCATGGTGAATGCTTCGACAGTCTTTTTCTTCATCAGCAATGCGATGGCGTCGGTCAGCTGGATCTCGTTACCTGCACCGTACGGCGTGATGGCCAGAAGTGGCCAGATATCTTCAGAGAAGACATAGCGCCCTACTACTGCCAGGTTCGATGGTGCATCTTTCTGATCGGGTTTTTCAACAATGGCGGTCATTGGCGTACTTTTACCAGGCTCCCCTTCCACACCGTTACAGTCAACTACACCGTATTTAGATACGTCTTCTTCTGGCACTTCCTCAACCATAACCTGGCTGTTGCCGGTTTCCTGGAAACGGGCCAGCATGGCAGCAAGGTTGTCTTTACGCAGATCGCTGGTGGAGTCATCCATCAGAACGTCAGGCAAAATTACAGCAAACGGTGAGTTGCCGATTAAAGGTTTAGCACAGAGAACGGCATGTCCCAGACCTTTTGACTGGCCCTGACGCACGTTCATGATGGTTACGCCTTTCGGACAAATAGACTGTACTTCTTCCAGCAGCTGGCGCTTAACGCGGGATTCCAGCATGCTTTCAAGTTCGAACGAGGTATCGAAGTGGTTTTCAATGGCGTTTTTTGAGGAGTGAGTCACCAGAATGATTTCTTTGATGCCTGCAGCAGCACATTCATTGACGATGTACTGGATGAGTGGCTTATCAACGATTGGCAACATTTCTTTAGGAATGGCTTTCGTTGCAGGCAACATACGTGTGCCAAGACCGGCAACAGGGATAACAGCTTTTAACATTGTAGAAGATACTCCTTGAAACCAATAGTTTGGAAATTCAGTCAGTTGGAATGTTAAAAAAAATCTGGTCCCTCACTGTACTGAAGTTGTTTAAACAATTTCTTATTCAGCGCCAATTGCTCTTCCACCAGTATAGACCCTCAGGCCAGAACGGTGGTGGGGGGCAACGCATACAACTGATCATCAACTAACTCCACATTGGGTAATACGATACCAGCAAGCACGCACAAACGGTAAGCTAAAGACTGAAAATTAAGAATGTTTCCCTCGTTAGCGGTTTTTATAATCATTTTTTGTTGCTTTCTGAGCCAGTTGTTATGAAGCACTAATCCTTAGCGCCCCATAAAAATAGCGCCTACGCAGCCTGGCTATTTCCCTGATTTAAATTTGAATTTTCATCTGCTGGCGACCATTATTCACATTGCGACATCCGTCGTGCAATCAAAGGTGAAAAAGGGATTATGGAATGGATCGCCGATCCGTCAATTTGGGCCGGGCTGGCTACCCTGGTGATTTTAGAAATTGTTCTGGGTATCGATAACCTGATTTTTATCGCCATCCTGGCGGAAAAGCTTCCCCGTCAGCAGCGTGATAAGGCGCGCGTCACTGGTCTGCTGCTTGCGTTGATAATGCGCTTAATCCTGTTGGCCTGCATATCCTGGTTAGCCACCCTTACCCGCCCCCTGGTCACCCTGTTCAGTCAGCCCTTCAGCGCCCGTGACATTATCATGTTGGTCGGCGGGATATTCTTGTTGTTCAAAGCCACCATGGAACTCAACGAAAGGCTTGAAGGAAAGGATGAGCAACAGAGCCATCAACGTTCAGGTGCGAAATTTTGGGCAGTGGTGGCACAAATCGTGGTGCTGGATGCTGTGTTTTCACTCGACTCAGTGATCACCGCCGTCGGCATGGTTGAGCATTTGGCCGTGATGATGGCTGCCGTCTGCATTGCTATCCTGTTGATGCTGCTTGCCAGCCGCCCGTTAACGCGCTTTGTGAACGAACATCCCACTATCGTTATCCTCTGCCTGAGCTTCCTGCTAATGATTGGCTTTAGTCTGGTTGCAGAAGGGTTCGGCTACATAATACCTAAAGGTTATCTTTACGCTGCGATTGGCTTTTCAGTCATTATTGAAGCGCTCAATCAGTTGGCGCATTTCAACCGCCGTCGCTTTCTCTCTTCCAGCCGCTCTTTGCGGGAAAGAACCGCCGAAACGGTACTGCGTGTTTTGCGAGGGAAGTATGAAGAGGCAGAACTGGACCCGCACTCCTCAGGCATGATTGCTGACGGTGGCGGTGGTGAGGCGATATTCAACCAGCAAGAGCGCAATATGATCGAGCGCGTGCTGGGCCTGGCGCAACGGACGGTCAGTAGCATTATGACCTCCCGCCACGATGTTGATAACCTGGAACTGAACGATCCGACAGAGGTACTGGTTCAGCAAATTGCCAATAATCAGCACACGCGTATTTTAGTGACTGAAGACAGTTCTACGGATGAACCTCTGGGTGTGGTGCATGTGGTCGACTTGCTGAAACAGCAGTTGCTACATAATGAACTAGACCTGAAAGTCTTGATCCGCCAACCCCTGATTTTTCCTGAGCACCTTTCACTGCTTAAAGCATTGGAGCAGTTCCGTCAGGCAAAAACCCACTTTGCTTTTGTGGTGGATGAGTTTGGTTCCGTTGAAGGGATTGTGACTCTGACCGACGTCATGGAGACGATTGCAGGCAGCTTGCCAGAAACGAATGAAACACCTGACGCCCGCCATGATATTCAGCAGTTGGAAGATGGTAGCTGGATAGCCAACGGCTATATGCCGCTGGAAGATTTGGTGATGTACCTGCCGTTAACTATTGATGAAAAGCGTGAATATCATACTCTGGCGGGATTGCTGATGGAGCACGCGCAGAACATTCCGCAGGTAGGCACTCAGTTGCCTATTGGTAATTATCTTTTTGAACCCCTTGAAGTCAGCAGCCACCGTATTCTGAAAGTGAAAATTACGCCACTGACTTCCTGCGGTGATGACGATTATGAAGTCTGACAATCCGCAATTTGTCAGGCGTATTTTCCAATAAAAAAAGGAGCCTCATTTAATGAGGCTCCTTTTTTTGGAATGCGTCATGGTATCAGAACCACTACTGCTTAATCAGTGATTTAAGGTCTTTACCTTCTTTGCTGCCTTTGTTCTTATCAATCCAGTTCTGTATGGCACTTTTGGCTTCGTTTTGTAACTGGTTACGCAGCACCTGATCCACCTGTAGCTGATAGTTCAATTGAGACCATGGGCCGTAAACACGCAAGGGGATATCCGTGTTTTGCAGGCGAGCGATCAAGTCGTTGTTCCCTTTCCAGCCGCCAGTCACCCTGACACTCAGATTCATATCACACTGGTTATCAGGGAAATTCACCGAACCTTCACCTTTGGCGGTCAACATCGTCGACTCCGCCACCAGGTTGGAGAGTTGCAGGGTACCTTCGTCCAGAGCGCCCTCGGCCTGGAGAGTCTTGACCTCAGTATAGTGCTCGTAACGGTCAAGCCCCTGTACGCTATTATTATTACGCGTCACAGCTTGCTGAATGAGCTGCTGAATATTCAGGCCATTCAGGTGGGCATCCGCCATCGACAGTTTCGCTTTACCGCTCCAGTTCTGGCTGAAGTCATCCACAGAAAGCCCTTCCCCGGACACATTCCCCTCCATTGAAAAGTTTCCAGACAGCACCTGCGGTAAATTATATGCGGTCAACAACTGACCGATTTCGATGTTATGCACCACGGGTTTAAGGCTGATTGATACAGGCGTCTGGGTAGCGTCGAGGCGGCCAGGTAGTGAGAAGTCGCCGGTCGCCATCTTACCACTCAACGTTTTGAGATTAACCTTACCCTGCTGATTTTCAGCCAGGAGGCTGAACCCCTGAATTTTCAAACCGCGATAGGTCAGGTCAGCAACATTCAACGCCAGATTGGCATTAAAGCTGTTGAGGATACTGAAGTTGTTGGTCTGTTGACTAATATCGCGGGCAATTACCGGTGCAGAGGTCACTGCTTTCGTTGCCTGGGCCGTCTGGCCCAGTGCTTTGGCCTGCCAGCCCGACAGCGCATCAAGATCCAATTTTTCAGCGTTGAGATTGACCTGATAATCCGCCGTGCCGTCAAGCGTAGCCGCCGCAGTTCCACTCAGTTCATTATCATTAGCGGTCAATGTCAGTTGACTGAGCGTCAGACGCTGACTGCTGTTTTGATAACTGGCCTGTAGGGTGCCACTGCCCTGCACGCCCTGAGCGGGGATATCTGCACCACTTAACTGATAGGTGAATTTACTGACATTGGCGGAGAACTGCTCAGGATATTGCTTCATATCCAGATCGGCAGAGAGCGTAAAGGCCAGATCGCGTTGATTGCGGTTAATGCGGCTGGAAAGTTCAAGCGTTGCCTGACGGTGTTCATTCTGTTCAAGTTGCAGATTCAAATCGCGCACATTGATTTGATCATCCACACCACGCTGCCAGATAAGAAGACTGTCTGCTACGCTGATTTTATCGATATCAAACTTCCAACCAGCCTCAAGTTCGCTTGGTGGTTGGACAGAAGAGGAAGGGGCAACTGGCGCATCCGGTACATTGGCTTCACTTTCAGGCGTCAGACGGATCACTGCATTTTTAAACATCACCTGACGAACGGCCAACTGGTGCGACAACAGAGGCCAGAGTTTTACGTCAAGACGCATATTCTCAGCACTGACTACCGGTTCTTTGGCTCCTGGCGCGGTCAATGACGTCTGGCCAGCAATGATGCTCAACTGAGGCCATACATGCCAGCGTAAATCTCCGCTGATCGCCAACTGATAACCGCTTTTTTGCTCTACCCGGTCCGCCATATAGTCGCGGAAGTCATTCGGGTTGATTAAAAATACCAGCGACGTCATACCTGCAATAATTACCACCAGCAGAATAACCAGCGTTGTCAGTAGTCTTCTCATGCCTTCCTCTTGTCGTTTAACCCGCAAATCAGAGGGTATGAACCTGAATCAATCTTTATCGATGCGGCTGGCTACCGCGCTCTGCTGGTCACGGTATTTCGCATCCTGCCGGCTATTATAAGGACGCGATGCAGGGCCCGATAATGGCTCGAAGCTCAACGCACCAATTAACATGCCAGGGCGCAGTGCCAGAGGCAACTTACCTGAATTGTAGAACTCCAGCACGATCCGGCCTTGCCAACCTGGGTCGATACGGTGCGCCGTCACATGGACCATCAGCCCAAGGCGCGCCAAAGATGAACGCCCGTCAAGCCAGCCGACCAGATCATCAGGAATAGAAACGGTTTCAAAGGTAACTGCCAGCGCCAATTCGCCCGGATGTAAAAAGAAAGCCTCGCCTTCCGGCAGGACAATCTCATCACTCATCACTTTATCCAGTGCTGCACTGACTTCATCTTTCGGACCGCTGAGATCGATAAAACCGGCGTTATGACCGAGAAACACGCGAAATCCATTACCCAGACGTACATCTACCGTCGCGCCATTAATCCGTTCAATGGGTGGACGCGGCGAAATGGATAATTTACCGCTGTCCATCCAGGCTTCTATGTCTCGATCGCACAGTCTCATCGTGTATCTCTCCGTTTGCTAACTGCTAAATGGCCGTCGTAAACAAGGCGGCTCATTAATTAAAGAACTGGCTGATTTTCGCTTTAAGAATATCAATGGCAATGCGATTTTTGCCGCCGCGCGGAACGATGATATCTGCATATTGTTTTGATGGTTCAATAAATTGCAGGAACATCGGACGAACGGTTTTCTGATATTGCGCCATTACCGAGTCCATCGAACGACCACGCTCATTCACATCACGCTTCATACGTCGCATTAAACAAATATCCAGTGGCGTATCCACGAAAATGGAGAAATTCATCTCCTGACGCAGGCGAACATCCGTCAACAACAGGATGCCTTCAAGGATGATCACCTTCTTAGGTTTAAGGGTGACGGTTTCGTTAAGACGAGTATGTTCGATAAAGCTATAGCCGGGTAATTCAATCGCCTGTCCGGCCTTCAGGCTTTGTAAGTGCTGGAACAACAAATTGTGGTCCATGGCGCTGGGATGGTCATAGTTCGTTTTTACCCGCTCCTCCATGGTCATGTGACTCTGGTCTTTATAGTAGCAGTCTTCTGGAATCACCCCGATATGCTCATCACCGACCTGATCACGAAGTTCACGATATAAGGTACTGGCAATAAGGCTTTTTCCAGAGGCAGATGCGCCAGCGATACCTACGATGACACACTGATGGAGCTTGTCAGACATAAAATTAAAGACCTGATTTGGAGGTTTGAGGGGCTAAAGCACGCAGACAGTGCTTTGATCGCGCCAATTATAGGTACAACACCGTGCTGATGCCAGCGTTAAGGCAGTTCATTCGCTGGCATCGGGCAATAATTAGCAGACTTTTGATGTCAAACTGCGCGGAAGGCGATTTCTGTCGGAATTGCGTCACCCCTCCAATAGAGTTGCGAAGCGATTCGCGCGGCTAACTGGCGGTAGAGCAATGTAAATTCACTCTGCGGATTCGAAACCACCGTCGGCTCACCGCGATCCAGGTCTTCACGCAATGAAATGTGCAGCGGCATCTGGGCCAGCAACTCACAGCGGTATTTCTCTGCCAGCTTCTGCGCACCACCGGTGCCAAAAATAGGCTCATGATGCCCACACTGACTGCAAATGTGCATGCTCATATTTTCGATAATACCCAGTACCGGCACGTTGACTTTCTCAAACATCACAATGCCTTTCTTCGCATCGAGCAGGGCAATGTCCTGCGGGGTCGTCACCACCACCGCACCCGTTACCGGAATATTCTGCGACAGCGTCAGCTGGATATCACCGGTACCCGGTGGCAGGTCAATCACCAGATAATCGAGGTCCGGCCATAGGGTGTCTTGCAACATCTGCATTAACGCTTTGCTGGCCATCGGACCGCGCCACACCATGGCATTATCATCTGTTACCAGATAACCAATCGAGTTGGTCGCCAGGCCATGGGCCATGATCGGCGCCATGTGCGTGCCATCGGGTGACGTTGGGCGTTCATCTTCGGTACCCAGCATGTTAGGGACCGAAGGGCCATAAATATCGGCGTCCAGAATACCGACTTTGCCACCTTCCGCCGCCAGCGCCAGGGCGACGTTCACCGCCGTCGTCGACTTCCCTACCCCGCCTTTGCCTGAACTGACGGCAATGATATTACGCACCCCTTTGATTCCCGGCTGATCGTTGGCACGGCGCAGCGTCGCAATATCGTGTTTAAGACGCCACTCAACGGCTTTCGCGCCGGTCACCCGCATCAGTTCCGCACAGGTACTGGCTTTCAGCGCTTCAAAGCCGCTCTGCCACGCGAACGGCAGGGTCAGATCAAGGTGCAGCGTGCCGTCCATCAGCGCACAGTGGTGCAGCGCTTTAACAGACAACAGATCTTTTTGCAGGGTGGAATGGGTGAAAGTGGCCAGTACGCCGGTCACCAGGGCGCGCAGTCCCTCGGGGGTATTCTGCTCAGGGGAATGAGATGTCATCCCGGCTCCTTGAAACGAGTTATTTAAGGACAATATTTTCGAGGCACAGCATAACAGAAGGTGCGCCATCAGCCCCGCTTGTTTACGTGGGATAGGCCTTTCGGTTAACATCAATGCCCCTGATTTCAACAGCAGAAAGCAAGTTCTTACTATGGCTCAAGTCGCGAAAAAAATTTTGGTAACCTGTGCACTTCCGTACGCCAACGGATCTATTCACCTCGGCCACATGCTCGAGCACATCCAGGCTGACGTCTGGGTCCGTTACCAGCGAATGCGCGGCCACGAAGTGCATTTCATCTGTGCTGATGATGCACACGGTACGCCGATCATGCTCAAAGCGCAGCAACTCGGTATTGAACCGGAGCAAATGATTGCCGAGATGAGCCAGGAACATCAGAAAGATTTCGCCGGCTTTGGTATCAGCTACGACAATTACCACTCAACGCACAGCGACGAAAACCGCGAGCTCTCTTCGTTAATCTATGGCCGCCTGAAAGAAAAGGGTTTTATCAAGAACCGTACTATTTCCCAGCTGTACGACCCGGAAAAAGGCATGTTCCTGCCGGACCGTTTCGTTAAAGGTACCTGTCCGAAGTGTAAATCACCTGACCAGTACGGCGACAACTGCGAAGTCTGTGGCGCAACCTACAGCCCGACTGAGCTGATTGATCCGAAGTCTGTCGTTTCCGGTGCTACACCTGTCATGCGTGACTCCGAGCACTTCTTCTTTGACCTGCCAGAGTTCAGCGCCATGTTACAGGCGTGGACCCGCTCAGGTGCGTTGCAGGAGCAAGTGGCCAATAAGATGCAGGAGTGGTTCGAATCGGGCCTGCAACAGTGGGATATCTCCCGTGATGCACCTTACTTCGGTTTCGAAATTCCGGATGCGCCAGGCAAATTCTTCTACGTCTGGCTCGACGCGCCAATCGGCTACATGGGTTCATTCAAAAACCTGTGCGACCGTCGCCCTGATCTGAGCTTCGACGAATTCTGGAAGAAAGACTCCACCACTGAGCTGTATCACTTCATCGGGAAAGATATCGTCTATTTCCATAGCCTGTTCTGGCCAGCCATGCTGGAAGGCAGCAATTTCCGCAAGCCAACCAATTTGTTCGTGCACGGTTATGTGACGGTTAACGGCGCGAAGATGTCCAAATCGCGCGGCACCTTTATTAAAGCTGGCACCTATCTGAACCACTTGGATGCCGACTGCCTGCGTTATTACTACGCCGCCAAGCTCTCCTCACGCATCGATGATATTGACCTGAATCTGGAAGATTTCGTCCAGCGCGTTAACGCCGATATTGTCAACAAAGTAGTGAATCTGGCGTCCCGTAATGCCGGTTTTATCGCGAAACGTTTTGACGGCATACTGGCGAATAAACTGGCCGACGAAGCGCTGTATAAAACCTTCACCGATGCCGCAGAAAGCATTGCTGAAGCGTATGCCAGCCGCGAATCAGGCCGTGCTATCCGTGAAATTATGGCGCTGGCCGATCTGGCTAACCGCTATGTTGACGAACAGGCACCGTGGGTTGTTGCGAAACAAGAAGGCCGTGATGCCGATCTGCAAGCCATCTGCTCCATGGGCATCAACCTGTTCCGCGTATTGATGACTTACCTGAAACCGGTATTGCCGTCACTGACCGAACGTACCGAAGCGTTCCTGAATACGGAACTGACGTGGGATTCCATTGCGCAGCCGTTGCTCAGCCATAAAGTGAATACGTTTAAAGCGCTGTTCAACCGTATTGAGCTCGACAAAGTCGCTGCCATGGTTGATGCATCAAAAGAAGATATCGCTGCGGCGAATGCGAAAGTCGTCACCGGCCCGCTGGCGGAAGCGCCGATTCAGGAAACCATTACTTTTGATGATTTCGCCAAAGTGGATATGCGCATCGCGTTGATTCAAAGCGCTGATTTCGTCGAGGGTTCTGACAAGCTACTGCGTCTGCAACTGGATCTCGGCGGCGAAACCCGTCAGATTTTCTCCGGCATCCGTTCCGCATACCCTGATCCAAAACTGCTGGAAGGTCGCCTGACTATCATGGTCGCCAACCTGGCACCGCGCAAAATGCGCTTTGGTATTTCCGAGGGCATGGTGATGGCCGCCGGCCCTGGCGGTAAAGAGATCTTCCTGCTGAGCCCGGATTCCGGCGCGCAGCCAGGTATGCAGGTGAAATAAACCCGTTCGGGTTTTTGGGCGAACACCTAACCGGTGGGGGAAACCTCACCGGTTTTTTTATGGGCTGGTGCCGCCCAAACTGGCCTTTTCAGTTTTTTAAATTCAAGGCTTTGGGTTGCCATCCAAGCGGACCTTAAGGTCAACACCGTGGGCTCGCCGCCCACACTGGCCCAAAGGAGGTTTAAACGAACCTCCTTTGGAATCCTGCGTTTTTAAACTGCGCGCTTCGCTTAATCGGGATGGCCGTGTTTCAGGGGCCATTGTGATAGCCGCAAAATGTCGCCGCTTAGGGGGTGCCTTCGCTTTTGAATGCGGCCCACACTTTTTTAAAAGACAAAAGCAGACCAGGTTTTGTCTTTTGACTTAAATAGCCTCTTAGGCGCAGTCAAAAATGGCACCGGATGAGAGGTTCGAGACTTATGGCTCGAACCCGAAATACGGGGACGGCGAAGCCGTGACATTTTGCGCCGTGAACGGAAGTCGCTGAAACACGTGCCCTGCCAGCGGCGAAGCTGTCGGTGTTTCATGAAAAAGCGCGGAGTCCAGAGGCCCGCGCGACTGCGGGTCTCTGGTCGGTG
>CAMLBO010000040.1 GCA_946478305.1 uncultured Enterobacterales bacterium
GTGTATGAAATGGCGTTTGAGAACGGCGACAAGGTGCAGGATCTGCACGTTACCGGCACTTGCGGTAAGCGTAACACCGGCACCAGCGTCCATTTCTGGCCGGACGTCAGCTTCTTCGACAGCCCGCGCTTTTCCGTTAGCCGCCTTAGCCATCTGCTGAAAGCCAAAGCGGTTCTGTGTCCGGGCGTTGAGATCATTTTCAAAGACAAAGTGAACAACACCGAGCAGCGCTGGTGTTATGAAGATGGCCTGACTGACTACCTGATGGAAGCGGTCAACGGTCTGATCACCCTGCCAGAAAAAGCCTTTGTCGGTGCCTTTGCCGGTGATATTGAAGCGGTTGACTGGGCGCTGCTGTGGCTGCCAGAAGGCGGCGAACTATTGACTGAAAGCTACGTTAACCTGATCCCAACCATGCAGGGTGGTACTCACGTCAACGGTCTGCGTCAAGGGTTGCTGGATGCGATGCGTGAATTCTGCGAGTTCCGCAATATTTTGCCACGCGGTGTAAAGCTGTCAGCGGAAGATATCTGGGAGCGCTGTGCCTACGTGCTGTCAGTAAAAATGCAGGATCCGCAATTTGCCGGTCAGACCAAAGAGCGTCTCTCCTCGCGTCAGTGCGCCGCGTTTGTCTCCGGCGTCGTGAAAGATGCCTTCAGCCTGTGGCTGAACCAGAACGTGCAGGCTGCTGAACAGCTGGCTGAACTGTGTATTTCAAGTGCTCAGCGTCGTTTGCGTGCCGCCAAAAAAGTGGTGCGAAAAAAACTGACCAGCGGCCCGGCGTTGCCCGGCAAACTGGCTGACTGCACCTCGCAGGATCTGAACATGACCGAACTCTTCCTGGTGGAAGGGGACTCGGCAGGCGGCTCCGCCAAACAGGCGCGCGATCGTGAATATCAGGCGATCATGCCGCTCAAGGGCAAGATCTTAAATACCTGGGAAGTCTCTTCGGACGAAGTTCTGGCCTCGCAGGAGGTGCACGATATTTCGGTGGCGATCGGTATCGATCCGGACAGCGAAGATCTGACCCAACTGCGCTACGGCAAGATCTGTATCCTTGCGGATGCGGACTCCGACGGTTTACACATTGCTACGCTGCTGTGCGCGCTGTTTGTCCGTCACTTCCGATCCTTGGTGCGCGGTGGACACGTTTACGTGGCCATGCCGCCGTTGTACCGTATCGATCTGGGCAAAGAAGTGTTTTACGCGCTGGATGAGCAAGAAAAAGAGGGTGTACTGGATCAGCTGAAACGCAAAAAGGGTAAACCGAACGTTCAGCGCTTCAAAGGTTTGGGTGAGATGAATCCGCTGCAACTGCGCGAAACCACGCTGGATCCCAATACCCGCCGTCTGGTGCAGTTGACCATCGAAGAAGAGAACATCGATCAGACCCTGAGCATGATGGACATGCTGCTGGCGAAGAAACGTTCTGAAGACCGCCGTAACTGGTTGCAGGAAAAAGGCGACACCGCCGAACTGGACGTCTGATCCCTCAGGCGGGTCCATAATAAAAAAATGCCGGATGCTTTGCAGCGCCGGCATTTTTGTTTTAAACGATGTCAGATTTTAGGGTGAACGCCCTGCGTGTCTTAATTTCACATCCCCAAAATCACGCTTTCTCAATAATATGGATCACCACATCCAGCACGTCAGCTTTGATGTTTTCGCGGTGTTTATCCATATGTGCAGCCTGCTGGTGGGCTTCAAGATGCGCCAGGCTCTCCCAGTCTTCCACCATGAAAATGGAGTCCGGTACGGTTTTACGCCATGGGATCTGACCGTTGAAATCAACGTAGGGTTCATAGCGGTGACAGCCTTTCTCGGCGAGAACGCTTGGCAGCAGCGCGATGATTTTTTCCAGTACCGCGTCACGGCGGCCCGGTTTGACTTTGATTTCGGCAATAACAGTGATCATAAAATCCTCTTTGTGCCTGTCGGAAAAACGTCGATCCGAAGAGTAAACTTAAGCCTGGCCAAACACATATTCAAGGTGTGCGCGGTAGCGGGCAAAGTCACCTTCGACATCCGGTTGCTTAATGACATCGTTACACATAAAGGTAGGCAATGTATCCAAACCAAGGAACTGATTCGCTTTATGCTGTGGCAGATATACACCGTCAACGCCCACGCCATGGAAGAATTGATCTTTATCTTCAAAGGCTTCAAGTGGGGCATTCCAGGTTACCGAGAGCATGTAGCTCTTACCCTGCAGCAGGCCGCCTGATCCATATTTCTGCGAAGCGTCTGAACGGGTACGGCCATCGCTGGCGTACAGTTTGCCATGGCCTTCGGTAAAGACTTCATCAATATATTTTTTCAGCGTCCATGGCATGCCCATCCACCAGCCCGGTTGCTGATAAATGATGGCATCAGCCCACAGATAACTTTCAATTTCGGTCTGAACATCGTAACCCTCTTCAAGCACGGTGACGCGCACGTCGTGACCGGCGTCGCGCAGGAAGCTGGAAGCGACTTCCGTCAGGCTGTTGTTCAGTGCCCCTTTTGAGTGGGCGAAGGGTTTTCCTGCGTTAATAATGAGAATGTTGCTCATGCGGTAGGGCCTCGTTGATAAACTGTTGTCCAACAGTTTACTCAAAACAGCTTTGCAGAAAAATGTGATATTGCGCACAAGACTATGGACTAAAATGCAATAAAGCGCCGGTTAGGTGCGCTTAGTGAGCAATTTTAAGCCACTTTTTAAACAACTGACCACGGTGGTAGCGGGCAGCAACACAGCAACTGTGACAGGAATGCGGCAGATGATGTACTATCGCGGGCATCATCGCCTCGTTGCGGGCATTGTTGCGCCCCTGCAAGTGTGAGCCTCCTTATTTTCCAAAACGATAACGCCACGGGTCTGAGGATTAATCAATGAGCGAAATAACTCATGACGGAACAGAGCGTTTAGCGCTGCACACGTTTACTGAGAACGCCTATCTCAACTATTCCATGTATGTGATCATGGACCGCGCGCTGCCGTTTATCGGTGACGGGCTAAAGCCTGTGCAACGCCGCATTATCTATGCGATGTCCGAACTCGGCCTGAGTAATAACGCCAAATTCAAAAAATCCGCCCGTACCGTGGGTGACGTGTTGGGTAAATATCATCCGCACGGTGACAGCGCCTGTTATGAAGCTATGGTGCTGATGGCCCAGCCGTTCTCCTACCGTTACCCGCTGGTAGACGGTCAGGGAAACTGGGGGGCGCCGGATGACCCGAAATCCTTCGCGGCCATGCGTTATACCGAATCGCGTTTATCAAAATACGCGGACGTGCTGCTGCGCGAACTGGGCCAAGGTACGGTCAATTACGTGCCGAACTTCGATGGCACCATGCAGGAACCCAAAACCCTGCCCGCGCGCCTGCCGAATATTTTGCTGAACGGCACTACCGGTATTGCGGTGGGGATGGCGACGGATATTCCGCCGCACAATATCCGCGAAGTGGCTAACGCCGCTATTGCGCTGCTGGAGAAGCCGGGCAGCACGCTGGAAGATTTGCTGGAATTCGTACAGGGCCCGGATTTCCCGACCGAAGCCGAAATCATTACTCCGCGTAACGAAATTCGTAAAATTTACGAGTTGGGTAAAGGTTCGGTGCGCATGCGCGCTGTGTGGCACAAAGAGGATGGCAGCGCGGTGATCACCGCGTTACCGCATCAGGTGTCAGGTGCCAAAGTGCTGGAGCAGATCGCCAGCCAGATGCGCAATAAAAAGTTGCCGATGGTGGAGGATTTACGCGATGAGTCCGATCACGAGAACCCAACTCGCCTGGTCGTCGTTCCACGCTCTAACCGTGTCGATCTCGATCAGGTAATGAACCACCTGTTTGTGACTACCGATCTGGAACGCAGCTACCGCATCAACATGAATATGATTGGTCTGGATAACCGTCCGTCGGTGAAAGGGCTGGTGGAAATTCTGACCGAATGGCTGGTTTACCGTCGTGAGACCGTGCGCCGCCGTCTGAATTTTCGCCTGGATAAGGTGTTGAAACGCCTGCATATTCTTGAAGGTCTACTGATTGCCTTTCTGAGTATCGACGACGTTATTCATATCATCCGTACCGAGGACGAACCGAAACCGGTTCTGATGGCGCGTTTTGATCTGAGCGAAACCCAGGCTGAAGCCATCCTCGAGTTGAAATTACGCCATTTGGCCAAACTCGAAGAGGTGAAAATCCGCGCTGAGCAAGACGAACTGGCCAAAGAGCGCGATCAGCTACAGGCACTGCTGGGCTCAGAACGTAAACTCAGTACGTTAATTCGCAAAGAGATTCAGGCGGATGTTGAAGCCTATGGCGATGACCGCCGGTCTCCTATCACTGAACGTGAAGAAGCAAAGGCCATGAGCGAGCACGATTTTGTGCCGTCTGAGCCGGTGACCATCGTTCTGTCTGAAATGGGATGGGTGCGCAGCGCCAAAGGCCACGATATTGATGCCACGGGCCTGAGTTATAAAGCCGGTGACAGCTTCCGTGCTGCGGCTAAAGGCAAGAGCAACCAGCCGGTGGTCTTTATTGACTCCACCGGGCGCAGCTACGCGCTGGATCCGATGACGCTGCCATCGGCGCGCGGGCAAGGCGAGCCACTGACGGGTAAACTGACGCCACCGCCGGGTGCTACGATTGAACAGGTGCTGATGGCACCGGACGATCAAAAACTGCTGATGGCATCAGATGCCGGTTACGGCTTTGTCTGTACCTTCAACGATTTAGTGGCGCGTAACCGGGCCGGTAAAGCGATGATCACCCTGCCAGACAACGCCAAGGCCCTGCCGCCAATCGAGCTGCATGGTGAGGATGACATGCTGTTGTCCATCACCGCAGCAGGCCGCATGTTGCTGTTCCCGGTGGCTGATTTACCGCAGCTGTCGAAAGGGAAAGGTAACAAAATTGTTTCAATTCCTGCGGCGCAGGCAGCCAGCGGTGAAGATAAGCTGGTCTGGCTGCTGGTGTTGCCACCGCAGACGTCTCTGACCCTGTACGTCGGCAAACGCAAACTGACGCTGCGCCCGGAAGAGTTACAAAAATTCCGTGCAGAACGCGGCCGTAAAGGAACCCTGTTGCCACGTGGCTTGCAGCGTATTGACCGCGTTGAAGTTGAGTCACCGCAGCGTAAATCAGCGGGCGACAGTGAAGAGTAAGCCCGCAGGTTAAACGGTCCCGACCGGATAATTCAGGGCACATTCGTGCCCTGAATGCTTTGTAAAAATGACGCCATTCCGGAGTTGTTGCATAGCGCAAAGATTTTACAAATGTATAAACAAAACCGTTGTGTAGCGCTGGCTGAGGCCTGAGAATAGCCCAGCGCGGAGGGAAGGGAACGGCAAGGTTTCCTGCTGGCTCCGGCGGTATGCTTAAGAGGATGTTATGTTATTTATTTTGCGTCTGATCATCGTCGTTATCTATTCGATCCTGTTGTCCTTTTTGGGCTGCATTTACTGCCTGTTCAGCCCGCGAAACCCAAGGCACGTGGCGACGTTCGGCCATCTGTTCGCACGTCTGGCACCGGTACTTGGCATTACCGTAGAAAAGCGTATTCCGTCTGAAGCGGCGCACTATGGCAACTGTATCTATATTGCTAACCATCAAAATAACTACGATATGGTCACTGTTTCTGCCGTCGTGCAGCCAAGAACCGTGACCGTCGGCAAAAAAAGCCTGGCGTGGATCCCATTCTTTGGCCAGCTCTACTGGCTGACCGGCAACCTGCTGATTGACCGTGAGAACCGTGCTAAAGCACACAGCACCATTTCTCAGGTGGTTAATCATATTAAGAAGAAAAACATCTCCATCTGGATGTTCCCGGAAGGCACACGTAGCCGGGGGCGCGGTCTGATGCCGTTTAAAACTGGGGCCTTCCACGCGGCGATCTCCGCTGGCGTGCCGATTGTGCCGATATGCGTGTCCAATACTAACGGTAAAATTAAACTCAACCGCTGGTCTAATGGACTGGTGATCATTGAAATGCTGCCACCGATCGATGTCTCGCAGTATGGCAAAGAGCGGTTACGTGAGCTGTCCAATCACTGCCACCAGCTTATGGCTGACAAGATTGCAGAGCTGGATGCCGAAGTCGCAGAACGCGAAGCCGCCGCGAAAGCCAAAAAATAGTTTTCCTTTTCGCCCGCCGCCAATGATGGCAATGGGCAATTAACACAGCTTTGATTTTGTTTTCATGGAGAAAATATGTCACTCAGTCGTCGCTCATTCCTGCAAGCATCCGGCCTGGCTCTGGCCGTAGGTGCATTGCCACTGAGGGCACAAGCGAGTGGATCGCAACCGGCATTGCCCGTTCCGCCATTAATTGAATCCCGCCGCGGTCAGCCATTATTCCTGACCATGCAGTCAGCGCACTGGTCGTTCCTGGGGGGCAATAAAGCGCCGGTATGGGGATTTAACGGTATGTATCTTGGGCCCACGGTGCGGGTTTACAGCGGCGATGACGTCAAACTGATTTACAGTAACCGCCTGTCTGAACCGGTCTCAATGACCGTCAGTGGCCTGCAGGTTCCGGGCACGCTGACCGGAGGGGGCGCACGCATGATTTCCCCTGGCGTTGACTGGTCACCTGTATTGCCCATCCGCCAGCCAGCGGCCACATGCTGGTACCATGCCAATACCCCAAACCGTATGGGGCCGCATGTCTATAACGGTCTGGCGGGCATGTGGCTGATAGAAGATGCAGTCAGTAAAAATCTGCCACTGCCTAACCACTACGGCGTGGATGACTTCCCGGTAATCATTCAGGACAAACGCCTCGACAACTTTGGCGTGCCGCAGTATGACACGCCGGCGTCCGGCGGCTTCTTTGGTGACACTATGCTGGTCAACGGCGTACAGGGTCCGTTTGTCGAAGTGTCCCGTGGCTGGGTGCGCCTGCGTCTGCTTAATGCGTCCAACGCCCGCCGCTATCAGCTCAGCCTCAGTGATGGCCGCACTTTCCACGTGGTTGGGTCCGATCTTGGCTTCCTGCCTGCGCCGCTGACCGTGCAGCGGTTATCATTGGCGCCGGGTGAGCGTCGCGACGTGCTGATCGACATGTCCCAGGGTGATGAAGTATCGATCACCGCCGGTGAAGCGGCCGGAGTAATGGACCGTATTCGCGGCCTGTTCGAACCTTCGAGCATTCTGGTGTCCACGCTGGTGCTGACGCTTAAACCAACCGGTCTTTTGCCGCTGGTGACAGACAATCTGCCGATGCGCCTGCTGGCTGATCAAATTCTCAGCGGCAGCGTCTCCCGTACCCGCGAATTCCGCCTTGGCGACAGCCAGCCGGGCATTAATGGCTCTCTCTGGGATATCAGCCGCATCGATTTCACGGCTCAACAGGGCTCCTGGGAGCGCTGGAACGTGCATGCTGATATGCCACAGCCGTTCCACGTACAAGGCGTCTCCTTCCTGGTAAAAAGCGTTAATGGCGCGGCACCGCTGGTGGAAGATGCCGGTTTCAAAGATACTGTGTGGGTTGATGGTGACGTTGAACTGTTGGTGTACTTTAACCAGCCGTCCTACGAGCATTTCCCGTTTCTCTACTACAGCGGGGCACTGGAGATGGCTGACCGGGGTTCTACCGGGCAGATGGTTGTTACGCCATCGATGTAATCTCAGTTACCCGGTATCAGACATTAAAAAACCCGCCACTGGCGGGTTTTTGCTTTCAGCAGGAACAGGAAACGGTATGCAATTAGAATGTTTCGGGATCCGGCCCTAAGCGTTTACCGGCATCCAGTTTTGCGATTTCCGCCAGCTCTTCCTTCTCCAGTTTAAAATCAAACACCTCGAAGTTTTCGCGAATACGTTTTGGCGTGACGGACTTCGGGATCACTATCAGGCCGCTGTCCAGATGCCAGCGGATCACCACCTGCGCCGGGCTCTTGCCATATTTTTCGGCCAATTTTTTGATCAGTGGCTGATCAAAGACCCCTTCACCGCCCTGAGCCAGCGGGCTCCAGGATTCAGTCGCAATATTATGCGTGGCGTTCCAGGCATGCAGCTGACGTTGTTGGAACAGCGGATGCAGCTCGATCTGGTTCACCACCGGGAAAATCCCGGTTTCATCTTTCAGTTTTTGCAGATGAGGAATGTGGAAATTACACACGCCGACGCTTTTCGCCAGACCTTGCTCTTTCAATTTTTGCAGCTGCCTCCAAGCTTCGACATAGTTACCCTGATCGGCTTTTGGCCAGTGAATCAGGTAAAGATCGACGTAGTCGAGACGTAACTTTTTAAGGCTGGTTTCCAGCGCTTCCTGCGCATTGAGCTGGTCGTCATTCCACAACTTGGTGGTAATAAACAACTCTTCACGCGGAACGTTGATGGCACTCAGCGCTTCGCCTACGCCTTCCTCATTTTTATAAATGGCGGCGGTATCAATATGGCGATAGCCGGTATTGACTGCAGTAGTGACAGCATTGGAAGCCTCTTCGTTGCTGGCCTTCCATACGCCGAGTCCTAACTGAGGCATCTTGTTGCCATCGTGAAGTTTAATGATGGGTTGCGTTGCCATGAGTTTCTCCTTCAATCAATTGCGCTTATTTTCTCCGCCGGGTTAACGAAAGCGAGTTTCGCCAAGCTGGCGGAGTCTTCAATTCCGGTGCCTTCTCAGGCATGCATATCGAGGATCACGCGATAGCGCGCCTTGCCGTCATGCAAATGTTTCACGGCGTCGTTGATTTTGCTGAGCGGGAAGTGCTCAACCTGTGGGGTGATTTTATGGCGTGCGCAGAAGGCCAGCATATCGGCCAGACGTGACGGCGAACCGGTCGGTGACCCAGAAATTTCCGCCTGTTTGCTGATAAGTGCCATCACGTGGACCGGCACCGCTTCAGGGACTACGCCCACAAAGTGCAGGCGGCCTTTGGGGGCCAGTGCGCCGATTATGGCATCCCAGTCCAGCGAGGCATTAGCGGTCACCATAATGAAGTCGAGCTGTCCGGCGATTTTTTTCAGATCTTTACTGTCACGAGTAGCTACCACGCGGTGTGCTCCCAGAGACAGTGCTTCGTCGCGCTTGGCCTCGGAGGAGGTGAACGCCGTGACTTCGCAGCCCCAGGCATTGAGGAAACGAACAGCCATGTGGCCAAGTCCGCCGATGCCCACCACGCCAACGCGATGGGTTGGCAATACGCCAAATTGCAGTAACGGATTAAATACCGTGATGCCGCCGCAGAACAGTGGTCCAGCGCTGGTGCTGTCTACGCCCTCAGGGAGGGGGATCGCCCACGCCCAGTGGCTGCGGATTTTATCCGCGAAGCCGCCGTGACGGCCTACGATCGTCGCTTCAACCTCATGACACAGGTGCTGATCGCCGGAGATGCAGGGGTGACAGTGCATGCAGCTGCCCCGGTTCCAGCCTACCCCCACGGTCTGGCCAACTTTCAGCCCTTTATTGCGCGCGTGGTCACCAATTTTTACGATTTTCCCCACCACTTCGTGGCCGGGAACGAAAGGATACTGGGTAATACCCCAGTCATTATCGAGCATGGATAAGTCAGAATGGCAGACGCCGCAGTAATCAATGGCGACTTCAATTTCCTCATCGCCTATCGGACCCGCGTCAAAAGGAAAGGGCTCCAGAGGCTGATGCGGGCCAGCAGCGGCCCAGGCATTAAAGGTATTTTCTGCAGCGGTTGGTGTAGACATACAATCTCTCCAATAGCGTAATGAGTCTTTAAAGCCTAGCAGCTCACAGCATTACTGCCGATTTCTACCATGCCCTTTATCGAGTTCCACACTAGCAATATCCCTCGCGATTAATGATGCACATTCCTGCCTAAGACTTGCCTGTTTCTGCAAGGCACTGTAGAAAACGGCGCGCGCGTGGCAGAATCAATGCCAGATTATTGAGAGCGAAGGAAGTACAGAATGGAAAATGTTGAGGGTCTTTGCGCCAACCTGGCGGCGCAGGTTGCGCGGTTGAGCGGCGATAAGTTACTCAGCCACTCCATCGTGCCGCAGGTGTCGCTCATGTATACCACCCGCCACCACCCGCGCACGCCGGTGCTTTATAACCCCGGTCTGGTCATTCTGTTTCAGGGCAGCAAAATCGGCTATCTGGGGAAGCGCACCTTCTCCTATGATCCGAAAAATTACCTGATGCTCACCGTGCCGCTGCCTTTTGAGTGTGAAACTTTTGCCAGTGCCGAACAGCCTCTGGCGGGCATTCAAATCAGTATTAATACCGTCATGTTGCAGGATCTGCTGCTGGATATGGAAGAGGCAGGATTCGCCGGTCAGAAAGATCAATCTTCCGGCATCAGTTCGGGTGTGCTGGATGAGGATATTCTGTGTGCCGCTGAACGTTTGCTGGGCGTGATGGAGAGACCGCTGCGCGCCAAAGTGCTTGGGCCGCAGATCATCCGTGAGATTCTGTTTCTGGTGCTCACCAGCGACAATGGTGGCGCTTTGCAGGCGCTGGTCAACCGCCACACGCATTTTAGCCAGATTGCCAAGGCGCTGCGCCGCATTGAGAGTCAGTATGCCGACAACCTCAGCGTTGAGCTGCTGGCGAGTGAGGTGAATATGAGCGTTTCAGCGTTCCACCATAACTTCAAGGCCGTAACCAGCACCTCACCGCTGCAGTACCTGAAAACCTACCGGTTGCATAAAGCACGCATGATGATGATGTATGACGGGCTGAAGGCCAGTTCGGCGGCATTACGGGTGGGGTATGAGAGCGCCTCGCAGTTCAGCCGGGAATTTAAGCGCTATTTCGGTGTGACACCCAGCGACGAGATGGCGCGGGCGCGTGAAGGGCATTCGATGACGCTTGCCGATACGCTCATCAGGTAGCGTCATAAAAAACCCGCTATTCAGCGGGTTTGGTTTTAATCTCACTGGCGCAGGCCGTAGTCCGGCATTTACGTTTCTTCCAGATAACCAGCAATGCCCCGGCCAATCCCACAACCAGCAGCAACACCGGCAGGATCATCAGCCCGGCCATTACCTGATCTTCATGGCGTTTGACGATGGGGATATGACTCAGCGCGAAGCCCAGCGAAATCACCACACCTACCCACAACAGCGCGCTCAGCCAGTTAAACAGCTGGAAGCGGGCATTATTCAGTCCGGAGATACCGGCCAACGTAGGCAGTATCGTACGCACAAAAGCCAGGAAACGGCCAACCAGCAGTGCCATCAGGCCATGTTGGATAAACATCTGATGGGCGCGCTGATGGTAATGCGCCGGAAGCTGTAATAGCCAACCTTTAACCAGTTTGGTATGCCCTAACCAGCGGCCCTGAATGTAACTCAGCCAGCAACCGAGGCTGGCGGCAATCACCAGAATGATCAGCGTCGGGATAAAGCTCATCACTCCCTTGGCAATCAGTGCGCCGGTCAACAACAGCAGGCTGTCGCCGGGCAGAAAAGAGGCGGGGAGCAGACCGTTTTCGAGGAACAAAGTGATAAATAATACGGCATACACCACCCAAAGAACTTTAGGGTCGGCGAGAACGCTAAAATCGTGCTGCCAAAGCGCATGAAGAATATCGGTAAGTACTGCCATAAACTTTCCTGTCAGGGTGCTGTGAAAAAATGCTACGGGTTCAGTGTAACGCAGATCCCCGCTTTGGGGGTTGATCTGAGGCGCTGAACCCGGGCAGACGCCAGCTATTTTGTTATAAGAACCCGATTGTCTATGCAATAAGGCTATATTTTGTACTGACGGATTATTTACACTCTTCAGACGAAATATCGACACAGAGTGCACAAAACTGCGCACTCCGTCGCGATCATTACGGGTTTGTTGTCACTCTGTTGAAGGCAGCGTCCAGATCCGCGATCAGATCCTCGCAATTTTCCAGCCCGATATGCAGGCGCACCAGCGTACCGCTGAAATCGACGGTCTCCGCCGGGCGAATAGCCTGAATCTCTTCCGGCTGATTAGCCAACACCAGTGATTCAAATCCGCCCCATGAGTACGCCATGCTGAAATGTGTAAAGTGGTCAAGGAACTCCGCCAGTTGGTTGGGCGTCAGGCGCTGTTTGAGTACGAAAGAAAACAGACCGCAACTGCCGGTAAAATCACGCTTCCAGAATTCATGGCCTTTGCTGCCTGGCAGCGCCGGATGGTTGACCACCGCCACTTCGGGGCGCGCCTGTAACCACTGTGCAATGCGGATGCTGCTCTCTTCGTGTTGGCGAAGACGGATGCCCAGCGTGCGTAAGCCGCGGCTGGCGACGTAGGCCGTATCAGCATCGACCATTTGGCCCATCAGATAAGAGTGCTCGCGCAGCTGCTCCCAGCAGCGTTCGTTACTGACGGCGGTGCCGATCATCGCGTCCGAGTGGCCAATGATGTATTTGGTGCCGGCCTGAATCGAAATATCGATGTCGAAATCCAGCGCTTTAAACAGAATTCCTGCCGCCCAGGTGTTGTCGATCATGATGACGACGTCAGGATTGACCGCCCGCACTGCCCGAACCATCGCAGGAATGTCGGGCATCTCCATGGTGATGGATCCCGGCGCTTCAAGGAACACCACTTTGGTGTTGGCCTGCATCAGTGAACCGAGATCTTGGCCGATTGACGCCGGGAAATAGGTGGTGCTGACACCCAGCTTGCGCAGCACCTTTTCGGCGAAATCCTGCGTTGGCTCATAGGCTGAGCCGGCCACCAGAATGTGATCACCGCTGGAGACAAACGACAGAACTGCGTTGCTGACCGCCGCCGCGCCGCAGGGGTAAAGGGCGCAACCGGCACCGCCTTCCAGCTCGACCATCGCTTCCTGGAATGAGAAGTGGGTCAGCGTACCGCGACGGCCATAAAACAGTTCGCCATTGGCGCGGTTTTTGGTGGCGTGTTTTTTCTCGGCCACGCTGTTAAATACCAGTGAAGAAGCGCGCTGAATCACCGCATTCACCGAGCCGAGGGTGAATTTTTTGTCACGTCCGGCGCTGACAAGCCGGGTTTCAATATGCGTTGAGGCATGTATTTTTTTTGCAGCCATGATGTCCGTTTCACCCGGTTAATGATTTTTGCACCCGCGCCTTGCTGCACGGGTCTTTTTCTTTAACTTAACATGATGATCCGCTGTGGGGCAGGTTTTGGCACGTGGATGAGAAAATTTCAGGCGCTTTCCACCCGCGGTTAACCCGTATACACCCCGAACAGTTTGGGCAGAGTGAGTGAAATGGCCGGGATATAGGTCACCAGCATCAGCACCGCGAACAGTACGCAATAGAACGGCAGCATCGCTTTAACGACTTTCTCAATACTCTGTTTGCTGACTGCACTGGCCACAAACAGGACTGAACCCACCGGCGGCGTAATTAATCCGATCCCCAGATTGACCAGCATGATCATACCGAAGTGTACCGGATCAATACCGAGGGAGAGCGTCACAGGCAGCAGTACCGGTGTGAGGATCAATATGATCGGTGCCATGTCCATCAGTGTGCCGATCAGTAACAGCATGATGTTGATCCACATAAGAATGACGTATTTATTGTCAGAGATGCTGGTGAAGAATTCGGTGATGCGCATCGGCAACTGCATGTAGGTCATCACTGCGCCGAAGCTGGCGGCAAAACCAATCAGGATCATCACGATACTGACGGTTTTCACCGTGCGGAACATCAGTTTCGGCAGTTCCGACCATTTATAGTCGCGGTAGATAAACATGGTGACGAAGAATGACCACAGGCAGGCGATAGCCGCCGATTCGGTGGCGGTGAAGATTCCGCTGAGAATGCCACCCATGATGATCACGACCGTCATCAGCCCCCACAGGGTATCGACGAAGATTTTCAGCGCCTGCTTAAACGGTACGCGCTCGCCTTTCGGATAGCCGCGTTTATGGGCAAATACAACGCACATCACCATTAAGGTCAGACTAAGCAGCAGGCCAGGCAGGATCCCGGCGATAAACAGCGCGGCGATAGAGACCGTTCCCCCCGTCGCCAGCGAATAGATCACCGAGTTATGGCTGGGCGGCGTCAGTATGGCCTGAACCGAACCGCTGGCGGTCACCGCGGCCGCAAAGTCACGCGGGTAGCCTTTCTTTTCCATCTCCGGAATCATCACCGAGCCGATTGAGGCGGTATCCGCAACCGATGAGCCGGAAATAGCGCCGAAAAAGGTGGAAGCCACGATGTTTACCAGCGACAAACCGCCGCGGATAAATCCGACAAAAATATAGGCAAAACTCACCAGCCTGCGCGCGATCCCTCCTTCGGCCATAATGGCTCCGGCCAGAATAAAGAACGGAATGGCCAGCAGAGAAAACTTGTTTACGCCATTGGTCAGCTGAATCATCAGCGCTTCGAGCGGCAGATCGATCCACAATGCGCCGGCCACGGCGCTCAGGCCAACGGCGTACGCCACCGGCACGCCGATAGCAAGCATCACTCCCAACGTTAACAGTAAAATTAAGGCATCCATCACGTGTGCTCCAGAAAGGGGCCGTCAGGCGTCGGAATTACCCAGCCGAACCACCGGACGGTGGGCCTGCGGGCCTGCAATAATTTGCTCGAGGATAAAGAGTACGGTCAGCGCAGAACCCAGCGGCAGGGGCAAGTAAGTCTGCCCGGCAGTCAGCATCGGGAATTCGGCCACCGGCTGTTGCCACAGTTCGCTGCATAACAGCAGGCTGTACCAGAAGATAAACAGGCTGATTGCCAGCATCATCAAATCGGCGAGCAATGCGCAGAATTTTTTCAGTGCCGGCGGTAAACGGTCAGTCACCATGGCCACCATAATGTGTGAACCGGCGCGATACGCCACGGCGGCACCCACAAAGGTAAAGGTCACCATGCACAGGATGGCCACAGGCTCCGGCCAGGAAAGCGAACTGTTCATAACATAGCGGGCAAATATCCCAACCGGGATCACCCCCACCATCAGCAACAGGGCGATCCCTGCCAGCCACATGGCGAAGAGATAAAGTATGTCCATCAGACGTTGATAACCGTGCAGCATGAAACCCCCGAAAGTGCGCGAAAAGAGAGGCTGCCGCAGGGGCTGCCTCACATCAGGTTATTGAACGTCGGCAATTTGCTGCATCAGGTCTTCGTGACCTTTACCGAATTCATCGCGTACCGGTTGAGTGGCTTTGAAATAGACCTCGCGGTCGATTTCATAAAACTTCACGCCGCCAGCCTGCATTTTTGCCAGCGATTCATCGTTGTAGGTTTTCCACAGCTGGCGCTGCTCGTCTTGTGCCTCTTTTGCCAGTTTCAGCATCAGCTGTTGATCGTCTTTTGACAGCTTGTCCCATTTCATTTTCGAATAAAGGAACAACTCGGGGATGATGAAGTGGCGGCTGTAGGTGTAGTTTTTCACCACCGGCAGGTAGTTGTGGGCGATGAACGTCGGCGGATTGTTTTCGGTACCATCGATAACCCCGGTTTGCATTCCGCTGAACACTTCACTGACGCCCATCGCCACCGGATTGGCTCCCATGGCTTTCAGCGTAGCCAGGGCAATCGGGCTGCCCTGTACGCGGATCTTCATCCCTTTGAGATCTTCCGGTTTAACCACGGGCTGTTTGGTGATCAGATTACGCGTTCCGCCGTCCATCCAACCCAGGAAGACCAACCTGGATTTCGGATCATTAGTGATCTTATCGCCAATCTCTGTGCCGATGCTGCCATCAAGTACTTTGTGCATATGGTCTTCGTCACGAAAGACGTAGGGCAGAGTGAAGACGTTGATCTCAGGCAGAATCGATGCCACCGGCGTCATGGAAACACGGATGATATCCAGCGCACCCAGCTGCGCCTGTTCTATCTCCTGTTTTTCATCTCCCAGTACACCGCCGGGGAAGGTTTTAATCTCCAGCCTGCCGTCCGTTTGTTGTTTCAGTTTTTCACCCATGTGTTGCACGGCCACCACGTTCGGATAACCCTGCGGGTGAACGTCGGCGGCTTTGAGGGTTTGTGCGAGCAGATTATGGCTGAACAGAAGGGCCGCGGAACTCAGGCAAAGGCTGAGAAGTGCTTGCTGCATTTTCATCAGTTTGTCTCCAGGGTACTTAAACGTTAGGGAAAACAGTCATTAAGGAAAATAAATCAGAGGAAAAAAGTGATATGTCATCAGGCTGCCGGTGTCCGGTCTGTGCCTGCCTCAGCAACATACCCGATTAGGAGTGCGGTTTTTTTGCGCGTTATCACAAATTGTAAACAGTTTTGAAATGATATTACTTAATATTTAAAACAATGTTTTAATGTTTTATGGCGCCGTCAGCTGATTGATTTCGATGTCATTTCTTTCTAAAAATGCGAGCTGTGTGGGGTAGCAGGATTTGTATCTTAAGCAGAAAAAGCTTGTTTGGGGTCAATGACAGGAGGGCAGGTAGCAGGGATAATGTAAATAATAATGAGAACCACTATCAATTCGAGCTTTTTGTTTGATATGATTTGGCGCTATTAAATCCCCGTATACATTGATTCTGGCTGGAGGCGACGCGTGAAAACGGCTCGCAATAAGATGAAAGACTTGGCGTTATGTTTGCTGCCATTGGTTTTGGTGGCAGGTCTCGGCGGTAATGCCTACGCAGCACCCTCTTCGCCGGCAGCAGAAGCCGTCACGCAGACCGCCCAACCTGCCGCCAGCACTAACGACACTCCAGCGGCAGTGACGCCGGTTAGTACATCTGCAGCGCCTGCCGAAGAGACGGCGGCGTTACCGGTGATCCCTAAAGATCTCTCCGTCCTCGGTATGTATCACCACGCCGACGTGGTGGTGAAAACCGTGATGATCGGCCTGTTGCTGGCCTCGGTGGTCACCTGGACCTTGCTGTTTAGCAAGGGGGCCGAAGTGTGGAGTGGCAAACGTCGCCTGCGCCGTGAGTTCGCCGCGCTGGAGACAGTACGCACGCTGGACGAAGCCGCTGAACAAGCTGAAAGCTTCGACGCCAACAGCATCAGCAGCCAGATGCTGCGCGATGCGCAAAATGAACTTGAACTCTCCGCCGGGTCTGCCGATAACGGCGGCATTAAAGACCGTACCGGGTTCCGTCTGGAACGCCGCGTCAGCGCCGCCGGTCGTCATATGGGGCGTGGTAACGGTATTCTCGCGACCATCGGTGCTATCTCCCCGTTTGTTGGTCTGTTCGGGACCGTCTGGGGCATCATGAACAGCTTCATCGGTATTGCGCAGACACAAACCACTAACCTGGCCGTTGTCGCACCGGGTATTGCCGAAGCCTTGCTGGCCACGGCCGTGGGCCTGGTTGCTGCCATCCCGGCTGTCGTGATTTACAACATTTTCGCCCGTACCATTGCCTCTTACCGCCATCAGGTGGGGGATGTGGCTGCGCAGATTTTACTGCTGCAGGGGCGTGATCTGGATTTAGCTGCCAGTGCAGGCGAAACGCCGCGCCCGCAGGCTGACCGCCAGTTACGCGTAGGGTAATAAATCATGGCCATACGTTTAAACGACGATCTCGACGAAAGTGGTGAAATGCATGACATCAACGTCACGCCTTTTATCGACGTGATGTTGGTGTTGCTGATCATCTTTATGGTGGCCGCGCCCCTGGCGACGGTGGATGTGCGCGTAGATTTACCTGCCTCGACGGCGAAACCGCAGCCGCGCCCGGAAAAACCGGTGTTCCTGACGGTAAAAGCCGACAAGCAACTCTATCTGGGTGACAGCGTGGTTAACCGCGATAACCTGACTGCCCAGCTTGACCAGCGTACGCAGGGGAATAAGCAGAGCACCATCTTCTTCCAGGCGGACAAGTCCGTGGATTATGAAACGCTGATGAGCGTAATGGATACCCTGCGCAAAGCGGGTTATCTGAAAGTGGGATTAGTCGGTGCAGAGCAAACCGGCGCTGCTTCACGATAATATTTCTGCTTTTTTAACGTTCGAATAAAAACGGCCCGTGATGAAAATCCGGGCCGTTTTTATGGAGGTCACGTCACTTATCAGGCGCTGGCGTGAGCAGCCGCTTTCTTAATCAGTTCATCCGATGGGCGCTGGCCCGTATACAACACGAACTGTTCAACCGCCTGCAGTGCTGCCACTTCATAGCCGGTGATCACCTGTTTGCTCTGTTTGATGCCATAGCGAATCAGCGGCGTTTCCCCCGCCGACGCCACGACGTCAAACACCACGGAGGCGCGGTCAATGACTGCCGGTTCGAAAGCCAGCGCGTCGGCTTCCGCGCCGCCTGCCATGCCGATAGGGGTCACGTTGACCAGCATATCCACGGCGAGATCACCGACGTCACTTTTCCACTCATAGCCGTATTCGGCAGCCAGCGCGCGGCCGGTTTGCTCGTTGCGGGCGATGATATAACCCTTCTTAAAGCCCGCATCACGAATGGCCGCCACGACCGCTTTACCCATGCCGCCGCTGCCGCGCAGGGCGAATACCGCATCACGGGGAACCTGATACTGGTCCAGCAGCTTGGCAACGGCAATGTAATCAGTATTGTAGGCACGCAGAACGCCGTCGTCGTTCACGATGGTGTTGACCGACTGAATGGCTGTCGCAGAAGGATCCAGCTCATCGAGGAAAGGAATACAGGCTTCTTTGAACGGCATGGAGACCGCGCAACCGCGAATACCCAACGCTCGTACCCCTTTCACCGCCGCTTCAATGTCCTTTGTGGAGAAGGCTTTGTAGATGAAATTCAAATCCAACGCCTGATACAAATAGTTGTGAAAACGGGTGCCGAAGTTGCCGGGACGCCCCGACAGTGACATGCACAGTTGAGTATCTTTGTTGATTTCTTTAGGCATAACTCTTTCCTTATCCGTGATGTTTTAAGCGCATTAGGCCAACCTTAGCCAAAGGCTTTGCCCACCGCTACCCTTAATTGTGCTGTTATACTGAATGGATAACGCCTGCAGGAGGTGGACATGAATTTGGATCTTTTCGATCACCCTGATTTTCATCCGCACTGGCGTGAAGAGCTGGCCCCCGGCGCGGTGGTGTTGCGCGGTGGAGCATTGAAAGATGACTCGGCGCTGTTAGCCGAAATCGACCGTATTGCCGGTCTGGTACCTTTTCAGTACCGTGCCACACCGGGTGGTTATGCGATGTCAGTTGCCATGACTAACTGCGGTGATGTTGGCTGGGTGACTGACCGTCAGGGGTATCGCTATCAGGCTACATCGCCTGAGAATCAGCAACCCTGGCCAGCGATGCCGGAACTGTTTTATGCCCTGGCGGTGGACGCCGCAGAACAGGCGGGCTTCCCTGATTTCCAGCCGGACGCTTGTCTAATTAACCGTTACCAGCCGGGAGCGAAGATGTCGCTGCATCAGGATAAAGACGAACACGACTTCGGTGCGCCGATTGTGTCGGTCTCCCTTGGCCTGCCGGCAATATTTCAATTTGGTGGCATGGATCGCAGCGATAAAACCCAGCGTGTGGCGCTGACCCACGGTGATATTGTGGTGTGGGGTGGCCCATCGCGTCTGCGCTATCACGGTATTTTGCCACTTAAAACAGGTGAGCATCCGCTGACGGGGCAGTACCGTTTTAATCTGACATTCAGAAAGGCGGGCAGTCAGGGTTGAACCGCGGTAAAGCGCAGGACTTTGGACGCGAACTGCATTAAACTGCGCGCTGCAAAATTTGACATGTTGAACGATTAATTAGGCGGTAATAGCGATGAACGGGACAATCACAACCTGGTTTGAAGATAAAGGTTTCGGGTTTATCAAAGATGAAAACGGCGATAACCGTTATTTCCACGTGATTAAAGTCGCCAACCCTGAGCTTATCAAGAAAGACGCCGTGGTGACTTTCGAGCCGACGACCAACAATAAAGGCCTTGCGGCCTTTGCGGTGAAAGTCGAGCCAGAAAGCCGGTATATTTTCATTGCCGGTGAGCGCATCAAAATCACCAGCATCAAGTCCTTCCTGGCCTACAGCGAAGAGGTGCCTGCGGAATCTCAGATCAATAAAGAGAACGCGGTACTGTCAGTCGGCTTGCTGATGAATCGCATCCGCCCGAAGGAAGAAGAAGAGAAGAAAGCGGAGACGCGCACGCTGAAAAAGCTGGCGGTCACCACCTTCCAGAACACCACCTTCATCTTCTCTGAAGACGAAATTGATGTTGATGCCACAATGAAGATCCTCAAAGCGCTGTAATGTGCGCATCCACCGGTGCGGCCGTTTTCACTGACGGCGCTGCACCGGTCTGTTTTTCCCTTCCCGATTAATATGTTACGGTCACCAGCACCGTATCACTGTAGTTTCCGGCCGGCGGATTGGCCTGGCTGGCGTTCACCGTGGCGGTATAACCAATCGACTGCGAAGTGCCGGTGCCGGTCATTGAGGTATTCGTGGCCGCGGTCCACACCGAAGCATCTCCCTTAAAGATCTGATATTGCAAATAACTGGTCACGCTATTCGTGGTGGCAGACATCTGACGGAACTGCCCGGTGCTGGGGTTAGTGCTGGTCAGGTTAACGCTGTAGGTGGCGCCCAGGGTGCAACGCACGCTCAGCGAATTTGACGTTACCGACGCAAAGCCGCTCGGGAAGGCCGCCGAACCAAAACTCACGTTCGGTGCGCTGTCGATATAACAATAATTGGTCACCGTCAGGCTGACGGCAATCACCGTCGTCGCCGTGCCGTCGGTATAGACGCAAAGTCCGGCCACCCCAATAAAGCAGATATGGTAGGCCCAGTTAATCGTAATATTATCGGTATAGAGCCCGGCCTTCAGATTGCCTCCCGTCGACGTTTTCAGATACAGCGGCATACTGCCGTCGCTGGCATTGAACAGGCCGAGCAGCCCGAGCAAGGTGGTGCTACTCCAGGTCGTGGATGCTCCTACGTTGACCGGGGTCGCGCAGGCGCTGTCTTTACAGATGATATAGGGCAGATATTCACTATTGGCAGCATTAAACAGCTGCGCCGTGGTACCTGAGGCATTGGTCGTCGAGGCGATGGTCGCGGTGACCGTGTTGGTGCCCAGTAACGAAAGCAGGCTGCCCGAGCAGGTGAATCCGCTGGTGGCGGTGACCAGTTGAGGCGTACTGGAGACGGTAAACGAAGTGAGTGAGCCAAAACTCCCCGTCCCGGACGTACTGGTGCAGGCCGCCTGCGCGCCTTGTAGCCCGGTCCAAAGCAGCAGCAGAGCCGTTAACCCGTGTGACGCCATTTTTAACAGTTTCATTTCCTCTCTCCTGACGCCGTGCCCGGCTGGCAAACCAGCGGGCCGACCTGCTCAATGCTGTGATGAGTGCTGCTCAGGTCAAAGCCAATCCGGCATACCGAATTGTCCTCCTGACGGATACTCAACATGTTGTGTGGTTGCAGATTAGTGAAGTACACCAGTCCGTCGTAGCCCACGACCGTGGTCTGCTGGCTGTTCTGTTCGGTGACCAGCGTGCCGAGTTTCAGCGGCTGGCCCTGGGTATCGTTGAGCCGGATGCTGGCGGAAAGCACTTTTTTGACCGGGAAATCCACCACTACGCCGCTGCCTTCGCGCACGGAGATGCTCTCCGATACCCGGTTGGCGACCGCGTCGGCAGGCAGCGGCAGGGTGTCTATATCTACCCTGGCCGGATAATAGGAGCTGACGTTCGGGATCAGCAGATGGCCGTTTTTATCGGTCTTGCCGAGTTTCTGGTTCTCATACATTACGGGTACCCCGGCGTAGTTGCCGGTATCAACCACGATGAAGGCATCGTTGATCTTGTCCGACAGGAAAAAATCATTCGCCATAAACACCACTGAACCGCTGAGATCGGCCCAATTAGTGTACTCACCGGTCTGCCCATAAACCCCGCCCTGAAGGGTGGCATAACGTGATTTCCAGGTGGCATCGGCCTGCTGATACGGATCACTGCCGCCGGTATAGGCCAGATTCCAGCCCAGCCCGCCGTCTGTTGGGGTGGTTTTACTGGCCCCAATCTGCTCCTGATAATTGCCGGCGCTGTTGCGCTGCGACCCGGCGTTGACGCTTATGCCACCGTCCAGCGGAATAATAAATTGCAGCTGCGCGCTGTAGCCGTCTTCACTGAGCGTTTTATTGAGCGACAAAAACATGCTGCTCTGGCCCCACAGCGAGCGGCTGTAGGAAAGGTTCACCAGGCGGGTATGGCTCTGGTCATAGGCTTCGACATCGTAATAGCCGATGCCGATGGTGCCGTTCGACGTGCCAAAAGGCGACGTGCTGAAGGTCACCTGATCGGCCCGGCGGCTGAGACGGGTGTCGCTGGAGTAGGAGGTTAAATCCTGATAGCCCGGCGTGCGCGATGAGCGCAGTGCTGACAAGCTGAAACGGGTGGAGTAGTAGGAGTAGCCCACCGTGTACTGGCTGCCGTTTTTGTCTTTGGTATCGCTGTCAGTGTCCGGCTGGATGCCATTCTGATTGTTGTTATCCGGCAGGCCGTTGGTGGGGTTATTGGGAAAATGATTGATGTCGTTATTATTATTGCCGTTAGTATCAAACTCGCCGCTGGTCACCGGCGCATGGTTGGCCTGACTCTGGCTGCCCGATACGCTGAAGGTTCCCCAGTGGCCGACGGCAATATCCGCGCCGATACCGCCGAGCGCCAACCCCTGCGTCGCCTCGCCGTGGGAGGAGAGCGTCAGGTAATTGGTGATGCCGTAGCGGTAAATGCCGCTGAACGCGGCGTCAGAGTAGTCGGCACTGTTGATACCGTAGTTTTGCCTCACCGCGCCGAGTGACAGGTCAAAGTCAGTCAGGCCGCGGCGCAGCAGGGTGTTGGAGACATAAAACGGTACACTGGTGGAAACCTGCCGCCCAAGGGCATCGGTGGTGACTACCGTCGCTTCGCCAGCACCGTTGATGTAGGGCACGTTGGTGAGGGTGAACGGCCCGGAGTTCAGATTATTGCTGCTGGCCTTAAAGCCGTTAAGAAACAGGTCCACCGTGGTGGGCACCGCTGCAGTGCCGCTGTACTGCAGCAGCGGGTAAGTCACCAGGTCCGGGCGCACGCCGAAGTTGCGGCTGATGCGTAACCCCCCCATGCGCGCCGAGTTACTCCAGGTCAGGGAGTTACTGACAAAATCCCCCATCTGATAACTGACCAGATCTTTCTCATCGGTATAGCGCCAGAAGGTGTCATAGCGGATATAGCCATCCTGTGAGGTGCTGTCGCCCTCACCGGGTGATCCCTCCATATTGTAACGCCAGGTGCCGGTGTTGGTCATAATACCGACACTGCTGAACAGCCGTTGCTCCATCCAGGTCGCGATTGAACGCTGCCCGTCGTGCGGGTCGGAATAGTAAGAGTCATAGTTGAATAACAGACCGGTGCTGCTTTGCGCCGGGGTGTAACCCATGAGGTTATCACTGCTAACATTCTGTTTTGGCAGCCAGTCATCCGGCACCTGTAAGATCAACTGTTGGGTGGCGGCGACGTAGTTAGCTTTGACCTGTGGCAGAGTAGCGATGTTAACCAGCCCCTGCTGCTGGCCGTTGAGATGCACATGGTTTTTCGCCAGCACCCCGGCTTCGACCCAGTAGGCATTGTTGCGATACACCACAGGTACCACCTGATTGTCACTCTGGCCATTCACCACCATCGACAGATAGTAGGTTGCCTCGGTGACTACCGGCGCCGCGCGCGGTGCGTCCGGCAGTGCGCCATACTCAGCGCCCTGCGTCAGCCACGGCACCGCCAGCAGGCTAATACTTCCTGCATAGATCAGTCCCTGATATCCCCGGGCGCGGGTTCGAAGAAGAACGCGCCTCCCCGGGATATAACGTCGGATTTGCATGCGTCGCGGCTCCTGCCTTTATTCGCCGCGGGGGATCACAATCGGTTGGGTGTTATCGGCAATCTGCGCATTGAGCTGGCTGCCCGGCAGCACACCTGCCGGAACCGGCCAGCGCATCTCCTGTCCTGGCAGTACATAACCCATAAAGCCCGATATCATCGGCTTCACGCCTTTTCTGGCATCGCCGGTATTTGACCAAAATACGTTGCTCAGCCGGGCATGGACGACGCCGGTATTGCGTACCTTCAGGAAGGATTTACCGCCTGCGCTGTCGATGCTCCAGTGCAGCACTGGCTTGGTGGCCGTCGCGCTGTCGCGTTTAATATCGGTGCGGTCGTTGGTCCAGATCCCCTCGCCATCCAGAAACAGCGGCAGCAGATAACGCATCTGCAACTGCAGGCCAACCATGGCTTTATCCTGTCCCTGAGGAGGGGCAGTCAGGGGAGAAGGGATCTCATCGATGATGATACGGAAGGCTTTTTCCGTGTGGGCGGGCACCGGCGTATTGCGGATTAGACGGATTAACTGACGCTGGCCGGGGAGCACGGTGGCAAACGGCGGGCTGGCGACGACATCGGTCTGGTCGGCATAGCGCTCGTTAAAATCTTGCTGTTTCCAGGCCAGTACCCGCACCTGCAAGGAGACCGGTGCGGCCCCGCGGTTTTCCAGCCAGAGGGCGGAACCGTTCTGATCTGACTCAATAATCTGATACACCGGCCAGACCAGCACCGAACTGGCGGCCCAGAGTGGTGTAGTACTCAGCAACACGCTGAGGGATAACAAACGTAATACCGTGCGCAAGAAAGTCTGATACATATTTCATATCCTGATGATTCAATAAGTTAAGGTGACAGTGACCGTGTCGGTATAGGTTCCCGCTGAGGGTAAAGTGGTCACTGCAAATAAGCGTGCATAAACCGGATAGGTTTGTGTGGTGGCCGGAAAGCTGCTGACCGTCATCGCCAGCGCGCCGTTTCCCCATACTTTGCTGCGCGCTGAATCCTGATAAAGCTGATAGGCCAGCGTCTGTGTCGCTGCCGTGGTGTTGACCATGTAGCGCTGTGTGGCGCTGCCGCCATTGATGCCGTAATCCATTGAGATAGTCGGCGTTGCGCCGGGGGTACAAGTCACCACCACGCTGCCTGCGCCGGTGGTGCTGACCATGTCGAGATTGCTGGGAACGGAGGCTATTGAGCCAAAATTGATGGTGCCGAGATTGGTGATCGGACTGGTGACGGAGCTGCCAAAAGCGCAGCCGTTAACAATGGTGGCGCTGACGGTGAAATTCGCGGTGGCGGTCGCCGCGTTGACGGTGCAGCTGAACAGCGGCAGGGCAAAAAGAGTTATCAGCAACCGCTCAGGCATCATGTCTCTCCCCACTACCAGCTGACGGTGACGTTCACCGTATCCTGATAAACACCGGCTGCCGGTGTGGTTTGAGACGGAACACGGCCATACACCGTATGCCATTGATCGGCACCGTTACCGACGTCGCTCAGGCCGGTGGTGTTATCCCAGACCGTGGTGCGGGTCGCATTGGTATAGAGGTTATAAAGGATTTTCAGCGTGGCATTGGTGGTGTTGGCCATACTGCGTGCGGTAACGCTGCCGCTGCTGCCGCCATCCATCAGAATTTTATAGCTCAGGCCATTGACGCAGTTCACGCGGATCGATCCCGCCAGCTGGGTGCTGGTGGCATTAATCACGCTGGTCGTCGAGGCGTAATTACCGAAATTGAGGGTGCCGAAGGTGGTGCTGCCAGACGTGGTGGCGCCTGCTGTACAAGCAGGCAGCAGAGTTGCAGTAATCCCAAGCGTAGCGGCATGGCTGGCAGGAATCGCAGCCAGGATAAGCAGCAAACTGAGGGCTGGAAAAAGCAGCAGTACCTTGATATCCATAGTCTTTCTTACCTCCTGAATAATGGTGAGTTCAGGGCCGTAAACGGCCCTGACATATTCAGGTATTACCAGGCAAGCGTAGCGACTACGGTATCGTTATAAGTGCCGGCGGCGGGGGTGGTGCTGGTTTGGTCAGCAGGCAGCACGCGACCGTAAATAGGAATGTTTTGCGCAGTGGTACCCGTCGTCAATGCAACCGGCGTATTGATGGCGAATTCCGTGGTGCGCGCGGTGTTGGAGTAGAGACGATATGGAATGCTGTTACCGCTGGAGGTCATGGTGCGAATGCCACCGCTGGCTGCCAATCCGCCGTTAAGGGAGAGAGTCGGGCTGAGGCCGGTGCTGCAAGTGATGGTGACCGCATTGGTGCCATCGGCGCCAAAGACTGTCCCGTTGATCACGCTGGTTAAATCGGCATAGTTACCGAAATTCAACGTACCCCACTGGTTGGTGCCGCCGGTGGCCGTGCCGTTGCCAACAGTACAACCGGTGCTGATGGTTAACTGCACGCCGACTTGTCCTGTCAGGGTGCCTGCTGCGTGAGCTCCCGCTGAAAGTGTCAGCAGAGCCGTGGTAAATAAGGCGAGAAATGATTGTTTTTTTGCGTCCATGATGACTCCCAATGACAACGTTTAAGGCTGTTTATTCATGCAACCAACGGTGCATGTGGAAATCCTCTGGTGGTAACATTCTAAAAAAGGCTAAATGATAAAAATTCTTGCATGTCATGAAGGCCGGGCTTTGTCTGTTTCCCACTTTTCCGGGGAATTATCACTGACATTGTCAGTCTGAGTCTTTCAGGAATGCCGTTTTCTTTTCAGTAACAGCATCATGAGACTTCGAGACATAGTTAAATATAAGTTAATAAATTTAACTTAAGGAGAACTATTTGGCACTTTTTGCAAAAGGCCTGATAACTCTAACAAAAATGAACTGACAGGTTATAAATCTTAAAAAACATCATTTTTCGTATTTAAATCCTAAAAATAGTGGAAGATTGAGTTAAGTTGCTAACCATTTAGCCAGCGTTTACAAGGAGTGAGAGATGGATCTGAACACCGTTTTACAGCAGTTACGTCAGGCAGGGAAAACTGAACAGGCCCGCGCGGAGTGGATCTCACTCGCCGCAATGCATCCGCAACAGGCGCAGGTGCAGTACGAAACCGCATGCATTCATGACTCAATGGGCCTCGAGTCTCAGGCTGTGCCTTATTATCTGGCGGCCATCGATCTCGGCTTACCCGAGGACGATCTGCGAGGTGCTTACCTGGGCCTGGGCAGTACGTACCGCACGCTGGGGCAGTTTGAGGAGTCAAAACAGATTTTCGAACGTGGCATGGCAGCATTTCCTGAAGCCCTGGAGCTACGCGTTTTTCTGGCGATGACGCTCTACAATCTGGCCGATCATCACGCCGCCATGTCTCTACTGCTGGACGTAATTGCCGATACCAGCGCCGACAAAGAGATCCAAAGTTATCAGCGCGCGATTCGCCTTTATGCGCAGGATCTTGAGCGCCAATGGTAATGCTAACTGACAGCCAGCTGGCTGATATCAACCTGCTGGCCGCATTTCTGGCGCTGGATCAAACCGGTGGAGCGACGCCAAACCAGATGGCGCGCAGCGAGCCACAGTTGTTGATCCTGCTGGGTAACGCCATTTTGCCGGTGGCCGAACGGGCGTTCACGGTACTGTCACGCGGCGCAGTGGAGAAAATACTGATTGCCGGTGGCATCGGGCACTCCACCGATCTGCTCTATCAGGCCGTGAAAGGTCATGCGAATTACCACGTGATCGCCACCGAAGGGCGTAGCGAGGCGGCGATCCTGCATGATATCGCCGTGCAGTTTTTTGCCATTTCGCCCGAGCAATTGCTGCTTGAAACCGCCTCAACCAACTGTGGTGATAACGCTGTGCAGGCCCGTCGGGTACTGGAACAGGCCGGAGAACCTGCCGCGCGTATTATTCTGACCCAGGATCCGCTGATGCAGCGGCGCACTGACGCCAGTTTTCGTAAAGTGTGGCAGGATCGCCCGGAAGTGCAGTTTATCAACTGGCCGACCTTCCCCCCCCAGATAGAGCAACGTGGTGACGGGCTGGCGTATCGTGGAGAAACGGACGCCAGCTTGTGGTCATGGCCTCGTTTTGCCTCGCTGTTACTGGGGGAGATTCCGCGCCTGCGTAACACGGTGCAGGGTTACGGGCCGCTTGGAAAAGGCTTTATCGCGGCGGTGGATATCCCGCCGGAAATCGAAGCAGCCTATGCCCGTATTTCGCCGTTACTGAGCACCGATCACGGTGACAGATCTTTCTGAACTGCCGCAGTGCCCGGTGCCGTCTCTTTTCCTGCCATGGCGAACAGCACCACAACCGCCGAGGCCAGCGTGATTGCTACCAGACACAGCAGCAGATGATGCAGCGAGGCGCCGTAAATCTGTTGCAACTGGCTCACACTGGCGTCGGGCAGCAGGCGTCGGGCCTGAAATAAATCGCCGGTGGCCAGACGCTGGCTGGCCTGTGCGACGTTGATGCCGGAAAAATGTGCCGTCAGTCCACCGTGCATGAAGGCCGCCAGCAGTGCCCCCACCGTGGCCAGCGAAATCCCTTCCCCTGCCACGCGAGTGGTGCTGAAAATACCGGTCGCCATCCCCGCCCGCTCTTTGGGCACCACGCTGACCGACAGCCCATCCATCAGACCCCATGGCAGGCCCGTTCCCAGCCCGATCAGCAGCATCGGCAAGATCATCTGGTTAAGATCTTGCGCCCTGACCGCCACACTCAGCCACCATAAACCCAGCGCGGCCAGCACTAAACCCGAGGTACAAAGTACGCCCGCGCTTAGCCAGCGGGTCAGCCAGGCGGCCATCAGCGGCACCGCCAGCATCGGCAATGACAGCGCCATCATCATCAGCCCGGCCTGTTGCTCACTCAGGCCTGCGATGCCGATAAACTGCATCGGTAAAATCACCAACAGCACCACGAAACAGAAGCCGGTCGCCAGTGGCAAAGCCTGCACGCCGATAAAGCGCGGGAAGCGGAACAGAGACAGATCCAGCATCGGGTGCTTCACGCGCAGTTCCACGGTGATAAACAGCGCCAGCAGCAGCGCCGCGCCGCCGAGCATCCCCAGCACCTGCGGGCTTTGCATGCCGTACTGCGGAATATCCATCAGCGCCCAGGTCAGTAGCGCCAGCATGGCGGTAAAGCTCAGGGTGCCCGGCCAGTCGATACCCGCTGCATCAGGATTACGCGACTCCTGCATGCGCCATGCGCCGGTCAGCAAAGAGAGCAGGGCAATCACGGTGGAAGAGAGAAACACCGAACGCCAGCCGAAATGTGCAATCAGTAACCCCGCCACAAAGGGTCCGAACGCCAGTCCGACGCCAAAACTGGTGCCGAGCAGGCTGAAGGCGCGGGTGCGCGCCGGGCCGTCAAACTCCTGTGCCAGCGCCGCAGAACCGCCTGCCAGCGCCGCGGCGGCCAGAATGCCCTGCACGCCGCGCAATAAATCGATCGCCAGCAGGCTGGTGCTGAAACTTTGCAGCAGTGAAAGCAGGCCAAAGCCCGCCACGCCGCAGATAAAGACTTTTTTACGGCCAAACTCATCGGCCAGCGCACCGGCGGCCATCAGGAAACAGCCGAACGTGAGCATAAAGGCGTTAGTTATCCAGCTCAGCGCCTGCGCGCTGCCGCCGAGTTCGCGGGCGATAGCCGGAGTGGCGACGGCACCGCTGACAAAGTTCAGCGGCATAATCATCCCCGCCAGACAGACGGTGAACAGCACACTGAGCTGGCCTGCCGCATGAGACGCAGAGTGAAGTTTAGGTTGAGTCATGGTCGTGTCCATAAAACAGGAAAGTAGCAGTGATGATAAAATGTCTGTAATTTGGTCGAAACAGGCTATCTGTCCGGATATTGCGGACAAAATAGCTCGTATGGCGGGTAGCAAACAGGGTGGAAACATTATGGAAAATCTCAACGGTATGCTGGCTTTTGTGCGTGCAGCCCAACATCACAGCTTTGCTGCGGCGGGTGAACGCATGGGGATCTCCGCCTCGGCGGTGGGTAAAAGCGTGGCCCGGCTGGAGGAAAAACTCGGCGTGCGGTTGTTTAACCGCAGTACCCGGCGTATCAGCCTGACCGACGAAGGCCAGCTGTTTTTCGAACGCTGTCAGCAAATAGTGGCGCAGATGGAAGAGGCCGAGCAGGAGATGTCACGGGTTTCGTCCGAACCACGCGGTAAATTACGGGTCAGCATGCCGGCGATTGGCTATCGCATGCTGTTACCGCATTTGGCGGAATTTATGCGCAGTTATCCGCAGGTCGAACTGGAGCTGGATTTCAGCGACCGCATGGTGGACCTGATTGCTGAAGGTATTGATGTGGCGGTGCGCAGCGGTGATCTGCCTACGTCACAGTTGATGTCGCGGCGGCTCGGGCCCTTCCACTTCGCGATTGTGGGCAGCCCGGCCTATTTTGCTCATCATCCCCCACCGCAGATGCCCGTAGAGCTGGAGCGTCACGCCTGCCTGCGTTACCGTTTTCCGGCTAACGGGCAGTTTCAGCCCTGGGCCTTCAGCAGCGGTCAGCCGCTGAATTTGCCGGTGGCGCTCAGCAGTAATAATCTCGAAGCGCTGTTGCAGGCGGTGCATCAGGGTGTTGGGTTGGCGTATGTACCGGAATTTCTGGTGCGGGAGGCGTTAAAAACGGGAGAGCTGGTGGCGGTGTTGGCAGAGCATCTCGATGATACCGGAAAGTTCTCCGTCGTCTGGCCGAGCAGCCGTCATATGTTGCCCAAAGTGCGGGTGTTTATTGATTTTCTGACCGAAAAACAGGTACTGGGTGAAAGAGGATAAACCGCGACAGACCGGGGGATTTCCGGGCTGCCACGGTATTGTTGTCTGGGGTTAAACGGGGACGGAAAACTGGAAGCGGGCCCCTTTGCCGGGCTGGTCCAGCAACTGAATATCACCGCCGTGCAGTTGCAAAATGCGCCGCACAATCATCAGCCCCAGTCCTCCAGCGCGGTGTTTGTTGGTGCTGAGAATAGAGGGGCGCACAAACAGATTGGCGCGCAGCTCCGGTGCCACGCCCGGCCCACTGTCGTTGAGTTCGACCATCACCTGCTGCTGTTCTTTCCACAGGCGGATGCTGATGTTTCCCCCCTCCGGCGTATGGCGTATGGCGTTATCCAGCAGATTGGTCAGCACCCGCTCAATCATGCCGAGATCGGCATTGACCAGCGGGATCCCCGGTGCAATCTCGGCGGTCAGTTTCTGATGACGCGCTTCGGCGGCCAGCTCAAATTTCTGGAATACATCATTGACCAGTTCACACAGCGAAAACGGCTCTTTCTGCGGTTTGACCACGCCATATTCCAGCCGCGCCAGTTCGAACAGCTCCTGCGCCAGACGGCCAACTTTACGGCTCTGAGCCAGCGCGATACTGAGATAGCGCTGCCGCTCGTCGGCGCTCAGATGGTCAGCTTTCATCGACAGCGTTTCCAGATAACCGTGCAGCGAAGTCAGCGGAGTGCGCAGATCGTGGGAGATATTGGCAATAAATTCGCGGCGCTGCTGGTCCTGCGCCATCAGGCTTTGCCACTGCTGATCGATGCGTTTGGCCATGCCGACAAACGCCTGTTGCAGCTGAGCCACTTCATCGCGCAGCTGGCCGTCGGGTACCGGGCTTTTCGCCAGTGCCTGAATCGCTTCTATGCCACCGCTGTCAAGGTTGGCGATTTGCGCCGTCAGCTTGCGCACCGGGCGGGTCACCCAGCGGAACGCCAGCGCCCCGGCCAGCAGCCCGAACAACACCACCATGCCCATCGATCTCAGCGCCATATAAATGGCTGACTGGTATTGCGCCTTGCTGGCCAGCGCGGTGTAGTCATCACCCAGCAGGACGATATACACGTAGCCTTTGGTCACGCCATCGGCTTTCAGCGGCGCGGCGCTGAATACCTGCCGCGCATTCGGCGCGCGCGGGTTGTCACCATACACCGGCATTTGTGCTCCGTTCAGCAAAGCCTGCACCGGCGCTAAATCTATACGCTGACGCTGTAGTTTGCCGGCCGGTGCGGCGTTACCGACAATATTGCCGTCCCTGTCGAGCAGGTAAACTTCGACGCTCGGATTCACCGCCATCAGGTGATTGAACAGGGTTTTCACCGCATCCGGATCCAGCTCATTTTGACGGAGCAGCGGATTATTGGCCGCGATTTGTGTCGCCAGATTGGCTGACAGCCGCTGGATCACCGCCTGGCTGTACTGGTTGCTGGATCGCACCTGCATATAGCCGGAAAGCAGGCTGCAGGCCACCAGCAGCAGAATAAACACCAGCGTCAGGCGTTGGGAAAGCGTCAGTTTTTTCATCATTTACCCCTGAGCGTCTTCCGCTGACGACATAAATTTATAGCCCATACCCCAAACGGTCAGAATGCGCTCCGGCTCAGCCGGGTTGGTTTCAATCTTGATGCGCAGCCGGTTGATATGGGTGTTCACCGTATGTTCATAGCCTTCGTGCTGATAGCCCCACACCTGATTGAGCAGGCTGAGGCGCGAAAAGACCTTGCCGGGGTTTTTGGCGAAGAAATAAAGCAGATCGAATTCACGCGGGGTGAGATCGACCGGCAGCTGATTGAGCACCACTTCGCGGGCGATGGGGTCAATCACCAGCCCGGCGAAGCTCAGGGTGCCGGCATCCATTTTCATGTTGCGGCTCATGGCTTCCTGACGGCGGAACAGCGCTTTAACTCGCGCCACCAGTTCCAGCATTGAGAAGGGTTTCGCCAGATAGTCATCAGCTCCCAGCTCAAGGCCGAGCACACGATGCACTTCGCTCGAACGGGCGCTGATGATGATGATCGGCGTGTAGCGCGTCATGTTGCGTGCGCGGCGGCAGATCTCCAGACCGTCGATACCCGGCAGCATGAGGTCGAGGATCAGCGCGTCCCAGCCGCCTTTTTCCAGCTGTGCGACCCCCAGATTACCGTCACCGGCGTGGGTTATTTCAAACCCTTCATCGCGCAGGTGCAGGCTCAGCAACTCAGCGATATCCCCGTCATCTTCCACGATCAAAATCTTTTTTGGCTTATCCATCACGACCTGCATCTGCATTAAAAGGAGCGGTATTACCTGCAGTCTACACAAGCGCTTCACCCAGAGTTATCACATTTTATTTAACTTTGCGTGAGGTCTTGGGGAACAAATCTGCTCAATACTCGCTTCATCGACAGGGCAGATGCAGAGACATAACCATGACGCTACACACAGACTTCTCACCGCAGAGTGAGCCGCAAAAAAGCAAAACTAAACCGGAGATCGTCCATCCGCTCTGGCTGCGTCTGACCCACTGGCTGAATGCGCTGGCGGTGCTGATTATGGTAACCAGCGGCTGGCAGATTTATAACGCATCGCCGCTGTTTGATTTTAGTTTCTCCCGCAGCCTGACCCTCGGCGGCTGGCTGGGCGGGGGCATCCAGTGGCATTTCGCCGGGATGTGGCTGTTTGGCTTCAACGGCCTGTTTTATCTGCTGATGAATATTGTTACCGGGCGGATGAAACGTAAATTCTGGCCGCTCACGCCACGCGGCATTCTGCGTGATGCAGCTGCTGCGCTGCGTGGCAAATTGGCCCACAACGATCTGCGCCATTACAACATGGTGCAGCGCGCGGCCTACGTTTTCGTCATGTTCGACGGCATCATCCTGGTGATCTCCGGGTTGGTGCTGTGGAAGTCGGTGCAGTTTCCGCTGCTGCGGGAATTATTGGGCGGTTATGACATGGCGCGCTATGTGCACTTTTTAGCCATGGGGTCGCTGGTCGGATTCGTCGCGCTGCATCTGGCGATGGTGGCATTAGTGCCAAAAACCCTGCTGGCCATGCTGCGCGGACGCTAAGGAACAGCCATGAAGAACATCATTAAAAAAAGTATCAGTCAGATTTTCAGTGCATCAGACAGTGAAGCCATTGTGCAGGAGGCGCAGCAGCAGATTGCCCGCCATCTTGACGCGCCGTCACGCCGCCGCTTTTTGCGACAGGGGCTGACACTGGGCGGCATGGCGATGCTGACTGGCTGCGATATCAGCGATAACGACAGCGTTGAAAAGGCGCTGGTGAACATCTCCGGTTTTAACGACCGCGTGCAGGGCTGGCTTTTTGGGTCTACCCGGCTGGCGCCAGTGTATGCCGAATCGATGATCACCCGGCCATTCCCGTTTAACGCGTTTTACGCCGAAGAGGAGGCACCCGAGGTCAACGGCCACGATTATCGCCTGAAGATCGCCGGGCTGGCGCTGGATAAGCGCGAATGGTCGCTGGCGACGCTCTATCAGATGGCGCAGGTTAGTCAGGTCACTCGCCATATTTGTGTTGAAGGCTGGAGTGCGATTGGTAAGTGGGGCGGCGTGCCGTTCGGTGATTTCCTGCGGCTGATTGGTGCCGACCTGACGGCGGAATACGTTAGTTTTAAATGCGCTGACGAGTATTACACCAGCATCGACATGGCAACGGCGTTACACCCGCAAACCCTGCTGGCGCTGACCTATGACGGACAAATTTTGCCGCGTAAATACGGTTTCCCGATGAAACTGCGTATGCCGACCAAGCTCGGCTACAAGAATCCGAAGCATATCGAAGTGATTGAAATTACCAATAAGTTCACCGGGGGATATTGGGAAGATCAAGGCTACAACTGGTTCGGCGGAAGTTAAGTAAGGGACTATTTTATTTGCCATTTTGAATCCGGGCAGTGCTCACAATCCTCACGTACTGCATGTACGCTCCGGTTGTTCCGCGCTGGCCGTCTCCAAACTGGCTGCAACAATAACGCCCCTGGCTCAATGAGATTTTTTACCAGCACAACTGTGCAACCTACTTTAAATAAAGGAAATACCATGAAAAAACTGATGGCTGTAATGATGTTCTCTACCGCAATGATGGGCTTCGCTGGCGTGACTCAGGCAGCGGATTCTATGTCGAAAGACGCGATGGGCAAGATGTCCCATGACTGCATGAAAAAAGACAGCATGGGTAAAGATCAGATGGGCAAAGATGCAATGGGTAAAGACTGTATGTCGAAAGACAAAATGTCTAAAGACGCGATGAAAAAAGACAACATGAGCAAAGACAACATGAGCAAAGACAACATGTCGAAAGATGCCATGAAAAAAGATGCGATGAGCCAGTAACCGCTCTCGGGTGACGTTATCCTGTGTCTGAACGCTTCATCAAGGCCCGCCATTTTGGCGGGCTTTTGCGCGTTATTTCAGTGCGCGCTCGTCCAGCCAGCGGGCAAATACGTCCAGTGCTTCTTCCAGATTGGCGCGCCCGAACCCGATGCGCAGAAAGTCTTCTGAAACCGGCGTCAGCTCCGACGCGTAGGTTACGGACGGGATCACCATGACGCCCGTTTCTTCGACCAGCCGCGTGGCAAAGGCTTCAGCCCCTTCCGCACCTTTATAGCGAACAAAGGCCAGCACGCCAGCTTTCGGCACGGTCAGTTCGAAGGTCTGTGGGAAGCGCGCCAGAAAATCGGCCAGCAGTTGAAAATGATTACGCGACCGTTGCATCACCCGTTCGAGAATCGGTGCGCGGGCGTTGAGTGCCAGCGTGGTCAGCATCTCACCGGGAATCGAATTGCAGATCGACAGATACTGCTTCATGCGTTCGAGTTTCAGCAGCCAGGCGCTGTCCTGACAGGCGACCCAGCCGATGCGCAGCCCCGGCAGGCCGTAGGCTTTTGACGTGACGTTCAGCGAGATGCCGCGTTCGTAAATATCTGCCAGCTGCGGCAGGCGGTCGGCTGAGTGGAATTCGGTCAGCCGGTAGACTTCATCAGAAAAAATCCACACGCCACGCTCGCGGCACATTGAGACCAATTCATCCAGCTGCTGGCGGCTTATCAGCGCGCCGGTCGGGTTGTGCGGAAAGTTAATCACCAGCACTTTGGTGTTGGGGCGCAGCGCCGCGCGGACTTTTTCGACGTCCAGCGCCCAGCCGTTTTCAGCCTCCAGCGCCACGCCGGTGACATCGCAGCGCGACATTGGTACGCTTTCGAGAGACTGATAATTAGGCGTGATGACCACGGCGTGATCGCCAGCGTCCAGCAGTGCATGAAAACTGGCATAAATCGCTTCATCTGCACCGGCAAAGCTGATGATCTGCCCGGTATTCATGTTGTCGTAAGTCCCGGCAATCGCTTCCAGCAGCTCAGGTGTTCCGCGCAGCGGCGGGTAGTCGAGCATGGCGTGCATAAACGGCTGACGGTGTTCAACGCCGGCCAGTTCAAACAGCGTATCGATGTTCATCGATTCCGGATAGGAAGAGGACAGCGGGAAGCGCACCGCGTGTTCCAGTTTCGATAAATAAGAAATTAATCGGAAATCTTGTGGAAAAGACATGGCATACCTGCGACTTATTTTGAAAGCTTCAGAAAGCGATTAACGGCGATACCCCTGACCAAAGCGGCGTTCGAGGCGGCTTTGGAACAGCTCCAACACAATGGACATTATCCAGTATATCGCCGCGGCGGTGGCCAGCATTTCCATATAACGGTAGGTGCTGCGCCCGTAAGATTGCGCCAGAAAATTCAGTTCCCACAGACCCATCAGTGACACCAGCGACGAATCCTTCAGCATGGAAATAAACATCGAACCGGCGGGAGGAATGATAATACGCAGCGCCTGCGGGGCAGTGACGTGCACAGCGACCGTCCACGACGAGAGGCCCAGCGCCATCGCCGCCTCTTTCTGCCCGCGGGGTACCGACAGCACGCCGCTGCGGATGGTTTCAGCCAGATACGCACCGTAATTGAGCGACAGCGCAATAATCCCCGAACTCAGTGCACCCAGCACAATACCCGCCTGCGGTAATGCCAGATAGATAATCAGCACCTGTACCAGCAGCGGCGTACCGCGAAACAGCGAGGCATAAAACGTGGCGCAGCCGAAGGCCAGCGCATTATCACACATGCGGCCTAATGCGGTGATAAGCCCGAGTAACAGGCAGAAAAACATCGAACAGGCGGTGATCAGGATGGTCAGCGCCGCGCCCTGAATAAAACCGTCAGGTGACAGGCGCAGTCCCAGCAGGAACGGCAGCTTCTGCTCGATAAGATCCCATTGCAGCCCCATTTTGCTGAACAGACCCAGCAGCAGGCTGAGTAAAATCAGCCAGGTGAACGCCGTTTTTATCCTAAAAGCGCGCGGGCTGTTCAACAGGCCGGTTTCCGCAGGCGGCAGCGTGCCGTTATCCGGTGCTACTGTTTTGATTTCAGGAAGCTGCGCCATTCGTTACTGTTCCTCTTTGGTGATGTCTTCGCCCAGCCAGTGTTGGGAAATCTTCGCCAACGTACCGTCATCACGCAGGGATTTGATGGTATCTGCGACTTTCTTATCCCACTCTGGGTCGCCCTTATCGGTCGCGACCCAGTTCGGTTCGGCGTACAGCTCGGTGACAATTTTAAACACCGGCGTGCGCTTGATGCGCGCATTGGCGGTGGCTAAGTCAGAGACGATGGCATCCAGACGCACGCCGGGGCCGAGGGCCAGATTCTGGAAGGCCACCTCTTCATCACTAGGAATGGCCTGCACGTTATTAAACGGGAAGTCGATAGGTTTGGTACCCGGGATCACCAGCGTTTTCTGCAGGTAGGTTTCATAACTTGAGCCAATACCGATGCCTACTTTTTTGTTGCTGAGATCGGCAGCGGACTTGATGCGATCATCACTCTTATTCACCACCAGTACAGCCGGAGAGCTGTAATAGGGCGTCACGAAATCCAGCACTTTGGCGCGTTCAATGTTTGGTGTCATCGAGCAGATGCAGGTATCCCAGCGACCGCGCCAGTTGCCGCCAATAATGGTTTCCCAACCCGGTGCGGTGACTTCCAGCTTAACACCCATCCGCTGTGCCACGGCTTTCGCCACGTCAACATCAAAACCGGCCAGCTGGTTGTTGTCATCAATAAAGCCAAACGGCGGGTAGTCATTCACGATGACGTTATGCAAAACACCGGTTTTGGTCACGCGATCCAGTGTGGCACCCGCGTGAGTAACGGCTGAAAACAGAGTGGTCGCAAGCAGGGTAAAAGCAAGAACGGGTTTGCGCATGGGCGGGGCTTTCCTTACATAACCTGAGTGAATGAATTTTCAGTAGAAATTCAGATTACGTTTTGGACGTATAGATGTCCAGTACTGGAAATAACTATGCTTATAGCCGAAAGAGGTGGGAAGGTGTGGCAGGTATAAATTTAAAGCCCCGGTATCAACCAGACAGGTCAGCACCGGGGGCGATAAAGGGAATTAACTCACAGCTGATCGTTATTTCGCCTGATCTTTACTGCCCTGAATCAGTTTACGCGCCGCGGCCATGGCGTCGTTATCCGGCGTTTTAGGCTTGGCTTTGTTGAGGGCCGTGCTGAGGCCAGAACGGCCCCACAGGTCAAAACTGTCGTCATCTTTCAGGTGATCAAATACGGAAGGTGCTGCGTCGGGTTTCTTGACCATGGGATAAGCTTTCTCGGTATCGGAAATTTTTCTAAGCTTAGCCGTTTCTGCTTTTTAGACCAAGAAAGAAAGCCCTGAGGCGTTCTCGCTGTGGTGGAAAAACAACTATTCGGCTAAAAAACGCTGGTTTGACGGTCTGGCATCGAACCATTGCAATATCTGCCGGTTGAAATCATCCGGAGCTTTACTGGCGGAGGTGGCAGCCAGGGCAGCCAGCGTATATTGTGCAAAAACAGAGCGCATAGCCTGCTCGGCTTCGAGCATTACTTTGTGGATCCCGCAGGTGCCTTCGGTCGCCCATTTGGGAGCTTGCTGATTAAACACCGCGCAGCGCTCACGGATCTCTTTGCATTCAAACAGGCCCTTAGGCCCGTCAATGGCGTCAATCACATCTTTCACCGAGATGGATTCAGCAGGACGTGCCAGGCTGAACCCACCCCGTGCGCCCTCAGTCGAATGAACGAGGCCTGATTTCTTCAGTTTGGTAAAGATCTTTGCCAGAAAGTCGACCGGAACGCCTTGCAGGTCGGCCATATCACGTACGTTGGCGTCTTTGATGCCGTCCGGTTGGCTGATATACAGCAGACAATGCAATGCATATTCCACCCCAGAACTTACGAACGCCATACTGCTTTCCTCTGCAAAGATAATTGAACGTCTCAGATTCTATAGCAGAACAGCTGAAGTGTCCCATGCGATGGCCCATTGTGAGGCGAGGTGTGACAGTTCGGCATGCGCGCGAACCAGTGCGGCTTCGCGTTCTTCGGCAGCCGTAAACTGAAGGGGTTGTGCATCCACAAATTGTGGAGTATCGACGCCGATAAACGCGAACGAGGCTTTAAGCACGGGGGTCATGGCATCCATCGCGCTGTAGGGAGAGCCCTCGCGTAAATCTGCGCCACGGGTAGTAATAAAGATCACTTTTTTATCGCCGAGCTTACCGACGGTGGTGCCGTCAGGCAGCAAGTCGTAGGTCACGCCGGTGCGGATAATGGTGTCAATAAAGGTTTTAAAGGTGGAGGGGATGGTCCAGTTATACATCGGCATCGCGCAGACCAGGGCATCGGCTTCCATTACGCGTTGGCACATGGCATCCGAAGCCGCCAATACTTCGCGCATCTGCGCCGTACGTTGATCTTCTGGCGTGTAAGTTGCCTGCACGAAGTCGGCAGAAACGTGCGGCTGGATATCGGCAGTGACATCCAGATAATCCACCTCGATGTCTACTCCGCCTTTTTGTAATTCTTCTAAAAAGAACCGACCCAATGCGCGCGAATTGGACCACTGGTGAAATTTAGAGCTCGCATCAATATGTAAAATCTTCATGGTTTGCTTGTCCGTTTTTGTTTGGTTATTAACGTCTACTTTAACTACGATTAAAATTGTCGTAGTTAAAGTAGACGTTAATACGACGTTGTTCAAGCGGAATTTTTAGGGGGAGTTGGGATTGCAGACGCCAGAAAGCAAAAAACCAGCCATTAGGCTGGTTTCTTTAAATAGGGTGCCCGGACTCGGACAATGACGCGAAGCGTCTTTGAACAGCGCTTGCGCTGGCCCCGTAGGGGTGAGTCTCAGCATGAGACAAATAATCGAACGGAGTTCGATGAAGAGTCCATAGCGCAGAAAGCAAAAAACCAGCCATTAGGCTGGTTTCTTTAAATAGGGTGCCCGGACT
>CAMLBO010000041.1 GCA_946478305.1 uncultured Enterobacterales bacterium
ATTTCTGCCTGTCTCGTGGGCTCGGAGATGTGTATAAGAGACAGGTCTATATCAACCCCGCTCCGGGCAGATCCTGCTCGACGGCGTACCGGTCACTGCGCAGGGCCGGGAACAATACCGCCAGCTATTCTCGGCAGTGTTTACGGATTTCCACCTGTTTGGCCAGATGATGGGACCCCAGGGCTCGTTGCCTGATCCTCTGCTGGTCCAGGACTGGCTGGCGCGTCTGAACATGCAAGCCAAATTGCAATTTGAGGGTCAGCGCGTGACGAACCTTCAACTGTCGCAGGGGCAGCGTAAGCGGGTAGCCCTGCTGCTGGCGGCCTGCGAAGGGCGAGATTTTTTACTGCTTGACGAGTGGGCGGCCGATCAGGATCCTCAGTTCCGTCGCACTTTCTATCGAGAACTGTTGCCGCGCCTGCGCGAAATGGGTAAAACCGTGCTGGCAATCAGCCATGATGATCACTATTTTGAGCATGCCGACCGTCTGCTGGAAATGCGTACGGGTAAACTGAATGAACTCCATGGCGAGGCCCGCACCGGTGCCAGCCGCGATGCTGTCGCACAAATCGAAAACAAAAAGGAAACAGGGAATGAACTGGAATGATGTAATTATTGCTGCAGTGGCCGCGGCCATTATCGGTGGCGTGCTGCAGGCCCTGTACAAAAAAGGCAAAATTCGCCGCACACCGGCCATCATTATTTTCCTGGTCCTCATTTTTGGGGGCAATTTCCTGTACGAAGGGGTGATCAAACCGCGCCTGGCAGGGGATGAGCAGACGCAGGAAATCGATCAGGCGCTCTCCGCGCTGCCGATTTACAACACCATCAAGGCGCAGGAACCCGCACTTTACAGCCAGATCCGCAGCAATATTTTGCGCCTGAAAAAAGAGGGTAAATCCCAGCAGGAAGCCATTGATACGGTTAAACCGATGGTGTCGGAGCTGCTTTCCACTCGCATGAATACCGCACCGGATGCCAATGTGATAGCCGCCATGCAGGTCAGTCTCGAAGAGATGCAGGCCCTGCAGGCGCGTAACGACGGCAGTTGTTTTAAATTCCTCTATCCGCATATCAACGGCGGGGTCAACACCGCGCAGGTGCTGCCCCCTGAACTGTTTAAGAAAGATTTAGACACTATGAATGCTTTGCTGCTGGCGAGCGGTAGCGGCCAGACAGCGCAACCGACCGTGGTTAGCGGTGAAAAAGCCAAAGCGCTGATGGTGCCGGTTCGTCAGGCGCTGCAGGAAAAGTACGGCGATCAATTGCAGATGTTCAACGATTTAGGTGCCCCTGCAGTGGATCGTGCAAAAGTCTGTGAAATCTCCATCACCCTCTATACCGGCATTCTGGCCTTGCCGCCGCAGGACTCTGCTGCGGTGTTGCGCCTGATGCTGGGCAAGCAAGGTTAAGTCCGTTTCATGACTCTCCCCGGTAGCCATGGCGTACCGGGGAGTAAACTGCGCATGCCAATGACTGATTTCCGCTGCTAACCAGAAAAAACCTGATCTTTTCCCGCCAATAAACCGCTATCCTTATCGTACTGAAAAATAATAATTCCCAGGTTCGGACACACTCTTTTATGCATACTCTCTTTAAAGCGCCCGTCATGTGGGCACTGCTGGTTTCGCTGTTAGCGGGACCCATGACGGCGCTGGCGGCTACCGACAGTGCGGCATCGCAAACCACCAACGCCAACGGTGAAGCGGCCGAACCGGTAAAAATCAATGCTCCGGCTGAACTGACCGCCCTGCAAAAAAGGTTAGATACTACTAAACAGCAGGTTGCTACCGCCAAAACTGAGAAGAAGCTCAATGCGCTCAATGACGACGCACTGAAGCTATACGATGATGCGGAGAAACTGGTGCTGGTGCTTGGCCCACAGCGGGCGCAGGTTCAGGCCCAGCTTGATGTTCTCGGTCCTGCCCCCGCTGCCGGAGCCTTACCTGAAACGCCGGAAGTTGTCCGCCAGCGTAATAAACTCAATTCCAGCAAGACGCTGCTTGATGCCCAGATTGACCAGGCTAACTCAATCCGTACCAGCGCGCAGAACCTGTCGGCGCAAATCCGGGGACTGCGGCGTGAAACGCTGAAAACGCAAATTGCCCTCAATTCCGGCAGCATTCTTGGTGTCAATTTCTGGAAGCCGTTGTTCTCGCCTTCAGAGAGCGATGTCGCCCGATTTGATGATTTTGGTTCACAGGTCAAAGATGCCTGGGATCAGGCATGGCAGCCAGAATGGCGCATCGGTTCGGCCATTTATCTGCTGCTGGCGTTTGTCATTGGCGTTTTTGGCCGCCGCGCACTCGACCGTCCACTGGGGTGGATGCTGCCACGCTGGCTTCCAGGGGGGCGCTTGCGCCGCAGCCTGTTAGCGAGTATCGCCACGCTTATTATCGTCGTGGCGCAATGGCTGAGCGCGACACTGTTCTGTCAGTTCTTCACCCGTCTGCCGGATACTTCACCGCTGCTGTTAGATCTTGCGAACTCGATCACCGTGCTGGCGGTATTCTCGGCGCTGATTGCCGGTCTCGGTTCTGCATTACTGTCCAACCGCCATCCTTCCTGGCGCCTTCCGGCGCTGGCCGATCCTATCGCTAAAAAACTGGCATCGTTTCCGATCACGCTGGCGGCTTTCATCTTTATCTTCGGCATTGTCGAAGTGCTGAACGGCCTCATCGACTCCAGTGTGGCGATGACATTATTTGGCAACGGTATTTCAGCCTTACTGGTGGCGCTGACCTGCCTTGTCGCCCCGGTGCGGGTACACAATGTCCGCCGCCAATTGCTGGCGCGCGGCGAGCAGGCTGAAGCTCGCTCGATGCTGGCCGGTTTGATTCAGATAGCGATCACGATTACCGCTATTGTTATCGTCCTTGCGCTGGCCATCGGTTACATCCCACTGGCGCGTTTTCTGACATACGAGCTGGTATGGGTGGGGCTGGTATTGACCTGCCTCTATTTACTGATTCATCTGGTGGTGGACTTCAGCGAAAGCTTCTTCTCTCCGACCACCTACAGCGGCAAGTTGCTAAAGAGTACCGTCAGTCTCAACGAGCGCCATCTGTCGCTGGCCGCCACGCTGTTCGCGGCGATTGGCAAAACATTGCTGGTGCTGTTTGCCGCTTTAGCCTTGCTCAACGGCACCTTTGGCACCACCACACCGCTGGAACTGCTCGGTAAAGTGGTGGATATCTGGGGTGGAAAGGGACTGGAAAGCATGAATATCATTCCCGCCCATGCGGTGAATGCTTTCCTGTGTCTGGCGATTGGCTGGTACGTCTTGCGCTCGGCCAGACATTGGCTGGATAAAGAATTTCTGCCTAAAACCATGATGGACCGCGGCATGCGCGCTTCTCTGGTGACGCTGTTCAGCAACGTGGGTTACGTGTTGGTGATTCTGCTGACGCTCTCAACATTGGGCATTGAATGGAACCGTCTGGCGTGGATTGTCAGTGCGCTTTCGGTCGGTATCGGTTTTGGTTTGCAGGAGATAGTGAAGAACTTTATCTCCGGTTTGATCCTGCTGACCGAGCGCCCGGTGAAAGTGGGTGACCTGGTGACCATCAGCGGTGTCGAAGGGGATATCCGTCGTATTAATGTGCGCGCCACGGAGATTCAGCTCAGCGATCGTTCCACGGTGATAGTGCCAAACTCGCAGTTTATTTCCCAGAACGTGCGTAACGCCACCATGGGTAACGCGCAGGGCGTGGCCACTATCGCGCTGACCTTCCCGCTGGATATCGACCCTGAGCAGGTGCGTTCACTGTTGTTACAATGCTACCAGCTGCACGAAGCCATTCTCGAGACTCCGGCGCCGTCGGTGAGTTTTAAAGAACTCGGCCCGAACGGCATTGTGCTTAGTGTCACCGGGTACGTTGCCAGCCCGCGCGTGGTCAGCGGTACCAAGAGCGATTTGTTGTATGAAATCCTCAAAGCCCTGCGGGCCGCAGATATTAGCCTCAGCCAGACTCAAACCATGTTGTTAGAGCAACCGGTCGAAAAACGGTAGGGTTTTCGCCTCGGCGGCAGGCCTATACCTTGGGCTGCCGCCCAAACCTGCTTTTAAATTCAACTTCAAAATCAAAATCAAGATCGTGGGCTCGCCGCCCACACTGGCCCAAAGGAGGTTTAAACGAACCTCCTTTGGAATCCTGCGTTTTTTAATTGCCCGCTATCGCTGGGACGAAGGACATGTCTCGTCACTTCCGCGTGAGGCGCAAAATGTCACGGCTTCGCCGTCCCCGTATTTCGGTATTACTCGGCCTCTGGCCTCGCCCTACGGGCCGTCGCGGTGCGACGTTGTCTCGCTTCGCTCGGCTGAGCCACAGGTCTCGAACCTCTCATCCGGTGCCATTTTTGACTGCGCCTTAGCGGCTATGTAAATCAAAAGAAAAAGACAAAAACAAAAGACAAAAGCAAAAGACAAAACCAGTCAGATTTTGACTTTAAAAAAGTATGGGCCGCATTCAAAAATGGCGCTGAGCAAGTGGTTCGAGACCTTAGGCTCGAAACCCGCAGCGAAGGCACCGCAACGCGGCGACATTTTGCGGCTGTCACAATGGCACCTGAAACACGGGCATTGTGACCTGCGCAGCTGCGGTTTTTAAAAAGCTCGGAGTCCAGAGGGCCGAGCGACTGCGGCCCTCTGGTCGGTGTGGGCCGACGCCCACGACCTTGAATTTGAATTTGAATTTAAAAATTTACCTCAGCTTTCCAAAAGCTGAAAAATACTTATAACCATCCTGATTTCTTCAATTTCCAATACAACAACACACATCCCACGACAGTAACTGCCACCGTGATCGGATACCCAAACGCATCGTTAAGTTCCGGCATGTTCTTGAAGTTCATCCCGTACAGGCTGAAAACCACGGTCGGAATGGCGAGAATCGCACCCCAGCCAGCCAGGCGCTGGACCACTTCGTTCTGATGCACGGACACCAATGCCAGGTTGACGTGCATGGCGTTGGCCAGCATTTCGCGCATATCGTCGGTCACGGTGATCACCTGATGGGCGTGGTCCTGCACGTCGCGGATGTAGGCCCGCAGGCTTTTCGGGATCAGCTCTTCATAGTGGTGGCTGAGCTGGTTACAGATATCCTCGGCAGGCACGGCGGCGTTTCTTAACGACAGCAGCTGGCGGCGCAGTTTATACACCTCCTGCACCGCGTCCTGGTCAAACTCCGACTTGAACATCTTCTGTTCGATATTATCAAACTGCTTGGTGTACTCGGCGATAATTGCCAGATAGTTATCCACTACCAAATCCAGCACGCAGTAAAGCGCGTAGGCCGGACCTTTGGCGAGCATTGCCGGACACTCTTCGGCGCGGGCACGGATATGTTTATAGCTTGAAGAAGCGCCATGGCGCACGGTGACCAGAAAATTTTTGCCAACAAACAGGTGAGTTTCGCCGTACTCGATTTTGTCATCTACCAGTTGAGCGGTGTGAATAACAATAAACAGCGAGTCGCCATATTGTTCGATTTTAGGGCGCTGATGGGCGGTGAGCGCATCTTCAATCGCCAGATCATGCAGGCCGAACTCCTCCTGAATGGTGTGCATCAGGCTGTCTTCCGGCTGCCATAACCCCAGCCAGACGAAGGTACCTGGCTCTTTTAATACTTCGCTGATGTCCTCGGTAGTGACATCCTGCAGACGCTTTCCATCACGGTAAGCCACGCTGTTGATCACGGAATCACAACTGGGTTTTTTATCTTCTTTTGCAATGGCATTCATGTTTTTACCCGCTTGTAAATTCTGGAGAAACCTCCCCAAAAGGGCCGGAGTGTTTCGGTGTCTGAACAGAATAGCCTAGTCACGGCAAAAAGCGCTGGCGGGAAGTCTTAAAAAGGTCACAAGGGGTAACAGCGGGAGGGAAAATGACCGCTGGGCGGCGGTCAGAGAAGGACGAAAAGGGATTAACCGTCCGTAGAGCGGCTGACCTCTTCCCATGCATCGATATCGGCATTCATCTGCTTAAGCTTATCGCGCACCAGCGAGACGGCGTCGCTGCCGAGCAGCAGGAAGGCCGGCGGGTTACTACTGTGAATCAGCGTCAGTATCGCTTGGGCTGCCTTTAGCGGGTCACTCGGTTGATGCCCGCTGCGCTTTTCCCGGGTTTCACGCACCGGCCCGAAGCTGGCGTCATAGTCACTGATGCTGCGCGGTGATCGCACCATCGAACGGCCTGCCCAGTCGGTGCGAAATGATCCCGGCTGCACGGCGGTGACTGCGATATTAAAGGGTTTCAACTCCTTGGTCAGGGATTCAGAAATGCCCTGCAGCGCGAACTTGCTGCCGTGGTAATAGCTGATTCCCGGCAGGGTAATGAAGCTCCCCATGGAGGTTACGTTGAGAATATGCCCGGCGCGGCGCGCGCGGAAATAGGGCAGAAAGGCTTTTATCACCGCCACCGCACCAAAGACGTTCACGTCGAACTGATGCAAAATATCGCTCAGCGGTGACTCTTCCAAAATGCCTTCATGACCGTAACCGGCATTATTCACCAGCACGTCAACCGGGCCGAACTCCCGCTCAACCTCGTCTGCCAGCGGGGCGATCGCCGCAAAGTCAGAGACATCCAAAATGCGGCCAACACAGCGGCCCGGCTCCAGCGCCTCGAACGCCTCTTTGGCCTGCTGATTGCGTACGGTGCCGACAACGCGGTGACCGGCTTTCAAGGCCTCCTCGGCCAGTGCGCGACCAAATCCGCTGCTGACGCCGGTAATAAAGAGTAATTTGGATGGGGTCATGATGTTCTCTCCTCAAAAAGTAGACTCAAAGCATAGGATGAGCGGACTGTAAAACGTAGAGCAGATCCTCGCTGATGTTTGCCTATTCCTCTGAGCTGGCTGGACGGCCAACGCCGCGAATGCCGAACTTCAACCATTACCTGCGGTTTTTTCAGGACGTGATGAATATGTCAAAAGAGACGACGACTGCTCAAATGGTGGAACTGCTCGACAAGATGACGCCGCTTGAAGGCTATAACCTGACGCCGCTGGCGGATGTGCGTTTTTTACGCTCCAACCGTCCGCTGCTGCGTACGCCGGTCTTGTATGAGCCGGGCATTGTGATAGTGGTGCAGGGCCGCAAACGGGGTTATCTCGGACAGGATGTCTATTTGTATGATGCGCAGCACTATCTGATGGTCGCGGTGCCGGTGCCTTTTACCATGGAAACGGACGCCAGCGTGGAGGAACCGATGCTGGCGATTTATCTGCGGTTGGATTTCAGCGTGGCGGCAGAGTTAATGCTGCACCTTGATGCCCTTGAACGCCCCGTCACGACGCCACCGCGCAGTATGGTTTCAAGCTTGATGGACAGCGCGATGCGGGGCTCGGTTTTGCGCTTTTTGCAGCTGATGCGCTCGCCGCTGGAGGCGGAGATCCTGGGTCCGGCGATGGTACGTGAACTCTATTACCGGGTGCTCATCGGCGCACAGGGGGCAACCCTGCGCAGTGCGCTGACCCTGCAGGGGCAGTTCGGCAAAGTAGCCAGGGCGTTGAGAAAAATACACGCAGAGTACGCTATGCATCTTGATGTGAGCGCGCTGGCGCAAGAGGCGGGGATGAGTCAGGCAACCTTTCACAGCCATTTCAAAACGGTTACCGACACGTCCCCGATGCAATATCTCAAATCCACCCGGTTGCATCAGGCCCGTTTACTGATGCTGCGCAACGATCTGACGGCTTCGGCGGCCAGTGCGCAGGTGGGTTACGAAAGTGTGTCGCAGTTCAGCCGTGAGTTTAAACGACTGTTCGGCCAGACGCCGGTCAATGAAGTGGTACGCATGAGGCAGAACTTCTCACTGCCTGCCCCGGCGACACCGTCAGATTTTATCTCTTCACATTAATTGGCGGGCGCAACCGTCTGCACGCGGACGTCCGGCGTTTCTGCCGGGCCGAACACGGTATAAGTTGGCAGCTTCACGTTCTGATACGGCTCCCAACCCCCGCCAAGGGCTTTGTACAGCGAGACCAGGTCGGTGCTGGTTTGCACTTTGGCGGCTGCGGATTGCTGTTTGGCCTGAGCCAGCTGGCGTTGGGCGTCCAGTACGTTGATAAACGACGACAACCCTTTGCTGTAGCTGTCGGTCGCCAGTTCAAAGGTGGTTTGCAGTGCTTCGGTGGTTTGATCCAGACCGGTCACTCTATCCTGGTCGGTGCGGTAATTGACCAGCGCGTTATCGACATCTTGTAATGCAGTCAGCACCGTCTGGCGGTAATTAAGCGCGGCATTGGCCTGCTGCGCGCGGGAAAGATGCACGCTGGAGACCAGCCGTCCGCCCTGGAAGATCGGCAAGGTAATCGACGGACCGAAGGAGTAAAAATTGCTGCTCCAGTTATCAAGATAACTGGCATCGGTATTGCGCATACCGAACTGGCCGGTGAGCGAAATGCTCGGGAACATCTGCGCCACGGACACGCCGATATTGGCCGTAGCCGCATGGAGATCGGCTTCTGCCTTGCGTACATCCGGACGACGGCGCGCCAGCTGTGACGGCACGCCGACCGGCACGGCGGCAGGCAGAGCAGGCATCGGTTTCACTGGGGTCAGTTCGCTATCCAGCGTACCGGGGGCCTGGCCAAGCAGTACCGCCAGACCGTTCATTGCCTGACGCGCCTGGGCCTGATACTGCGGCAACTGGGCGCGCAGTGAACCCAACTGAGCGCGGGCATTTTCTACGTCCATCTGCGGCGCCAGTCCGTTTTTCTGCTGACTTTGCGTCAGTTCCAGCGTCTGCTGAGCGACGTCGATCTGGGTTTGAATAGCAGCGGTAATGCTTTGCGCCCCGCGCAGTTGCAGATAGGCGCGTGCCACTTCGGCCTGTAGCGAGACCAGCGCATCGTTGCGCTGTTCGAGGGACGATTGCTGCTGGGCGTTGGCGGCTTCGACCTGACGACGTGTGCCGCCAAACAGATCCAGCTCCCAGCTGGCATCAAAACTGCCCTGATAGAGATTCACCGGTCCGGTGGCGGCGTCAATGGCCTGAGAAACTTCCGGACTAAGATTTTCTGCCTGGCCTTCAACACCTGAAGATTCAAATTCACCCTTCAGCCCCAATTGCTGACGGGTGAATTTGGTATTGGCCTGCACCGACGGCATCCACGCACCGCGCGCCTGCGTGACCTGTTCACGGGCACCGGCAATGCGCAGCACGGCCTGTTGCAGAGAAATGTTGCCGGCAATGGCACGGTCGATCAGGCTGTCGAGCTGCGGATCCTTAAAGGCTTTCCACCACACCGGATTAGGCTCAGAGGGCAGGGCGATAGACGCGCCGTCCAATACCTGCGGGCGGCTCATGTCGTTAAAGGCGGCCGGGGTTTTAGGCTGTGGCTGCTGGTAATCTGGGCCGACCGAACAGCCGGTCAGCGCCAGAGTCAGTGCGGAAAGTGTATATGTCAGCGTTTTCATTTTTTTATCAGTGTGCTCCGGCATTGCCTTCGCTCTTAACCGGCGAAAGCAGCAGACAGAAGGGGATCAAAATCACGGCGACGATGGCGCAGTAACTGAATACGTCGATGTAAGCCAGAATGCGCGATTGCGAAATCATCTCCTGATACATGCGCGCAGTGGCAATCTGCATCGGGTCACCCACTACATGGGCGAAGTCGCGCACGGCGGAGGCGCTGCGGCTGACGGCCTGATTGAACTGCTCGTTGAGCGGCGTCATGTTATGCACCATGTGGGCGCTGTGCGCCTGTGTTCGCTCGGTGACCGCGGCGGTAGAGAGCGAAATCCCAATCGATCCGGCGACGTTACGGAACATGGTGAACAGCGCGGCGGCATCGGCATTCAGTCGCTGTGGAATGGTGACAAAGGCGATAGTAGTCAGCGGCACAAACAAGAAGCCGAGGCCCAACGACTGAGCGCTGCGGTACATCACCAGCGTGACGAAATCGACGTTCGGCGTCAGCCTGCCGGAATACATAAACGACGCGGCCAGCAGGAAGAAGCCAAAGGCAATGATGTAGCGCGTCTGCACGATGGGCATCAGTTTAAGCACCAGCGGAATGGACAGCACGATCAGAATCGCCCCCGGTGACATCACCAGCCCCGAGAGCGTGGCGGTATAACCGAGCTGTTGCTGCGCCAGCTGTGGGATCACCACCGAGCTGCCGTACAGAATCATTGCCATTCCGGCCATCAGCAGACCGGCAACCGCGAAGTTACGGTCTTTCAGACAGCGTAAATCCACCACCGGTTTTTTGGCGTATAGCAGCCAATAAATCGCACCGACAATTCCGGTGATCGCCAGCAGGGCAAAAGTGACGATAAAGGCAGAATTAAACCAGTTTTCATCTTCGCCACGGTCCATCATCACCTGCAAACAGCCTAAACCCAGTGCAATCAAGCCGATACCGATATAGTCGATACTCAGTTTGCCCTTGGCCTTGCGCTCCCACGGGGGATCTTCCAACAGTTGATAAATTGCCAAAAGGGCGATGATACCTACCGGAATATTGATAAAGAAGATCCAACGCCAACTGACATTATCCGTGATGTAACCGCCCAGCGTTGGGCCAATGACCGGGGCGACGATAATGGCAATCGACGAGAGACCGAACGCCTTACCGCGGTCTTTGGGTTTGAAGTAATCGAGCAGCACCGACTGTTGTACCGGTTGTAAACCGCCGCCGAAGAAGCCCTGCAGGATACGGAACAAGATCATCTGCCACAACTCGGTGGCGATACCGCACAGGAACGAGCAGACAGTGAACATACCGATACAAATCAGAAAATAGTTTTTACGGCCAAGCACCCGGCTGAGAAAAGCCGAGATCGGCAAAACGATACCGTTCGCCACCAGATACGAGGTGAGTACCCAGGTGGACTCATCGTAGCTGGAAGAGAGAGAACCTGCGACGTGCGGCAGCGCCACGTTGACTATCGTGGTGTCCAGAATTTCCATGAACACTGCGATAGTAACAACGGCAGCGACTGCCCACGGATTGCTGGCGGGTTTCCAGCTGCTGTGGTCCTGACTCATTCGACGGTAACCGTTGGGTCAACGGACAGGCCCAGCGGCAGTGGTCGGTTCGGATCCAGCCCGCTGTCGATAACAATTTTCACCGGTACACGCTGGACGATCTTCACATAGTTACCTGTCGCGTTTTCCGCCGGGAACGCCGAGAAGCGGGAGCCGGTACCTTGCTGAACGCTGTCAACATGACCGTGCAGCTCGAGATCCGGATAGGCATCAATTTTTACCCGCACTTTATTGCCCGGACGCAGGCGATCAAGCTGCGACTCTTTGAGGTTGGCAATGACCCAGATATGCGGGGAAACGATGGAGAACAGCGAAGAGCCTGCCTGAACCAGCGTACCCAACTGCACATTACGCATGGTCACATAGCCATCATAGGGTGCGCGCACATCGGTGTAGGAGAGGTTAAGTTCAGCGGTTTCCAGTTGGGCTTTCGCCTGCTCAACCTGCTGCTGACGTGCTTCTACGTTGGTTTCGGCCTGACGAATTTGCAACCCGACCTGCGCGGCTACCTGCACCTGCGCCTTGGCATTTTCCAGATCGGCTTTAGCAGAACGTAATTGCGCACTGGCGCTGTCGATGTTCTGTTGTGATGTTGCACGCGGGTCAACGCCGTGCTGGCGGCGGTAATCCGCCGTGGCGTTCAGTAAACTGGCTTCGGCGCGGGCCTGCTGCGCCTGAGCCTGCGCCAGCTGCGCCGGATATTGCACTTTCGACAGGTCAAATTGCACCTGCGCCTGATGCAGTTGAGAGACGGCAACGCCAAGCTGAGCCTGCGCCTGATCCCGCTGAGCGATAGCGTCACGCGGATCAATTTTCACCAACAGCTGGCCCTGTTTCACAAACTGGTTGTCTTTGATTTCCAGATGAGTGACATAACCGGAGGTTTTTGGGGCAATAGTGACAGCGTCACCGTCAGTAAAGGCGTCATCTGTCGTGATCTGATCTTTCGTCATCAGCCACCAGACCAGCGCCACAATCGCCATGACAATCACGACGATACCCAGAATGATCAGTGGCTTTTTGCCCGGGCCTTTGCGTTTTTCACCCTGATCCTGATCGTCTTCCTTATCCTCTTGCTGATCCTTGTCCTGTTTTTCCTGTTTCGGAGAACGCTCAGCCTTATCCACGTCAGCGGGCGAGGAAGAGCGGTGTCCTTCCCCGGACTTAATCTGGCTGGAATCGAGTTCGGCTGGAGTCTCTTTTGACGATGTATGCTCGTCGCTGCTGGCGTCATTTTTATTAGTGGTCATAATACTCATCGGGTTATCGGCAGGATGGCTGAACGAGAAATCTTAATATTCTCGTTTTACCCTAGATCGTATTGATGTAAAAGCAAGTAAATAACTGTCAGGTTTGCGCAGCGAGGGCACGAAGATCCACACTATAGGTATGCTCCGAAAAAAGCAGAAACGGGTATAATGCCCGCCCCCATTTTGGTTAAGACATTGTGACTTTCAATAAAGCCGAATTTTGTAGCAGGAACCACGCGTGAAAAATTCTCAACTCGTAAGCATTTCCCGGGCCGCTTCATGAGCCGTCCTATTCCGTATAAAGGCCTGACGCGCGTCGCTTCACTGATTTCAGTGTGCGTGGCGCTGGTACTGGTCTTCATTAAAGTCTGGGCCTGGATTGCCACCGGATCGATTGCCATGCTGACGTCGGCGGCTGACGGTCTGGTTGACGTACTGGCCTCGATGGTGACGCTGATTGGCGTACGCTACGCGGGACGCCCGGCCGATAAAGGCCACCGTTACGGGCACGGCAAGGCCGAAGCCGTGGCGGCGTTTGTGCAGGCGCTATTACTCGGTGCCGCCGGTTTGGTGCTGGGCGGTGAATCCATTAGCCGTATTATTAATCCGCAGCCGCTGGCACAGCTGGGGCTGGGTATTTGGGTGATTATCGGCAGTTGCTGCGCGGCAGTCTGCCTGGTGCTGATGCAAACCTACGTGGTGAAACGTACCGGTTCCACGGCAATCGCCGCTGACCGCGCGCATTACATTACTGACGTGGCTGTTAACGTGGCGGTACTGGTCGCGCTGGTGCTGGAAAGCCACTTTGGCTGGACACGTTCTGACTCCATGGGGGCGCTGCTGATTTCGTTCTATATGATCTGGAACGCGCGCGGCATGGCGGGCGATGCCCTCAAGCAGTTGCTGGATCGCGAGCTGGATATTGAAGACCGCAAACGCATTAAAGCCGCCGTACTTAGTGTGCCGGGCGTTAGCGGCGTGCATGACGTGCGCACCCGCAACGGCGGCGACCGCGTGTTCGTGGATTTCCATGTGGAAGTGGACGGCAATCTGTCAGTCGATGTCGGGCATGATATCGGTGACGCCGCCGAAGTGGCCGTCAGCCTGCTGTTTAAAGCGGCCGATGTGACCGCCCATCTCGAACCCGCAGGCATCGACGACGATCGCTTAGATGATTTGCTCAATAATATCGTGAAGTAAATCGCCCTTTCTTTTGACTTACAAAGCCAGTAAGCCGTATTCAAAAATGGCGCTGAGCAAGCGGTTCGAGACCTGTGGCTCGAACCCGCAGCGAAGGCACCGCCTAAGCGGCGACATTTTGCGGTTATCGCTAAGGTGCCTGAAACAGGTCCATTCCAACTAGCGCAGCAACGGAGTTAATAAAACGCGGGATTGGTAAGGGGATTCGTTTCAATCCCCTTACCCCGGTGTGGGCCGGCGCCCACGACCTTAAGCCACCCTAATGACTCCGCATGCCCGCCGCCGTCATCAATAATCTGAACACCGAAGCCACCACAAACAGCCCCAGTACGCTCCCACCCCAGATAATGGCCAGCCAGCCTACGCGTTTCCACCATGGCTGGCGGATCACGGTTTCGTCATCCATCTCTCTGATCAATTTTTTCATCATTACCTCAATGGTAGCCCTGGTCGTGGGTCACTTTCCCGCGGAACACGTAGTAACTCCAGAAGGTGTAGACCAGGATGATCGGGATAATAATCAGTGCGCCAACCAGCATAAAACTCAGGCTCTGTGGCGGGGCAGCGGCCTCCCACAAGGTGATGGACGGCGGAATGATGTTTGGCCAGATGCTGATCCCTAGTCCGCTGTAACCCAGGAAGATCAGAGCCAGTGTCAGCAGAAACGGCGCATGGTGAGATTTCTTGTCTACCGTGCGCAACATCCACAACGAAACCAGCAGTACCAGCACCGGCACGGGCAGGAACCAGAAAATATTCGGCATAGTGAACCAGCGGTCGGCAATTTCAGGGTGCACCAGCGGTGTCCACAGACTGATGGCGGCCATCACCAACAGGAAAACCAGCAGCAGAGGCTTAACCCGGCTTTGCATGTTCAGCTGTAATGGACCTTCAGTTTTCATGATGAGCCAGGTGCAGCCTAGCAGGGCATAGGCCACCACCAAACCGATACCGCAAAACAGCGTAAACGGCGTCAGCCAGTCCAGTGCACCGCCAGCGTAAGCGCGGTTCACCACCGGAATGCCATTAATCACTGCGCCCAGCACCACGCCCTGGCTGAAGGTGGCAAACAGCGACCCCCAGATAAAGGCTTTGTCCCAGACATGGCGTTTCTCGGCGCTGGCTTTGAAACGGAACTCAAAGGCCACGCCGCGAAAAATCAGCCCGAACAGCATCAGGGTCAGCGGGATCGCCAGTGCATCGAGGATCACGGCATAGGCCAGCGGAAAAGCACCGAATAGCGCGGCCCCTCCCAGCACCAGCCAGGTTTCGTTACCATCCCATACGGGCGCCACGGTGTTCATCATGACATCACGCTCATGCTCGGCTTTGACCAGAGGGAACAGAATGCCGATGCCTAAGTCGAAACCGTCCATCACCACGTACATCATCACGCCAAAGACGATGATTAAAAACCAGATCAGCGGAAGATCAACGTTCATTGTCAGCCCCTTTGTCAGAGTCGTTCAGCGATTCCTTCGCCGCAGAAAGTGGGCGCGCCGGTGTGCGATGTTGCCCCGGCCCACCGTGATTGGTCTCCAGCCCTTCATGGGCGACCGGTCCTTTGCGGATCAGGCGCATCATGTACAGATAGCCGACGCCAAACACTGAGCAGTAAATCAGGATAAACAGCAGCAGGCTGATGCTCATTTGCATCTCGCCGTGCCCGGACACCGCATCTTTGGTGCGCAGCAGGCCGTAGACTACCCAGGGTTGCCGTCCAATCTCCGTCGTGAACCAGCCCGCCAGCAGCGCCAGTAACCCGGATGGGCCCATCCAAAAGATGAAATGCAGGAAGGGGCGCGAATGATACAGGGTGCCGCGATGACGCAGCCACAGGCTCCAGACGCCTGCGAGAATCATCAGCAAGCCCAATCCGACCATAATGCGGAAGGTGAAAAAGATGATGGTGGAGTTTGGCCGGTCCTCTTTAGCAAAGGACTTCAGCGCCGGAATCTGTTTGTCCAGGCTGTGCGTCAGAATCAGACTGCCGAGCCACGGGATCTCAACGGCATAACGTGTCTCTTCACGTTTCATATCGGGATAGCCAATCAGCACCAACGGTGAGGGTTCACTGTTGGTATTCTCCCAGTGACCTTCAATCGCGGCAATTTTTGCAGGCTGATACTTCAGGGTATTCAGGCCATGAGCATCGCCGATAAACGCCTGAATGGGCGCGACAATCAGCGCCATCCACATCGCCATCGACAACATTGTACGCATCGCCGGTGTGTCGCGGCCTTTGAGCAAGTGCCAGGCCGCCGAAGCGCCAACAAAGAAAGCGGAAGAGAGGAATGCGGCGGTGGTCATATGCAGTAAACGGTAGGGGAATGACGGGTTGAAAATGACTTTCAGCCAGTCAACCGGCACCACCTGATTGTTGATGATTTCAAAGCCCTGTGGGGTTTGCATCCAGCTGTTTGAGGCCAGGATCCAGAAGGTTGACATCAGTGTACCGAGCGCCACCATACAGGTCGCGAAGAAGTGCAGGCCCGGGCCGACGCGGTTCCAGCCAAACAGCATCACGCCGAGAAAGCCGGCTTCAAGGAAAAAGGCGGTTAAGACTTCATACGTGAGTAGCGGGCCAGTAATACTGCCCGCGAATGAGGAGAAGAAACTCCAGTTAGTACCAAACTGGTATGCCATAACCAGCCCTGATACCACGCCCATGCCAAAGTTGACCGCAAATATTTTCGACCAAAAATGATAAAGATCCCGGTACGCCTCTTTTTTGGTTTTGAGCCACATACCTTCCAGTACCGCCAGAAAACTGGCGAGTCCGATAGTTATGGCGGGGAAAATGATGTGAAACGAGACGGTAAACGCAAACTGGATCCGGGCCAGTTCGAGTGCATCCAGACCAAACATAACAACCTCTGTTTTTATGGAATGACACTTTCAGCTTAGGCGCTGGCAAGCAAAGGCGCACGGTGAGATTTGCAGCTGAATTCTCGAAGAAAGGTCATATCACATTGGGTTTTAGCAAGGTGTGAATTTAACCACGAGGAGGAGTGCATATAACAGTAACAATAATGTGAATAAAATATATAACAGTTCGGTTGGGGAGAGTTCAATAAGGCGGTGACAACAAGGGAACTCAGTGGACTTCATTCACTTCACCGCCAGGTTCAGACTCAGACTTTCATGTTACTTCTCATGATTTTGACAATCGGATGCCCATTCTCAGTGAAGTAACGCTGCGGCCAGATCTCAGACGGGGTGACCCCAATGGCTTGTGCTATCAGCAACTCACCTTTTGGCCAGGGCCTGGAAAGGGCATTGGCTAAGGTGGATGAGCTGAGGCCCGAGTCGCGTGACAACGCTGCCAGGGTCGTGCCTTTTTTATGCAACGCGGCAATGATATCCGCCGGGTGCCAGTTCTGATAAGGGCGCACAGTTGAACGTGAGGGTGTTACTTTGCGGAAAGTTTTTGGTGCCAGGTTGGTGATAGACATTCGCATTCTCCGTTGCAAAACGAATTTCGCTACCAGCAAAAGGTGCAAATCTCTTGGGTGGTAGCCCAGACGGAGTTTGCACTACCGGCCACAACGGATCACCGGCCAGCCCGAGGGCTGCCCCGCCTGAGCCACCATTGATGCATTGCTTATTACGTGAACAAGTAACAAACAAAAGGTGTGCCAAGGCTTCAATATATATACGCATGCTATATATCGACGTTGTGGTATCCGGGGTGCAAATCCCGGCTGCGGATTTTGCCGCAGCGGGCGAAACTATACCGTAATCGCTTAGCGGAAACCATGCATCTAAGAGCGCGTTATATAACTCTGCGCAGTTAATTCAATCAATAATTCGGCCCGTTGGGCGAGCCGGATTATTGATACTGCATGGAAAGGGGGGTTATTTAATCGCCATTGCATTTTTTATGGTGAAAAACAGATCGGTCTGATCAGTCAGGCCTGTCACGTTGGCCGCGTGCGGACCATAAGCGGCGATGCGTAGCTGCGTACCGGCATGTCCCTGAGAATCCTCCTCCGAGTTACCGTAGCTTATGGTCATCGGCGCACCCTCTTTCGTGGTGAGCGTTTGCGTCAGGCCGGGTGCTTTGGCATCGGCTTCAATGATCTGGCTGGAGTGGGCGTGGTCAGCCGTGACAATCACCAGCGTATTACCGTCTTTACGGGCGAACTCGAGAGCTTTCTGCACAGCTTCGTCGAGATCAACGGTTTCACCGAACTGCCCGCAAGGATTGGCAGCGTGGTCCTGCTTATCAATTGATGCCCCTTCGACCTGCAGGAAGAAGCCTTTTTGCTGGTGTTGCAGCAAATCGATGGCCTTTTCCGTCATTGCCGCCAGCGTCGGAATATCTTTGGTGCGTTGCGCATTGACTTCACAGGTGACAGCGGGTTTATCAATATTGCCGTGGTAACTGGCTTTCGGGCCGCTCCAGCGCACGGGCATATTGCCTGCTGAGAACAGGCCCAGCAGCGGTTTTTGCTGATTGGCTTGCGTCACCGCGTTCAGTTCGTCGGCATTTTCCACCCACTGATACCCCTGCGCAGTAGCCTGATCTTTCAGCGACTTTCCCTCGAATTCGCCGCTTTTGGCTAATTGACTGAAGGATTTTGCTCCTCCGCCAAGGGTGACGTCTGCACGGGTCTTCAGTAACTGTTCAGTAATGGATCCACGGCCGCCATTTTCCAGCGCATTCGTCGGGCATTTTTCACTGGTCTCTTGGGGACCATAACATTTGCGCGAGGTGACATGAGAGATTTGAGCCGCCGGGGTGGCGTCCTGCAACTCAGCGGTGGAGACGTTGCCAGTGGCAAAGCCTGCCGCTTTAGCGAGTTCAAGCAAGGTGGCGTGGTCTTTGCCATTAACGTCTACGCCCAGTGCGCCATTATAGCTTTTGACACCGGTTGACCAGGCGGTTGCTGAGGCCGCTGAGTCTGTTACGTAGTTGGGTTTATGGGTCTTCTTGTCCAGGGAGTAATGGGTGTACTGACCCGTCAGCGGCAGGGCATCAATCCCTTTGAAATAACCGCCTGCACCTTCAGCGTAGTTACGCGCCGAGGTGATTTCAGAATCCCCCATGCCATCGCCGATCAGCAGGATCACATTTTTAACCGTTTTATTGGAAAGCGACGCTTTCAGGGCCTCGGTCTGATCGCCGTTCAAACGGCGTGCTCCCCCTTGCTCAGTAATATCGCCAAGCGCAGCGCGGGAGGTCAGCGCTTCGTCGGCAAGGGCAGTATGAACAGAGCTTAACAGCAGGGCGGTGATAACCGCACGGGCGACAAGAGATACAGGCAGATGCATAGAAGAAAACTCCGTGTAATGAAACGTCAGATAAGAAGAGATACAACTTGTCTTACTTTGTTACATGGAAGCTTAAGTCAATGGCATGACGCTTTTATGACAGCGTTAATTTAATGTGAAGGGCAGGATTTCAGACATAAAAATCTATGGTCCCCCCATTTTTGCAACACCGATTTTGATTTATGATGGGCTTGCTTAAATCTATACGGCGTCTGATGGGCAACCTTACGTTGCCCGCGCCACGATGAAGTCCGCGCCTGCAGAACCTTAAAAAGCGGACGGCTTCAAAGAGCCATTTTTTATGTCAGGTTCATCCGCAGGTCGCTGTGCCGTTCATGTCATCAATAATCAGTCGTCGCAAAACCAGATGGTCACTCTGTAAACCAGGAGCTAACAGTTCGTCCCTGTTGGCTCTTTTTATTGCATGAAAACGGTGCGATGGGTTGTCACCGACCAGGCTATTCGGGCCAGTTTGTTGGCCAGCCCGCAGGCCACTACGTTCGAGTGATGCCGCAAGAGCAGGGCCTTCACCCACTCAGCCAGCCGCCCCTGATTGTGTTCAAGTCGTTGCATAAAAGCGCGAGCGCATTGCACCAGAAGACGTCGCAGATTTTTATCCCCGCGCTTGCTGATGCCCATTAGCGTATTTTTTCCGCCAGTGCTGTACTGACGTGGGACTAACCCCGTCGATGCAGCAAAGTCCCGACTGCTGGCATAACTTTTTCCGTCGCCGAGTCTGGTGGCTAAAAGACTGGCCGTGATAAGCCCTACGCCGGGGATAGTCAGCAGGCGCTGCGGGGTATCGTCATCCGCCATGTGGTTTTTTAACTCTTGTTCGAGCTCTTGAATCTGTTCAGTGAGGTAGGCGTAATGCTGATGGAGCCGCATAAGCAATCGCGCTAAATAAGGCGGCAGTTCGTGCTCTTCCAGCACGGCGGCAAGACGCCTGATAACCGCGATACCGCGCGGCATACTGATGCCAAACTCCAGCAGGAAAGCGTGCATCTGATTGGTGGTTTTAACGCGCTCTCTGACGAGTGCGTCACGGACGCGATGCAGGGCTGACATAGCCTGCTGGTCCTCGGTTCTTGGGGTCACGAACCGCATAGAAGGTCGTGATGCGGCTTCGCAGATAGCCTCGGCATCGATGAAATCGTTCTTGTTGCTTTTAACAAAGGGGCGGACAAACTGGGGAGAGATGAGCTTGACCTGATGGCCGAGCTGGCTGATGTGGCGGGCCATATAATGTGCGCCAGCACAGGACTCCATAACAACGGTAGAAGCGGCACAAGTAGAGAGAAAGGCGGTTAACTGGTTGCGGGAAAACTTCTTACGCAGCAATGCATTACCGTTTTTATCCTGAGCGTGGACATGGAACGAGTGCTTGCCGAGGTCAATACCGATGAGCGTAACGTTTTGCATGATGATCCCCTTCAGAAAGAAAAACACCCTGTCAGCGTACCGCTCACAGGGTGGGGGGTGACCATCTTATTAAGCTCCTCATGTGAGGAGCTTAATGGTGCCTGCGGGTCGAATTAGTTAACCAGCGTTGGCATACCAGAACGCAATTCAATGGCACGTTGAACCACAGTCTGATTCACGCTGGGATCCATAGCAACTGCGCCGACTTTGCCGGTCAGGGAAACAGGAATTGGCTCCTGGGAGTCAAACTCTTCCTGGTTAGCAGACAGTGGGTTGTGGATCTCCACATAACGCTTGCCGTCTGGTTCAACGGTGGCTTTCACCGGCTCGTTGATGAACTGCACGCGAGTGCCTTGTGGCACGTTATCGTACAACCATTTGATATCAGCATCACGCAGACGCACACAACCGTGGCTCACACGCAGACCGATACCGAAGTTGGCGTTTGTGCCGTGAACGGCATACAAGCGACCCACGTAGAGTGCGTACAGACCCATCGGGTTGTCCGGACCCGCTGGGAAGACGGCAGGCAGGAACTCACCGCGCGCTGCATATTCTTCATGCATTTTGGCCGTAGGTGTCCAGGTCGGGCCGGCTTTCTTGCGCTGGATGGTAGTCACCCAGTTCAGGGGGGTATCTTTACCCAGTTCGCCGATGCCGATAGGCAGAACCACCACGGTATTGCTGCCTTTCGGGTAGTAATACAGACGCATTTCAGCACTGTTGATGACAATGCCTTCATGTGGGGTATCGGGCAGGATCAACTGATGTGGGATAGTTAGCACGGTACCCGGTGTTGGCAGGAAAGGATCCACGCCCGGGTTAGCTTCAAGCATATTGCTCAGGCCCATCTGGAACTGCGCAGCATAACTTTCCAGCGGTAATTTGCTGTTTTCTGGAACGGTGACAGTGATGTTTTCCCCGATCAGCCGACCATTATTGGACGGGAGAGGATAGACCACGGCAAAAGCTGCCTGGCTGTACGCAGCAACTGCCAAAACCATAGTAAGGATCGCGCGAATGCTCATTTTCATATTTTCGTTGGTTATTGTTATTGCCACACAGGCAGTTGTTGTCAGATTGTTCCCCCGGCGTTAATCAGCCGGATGACTATTGTAGGTACACATGGGCCTGAGAGGGAATCAAGATGTGTAACCAATCACATTTCTGGGCCGCCAATTATAAGGATTTATTTCAAACAGGCCAAAGCTTTCTCAGCAAGTGTGAAAAGTTCCCTAAAGAGACTGCATTTTTTACCAGATTGATCACAGACCTTTTACATTTCATGACATTCCATGGCCTATTTCCGACAAAATGGCACCATCAGCAAAGCCGCGAGAAACATCCATGACATCAGCATAAACACGTCATTGAAGGCCAGCGTAAAGGCATCGGCTGCCACTTTTGCCCCGAATATCCCTTTGGCCATCAGCAGCGCATGTTGGGCGTCCGGCGTCACCTGAGCGAAACGTGCGGCCATGGCTGACATCACCTCCCCGGCCTCACGGCCATAATGCCCCAGGGATTCGCCGAAATGGGTGGTGTGAACCCGCGTCCAGTCCTGCAGCCAGGTGTTCACCGTGGCGATGCCAATTGCGCCGCCGAGATTACGCATCAGATTAAACAGCCCGGATGCGTAACGCAGTTCCGGCCCCTGAAATGCCGTCAGCGCCATGTTTACGCTGGGCACGATGCACAACATGATGAACAGCCCACGGATGATCTGCGGCCACAAAAACTGCTCCGCGCCCCATTGTATGGTCACTGCACTGGTCAGCCACATGCTGAGGGAGAAGCCAAGCAGGCCAACGGAGACCAGGATCCGCCGGTCAACCACACCGATTAATTTCGCCGCCAAAATCGTACTGAAAAATTGTCCGATACCGACCACAAAGACGGTAGTACCGATCTGCAAACTGTCGAAATCACGGATGCGACCGAGAAAAACCGGCGTGAGGTAGGTGGAGGCATAAAGCCCGAAGCCAATCACCAGATTAAACACGCAGGCAAACGTGAAGGTCGGGTCACGAAAGGGCGTCAGACGTACAATCGGGTTTTTTGAATAAAATGAGCGCTCCAGAAACAGTATAAAAGCCACCAGCGAAAACCACGCTGAGATCTGGATTTGTGGATCGCTGAACCAGTTTTTGCGCGGTCCCTCCTCCAGTACGTACTCCAGGCATCCCAGTGCAACCGCCATTGAGAGTAAATGCACCCAGTCGATACGTTTAAGCATCGAAAAATCGGCCTTATCAACATGGATAAATAGCACTGCACCCGTCGCGACTAAAATGCCGGGCACGATATTAATAAAAAATATCCAGCGCCAGTCGAGCCACTGCGTCACTACGCCGCCGACCGTCGGGCCAAGGGTAGGTGCCAGTACGCTGACCATGCCGAGGATCGCCGGGATCAGCGCCTGCTGCTTGCCTTTAAATAGCGTAAAGCCGGTGGAAAAAACGGTCGGCACCATGGCTCCGCCGGTAAACCCCTGCAGGGCGCGGAAAAAAATCATCGACTCAATATTCCACGCCAGCCCGCAACCGATGCTGCTCAGCGTGAACAGCGCCGCCGAGGCACTGAACAGCCAGCGGGTCGACAGCGCCTGCGTCAGAAATGCGGAGAACGGGATCATCACCAGTTCAGCAATCAGATAGGAGGTCTGCACCCAGCTGATCTCATCCGGCCCGGCGGATAATCCTGCCTGCACATCGTTGAGGGAGGCGGCCACAATCTGGATATCAATCAGCGCCAGAAACATGCCGAACGCCATCACGCTAAAGATCAGAAATTTGCGCGCCGTCGGCAGATCGGCAGGCGAGAGGGGCGGTTGAACGGAAGCGGGAACAGTGGCTGCGCACATGATCAAAAACCTTTTGCACTTGTTTATATGATGATCATCATATTAATATGATATCCATCATGCAATGAGTGAGATGAAAAATGAGTGAAGCAGCGGTAACAGCCACAGAGAATGCGCCGGGCACAGAGACGGCGAAATCAGGATCCCGTCGCTCGCCACGGATCTGGATAGTCAGCGGTATCGCGCTGATGGCGGCCCTGGGTGGCGCGGTCTGGCTGCTTGCTGCACCTGTCAGTGAATCCACTGATGATGCGTATGTCAGCGTGGATGCCACCACCGTGGCGCCGAAGGTGAAGGGTTTTGTCTCTGCCGTGTTGGTAAAGCACAACCAGTGGGTAAAGACCGGACAGCCGCTGGTGGTGATCGACAGCGAAGAGTTTGATGCCCGCGTGGCCGCCGCAGAAAGTGATGTCGCCGACACAATGGCCCAGGTGGCGGCCCAACAAGCGGCGTTAATCAGCCAGCAGGCCCAGGAGCTGCTAGCGCAGGCACAGATTCAAGCGGCGCGCACCGCCATCCGCTCCTCATTGGCTGAGCAGCAGCACGCGCAGGATGAGCAGCGTCGTTATCAGTCGCTGGCGTCGAGCGGTGCCACATCGCGAAATGATGCCGACCGCTATAAAACCGTGGCCATTACCGCCGAACAGGAAGCCGCCCATGCCCGCGCGATGCTGGATGTGGCGCAGAATCAGGCTGACGTCACTCACGCAAAGCGGGCAGAAATTCAGGCCTCGCTGGCGCTGGCCCGCGCCACGGTACAAAAAGCGCAGGCGGCGCTGGATCTGGCGCAGCAGGACCAAAAACACACCACTATTTATGCCGCCGTAGACGGCGTGGTGGGTAATCGTCAGGTACAAATTGGAGACTATGTTACCCCCGGCCAGCGCCTGATGACGCTGGTGCCGCAGCGCGATCTCTACGTCATTGCCAACTTTAAAGAGACGCAGACCGAACGTATTCAGCCCGGGCAGAAAGCCAGCGTCAGCGTGGACGCGCTGCCGGGGGTTAAATTTAGCGGAGTGGTGGACAGTCTGGCACCGGGTTCCGGCTCTACTTTCGCACTGCTGCCATTTGAGCCGGGCACCGGTAATTTCACTAAAATCGTGCAGCGTGTTCCGGTGCGTATACGTCTGAACGACGGGCAGCCGGCGCTGGCGTCGCTGCGGCCCGGATTGTCCGTCGATGCGCGAATCGACCTGCGGGATTGATTGTCATGGCGCAGTGCGCCAGACTGTGGCCGCAGCAGGAACCGCCGTTTATCAGGGAGTAAACCATGCGTTATGAGAGTGAACATAAACCCAAAATCCGCGAGCGCATCGTCAGGGAGGCGGCGAAAGCGATTCGCGCCAAAGGCCCGCAGCAGGTGAGTGTGGCGGGCGTGATGAGCAAAGCCGGGCTGACCCACGGCGGTTTTTATGCGCACTTTGCCTCGAAAGAGGCCCTGATTGAGGCCGCCATCGGCCAGATGTTCAGCCAGGTGATGGCGCGCTGGGAGAAAGAGAATAAAGGCCTGACGCCGCCCGAACAGCTGGCCGGATACATCGACTTTTACCTGTCGCCCTGGCACCGCGATAACCGCGCGCAGGGCTGCCCGGTATCTGCGCTGGCATCAGAAACGCCGCGAATGACAGCACCTTGTCAGGCAGCTTTCGCTGAAGGTATTAGCAAAGTTCGCGGCATGATTATCTCTCAACTACGGGAGATGCAGATCCCTGAACCTGAGAGCGCAGCGGTATCGCTCACTGCTGAACTGATGGGCGTTTTGTCGCTGGCCCGTTGTGAACCGGACCGCACAACGTCGGATGCGCTGCTGGAAAGCGCCAGAATAAGAATAAAAGCGCGGCTCGGACTGGCATAGAAAAAGCCCTGATTGCTCAGGGCTTAACAGGGCATGTCTTTGAGGGAAGAACAGTGTGAAGGTTTCCCCATTTCAGTCAGTGATCAGAAATCATAGCCAACGGTCGCCACTACGGTACGTTCCTGACCCCAGTAGCAATAGCTGGTGCCATAACAGGCCGCAACATATTTCTTGTCGAACAAGTTATTGGCATTGAGCTGTACGTAAGCGCCTTTCAGCTGTGGATTAAACTGCACCAGATTCATACGTAATGAAGCATCAACCAGCGTGGCTGACGGCATGCTCAGGGTGTTTTCGTTATCCGCCCACTGCGTACCGATGTAGCGCACGCCTGCACCCACATCCACGCCGACCGGCGTATTGTACTGAGCCCAGATAGAAGCCATCTGCTTTGGCGTCACATACGGCGTATTACCGTCATTGCTGGTGGAGTCATCAAAGCGCACTTTGTTATAGGTATAACCGGCCATGACGTTGAAGCGTTCGGTGATCTGTTTCTTCGCTTCCAGCTCAAGCCCTTGTGAACGCACTTTCCCTGCTGGCTCATAGTAGCTGCCCACCACCACACGGTTACCAACGTCATCCTGCGTCAGGTCAAACAACGCGGCGGTATACAGGTCTGATGTTCCCACCGGTTGGTATTTGATACCCGCTTCATACTGCTCACTCTGCATCGGTTTAAGCAGGGTGCCATCCTGGCCCGGCAGGGCAGACGGGGTCATCGCCTGGCTATAGCTGACGTATGGCGAGATACCGTTTTCAAACGCATACAGCAAAGACGCACGGCTGTTGAAATGACGGTCAGTACGTTCGCTGCTGGTGTCAGTGACAGCAATACTGTCATAGGCGGTGTTTTTGGTCTTCAGCGTGTCGTAGCGACCGGACAGCGTCAGGTGCCAGCGGTTCCATGTCATGTCGTCCTGCAGATAGGTGCCCATCTGCTCATAACGATCTTTGCCGGTTTTGCTGCTGTAGTAAGCCAGATTCGGGCCACCCGTATAGCCTGTGTAAGGGTTCAACGGGCTGGCCGTGGCACCCAGTGATTTCAAATCATTCATAAAGTAAGAGTAATCGAAACCGACCACCACTTTATGCTCCAGCTCGCCGGTCGCGAAATCCGCTTCCAGCTGGTTATCAATAGCAACGCTGTCCAACGATGACGTCTCACCAGAGTAGTAGCGGTTCATCAGGGTCCGGTCGGCGTTCCAGCCCGCCTGATACACCTGATCCAGCTCGGTATTGGAGTGGGTGTAGTTGGCATTCTGGCGGAAAGACCAGACGTCGTTGAAGGCGTGACGGAATTCGTAGCTGTAGATCTGCTCCCAGCGTTTGAACTGGTTAAGCGAAGATTCGCCGTCGAAGAATCCGCGGCTCAGTTTGTCCCCGTACAGGCTGCCGTCGGCAGGCACAGCGGCGTGATAACCACCGGACGGATCTTTTTGCAAATAGGCGCGCAGTAACACCGAGGTATTTTCATCCGGCTGCCACATTAGCTGTGGGGAAATCGCGTAACGCTCTTCACGCTGATGGTCGTACTGGGTATCGCTGCTGCGGGTCATGCCGGTCAGACGAAACGCCCACTGGTCGTTGATGGCATTCGTGTAATCGAACGCACCGCCTTTGGTGTCCTGCGTGCCGCCGGAGAGGCGGAAATGTCCCTCTTCAGCAAACTGCGGACGCTTGGTGCTTTCCATCACCAGACCGCCCGGAATGCTCTGACCATACAGGGCAGAAGAGGGGCCTTTGATCACATCGATACGTTCCAGGAACCACGGATCCACCTGAATGGAGTTATAGCTGGCGCCATCGCTGAGAATACGCAGTCCATCGAGGAAGGTGTTGTTAACATCACCGCCGTGGAAGCCTCGCAGGGAGATGGTGTCATAGCGCGTTGCGCCACCGGCAAAGTTGGTGAATACGCCCGGCGTGTAGTTCAGCGCAGCGTTAACCGTGGTGGCGTTCTGGTCGTCCATCTGCTGACGCGTTACAACGGATACAGCCTGGCCGGTGGTAATGATCGGCTGGTCGGTTTTAGTCGCCGTTCTGCTGGTTTTTGCATTGTAACCCTGTGTTGGCGTATCCGCAGTCTGTTCAGGTGCCGCGGTAACCACCACAGTATCTTCCGCGAAAGAGGCAGCAGGAAGTGTGAGTGCGACGGCGCAAAGCAGCACCGAGCGCTTAAGAGGGAAGGCCAGCATATTCAAGTTCAAAGTCCCTATAAATAACGAAATAAATTATCGAGTGATTAATGATTTGTGTGCGTAATACATTTGAAAACAAACCCCGGAAGCCCACTTTTCCGCGCACTGATCCCCACCGGTCAAAAGAAGGTGTATTCAGAAGGATTTGGCTTGGATGTTAAACTTAATGATAATTGTTATCATTATTATTTTGACTTTTCAAGTGAACTTTTCTAAAAAATGTGAAGTGAGGGGATTTTTATCCGCGTAGAAATCAGGGGATTAGAGGGGTTTATGTACATAAACCATAAACTAAATAGGGATTATGGGAGATTTTTCTACCCCGTTTTACAGTTAATGCCGATAATACCGCCGCTTTACTATTTCGGTTTTTCAAAGCAAAACCGTCTTTTGTTGGCACTCTTTATCGGCAGGCACTTTGCTTGCCGAGAATACTTAAGGTTTACGGGGTCTATTTATGAAAAAATTATTGATGACGGCTGCTTTTACCGTGTTACTGACCGGCTGCGCGCAGCAGACTTTCAATATGGGACAGGGCATCGCGACTCAGCCGAAAGTTGTCACAACGCATCACTTCTTTGTTGGCGGGATAGGGCAACAGAAATCTGTTGATGCAGCGAAAGTGTGTGGTGGCGCTGATAAAGTCGTTCGCGTTGAAGTTCAGCAAACTTTCCCGGACGTCTTGTTGGGTATGGTGACTTTCGGCATCTATACGCCACGCGACGCACGCGTCTTCTGCTCATAAGTTAAGTTGTACATTAAAAGTCATTACTGGCTGTGAATAATAACGGGCACTTTCTGTGCCCGTTATTATGTGAAGCGTTACGTCTTCAGTTTGATATTGTTCCTGCCTTAACGCGCCAGACCAGCGCCAATCAGGTAGAGCGGATTTTCAGTATCATGCGGCAGGTCTGATTTCTGTTTCAGTACTTCTTCCATCGATGAGGGTAGCTCGAAGGGCAGTTTGCCGGTGTAGGCTTCATCGCGGGTCAGGCGGCTAAACAGTACGGTATCGCTGACCCCAAAGTTGCCAATAATCGCTTTGGCTTTGTCCTGCACGTTGGTCAGGATTGCCGGTCGGTCGAGATAAACAGTCACCACAACAGGGACTTTGGCACTGGCTTTTACGATGGCCTGATAGTCAGCGTTGTCAGACATAAAGGCCAACGATCCCTCATGATGACGTTTGCCGAAGAAATAATTCTTATGCGGTTGCTCAAATGGCGCGTGGGCGCGGATTAACGCCACATCGGCTTGTTCAGGGGCATCGACGACCGTGAAACCCGCGGACACGGCGGCCTGCGGTGCAATACCGTACAGCCACACTTTTTTGCCTTTTTTCAGTGGTAACAGATTATCGCTGTTTTGCAGCAGGACCAGTGAACGGAACTGCGCCGCGTCGGCCTCTTTTTGCCATGCCGGACGTCCCACGATTTGCGCAGCCTGTTGTGGATCAACATAGGGGTTTTCAAACAGACCAATGCGGAATTTCTGTTCCAGAATCCGCGCCACCGACTGATTGATCCGTGCTTCGCTCAGTTGCTTCGCTTCTACCGCTTTGACGATCATATAGGAATCGGTCACGCCGCCGAACTGATCAATCCCCGCCTGTACTGCTTTTACAAAACGCGCCTGCTGGCTGAGGTTTTCCACACCCCATGACATTCCACCTGGTACGGGTTCAACACCCTCTTTGGCACCGTTGACGCACACGTCATCGCAGTCGTTAGTGATCAGCCAGTCGCTGAGGATCACCCCTTTAAAACCATACTGGCCGCGCAGAATGTCGGTCAGTAACTGATGGCTAAAACCGGCACCGACCTGTTCCACCATTTTGCCTTCAATCAGCAGGTTTTTCAGAATGGAATAAGTGGGCATGACGCTGCCGACATTCGCCTCGAATGCGCCGGTAAAGGGATAAATATGCTCTTTCAGATTATTGCCAGGAAACACGGCGTTCTTGCCGTAAACATTGTGGCTGTCGTAGCCATTCTCAGCCGCGGCGTAGCCCACCCAGTGTTTCACCACCGAAATCACGCTGCCGGTGTTCAGGCCATCGGGTCCGTTCTGCATTCCTTCGATATAACCGCGTACCAAGTTATGTACGCGGGTCGGGTCTTCGCCGAAAGTTCCGCTAATGCGCGCCCAGCGAGGCTCAGTGGCTAAGTCAGCCTGCGGGGATAGGGCCTCTCGGATACCTACTGCCAGATATTCCTGACGGATAATATCGGCGTAACGATGGGTAAGCTTTTCATCACCAATCGCTGCCAGACCGAGGGTTTCCGGCCATTGAGTAAATTTACCTGCCGAGGTACTGGCCCCGTCGAGATATTCAAACGAGTTACGTGGGTCACTACTGATGGTCAGCGGAATACCGAGCCGCGTCCCTTCGGCGATAGCCTGAAGTTTATTGTTCTCTTCGGCAAAAACGGCGGCATCATCGGCAGAAAGGCGGGTGATCAGGCTATTGACCTTTTGGTCATCGATCATCACTTTAGCGGCCTCCTGGTCATAACTTTTGCCTGCCCCAATCGGGCTGTTGGCGGTCGGTGCTGAGCCGTGCATCATTACCCCGGCTTTCTCGGCCAGCGTCATCCGCCCGACCAGATCCGCTGCGCGTTCTTCCGGCGTCAGACGCCAGTCTTCGAATGGCTCAAGCTTGCCGGACTTATCAAGGTCTTTAAATTTCAGGCCATCGACGGTCAGCACTTTCACCACGCGCTGACTGAGCTCGGGCTGTTCGGCGGCCAGAAGCGGGGCGCTGGCAGCCATAACAATGGCAGTGATGGCGGCACTCAGAGGGGTAATTTTCATCATCATCCTTAATAAAATTGAGGAAAAAGAGGGGCATTACATTGAAATTATTGTAGTTAAAGGCCGGTACTTTCTCATATATCTCCGCCACCTTGCTGCGATGCTCTTCGCAAAACAGGCCGCTAAACTAAAACGGACGCCTTAAGCGTCCGTTTCATGATATGCCGTTCTGATACTCAGAGTTTAAACAAACGTTCGGCGTTACCGTGACCAATCAGGGCTTTCTGTTGCGCAGTGATTGGCGCGTTTTCCAGAAAATCGCGTGCACCGGTATTGGTCAGATAAGGATAGTCAACGGCGTAAATAATGCGCTCAGCGCCCATCACATTCAGCGTGAAGTCAAAATGAGGCTGGTTAAGCATGCCGCTTGGCGTGACATACACATGCTGCACGAACGTTTCGCTGATGGTGCGTGATAAACCGGTGACGGACGGTGGCAAGGTGTCATCCATACGCGCCAGATAAAACGGCACCATTTCACCCCAATGCCCTGCGATGATTTGCAGTTTAGGATATTGATCGAAAATCCCAGCCAGGATCATCCGCACGATCTGCACGCCTGCTTCAGCGTGCCAGCCCCAACCAAACATGGACAACCGTGCCGTCACATCCGCAGTAAAACCGGCATAATATTTTTCTTGCACAGCTTTCATCGGCACGCCGGGATGCATGTAAATCGGTACGTTCAGCGCTTCGGCTATGGCCAGTACGGGCGCATATTTGGGATCATCCAGGAAGGTATCGCCTGGGCGACCGGTCAGCAGCGCACCGCTGAAACCCAGCTGTTTGACGGTGCGTTCGAGTTCTTGTGCCGCTGACTGTGGATCAGACCATGGCAGGGTGGCGAAAGCGCCAAAGCGGGTCGGGTAGGCTTTTATCGTTTCACCCAGACGGTCGTTGGCCGCCTGCACTAACGGGATAGCCACTTCCGGCGTTAATAATTGCGGGGAATTACTGTAGGAAAGGATCTGCATATCGATGCCATGGAGGTCCATCTCCGCGATACGTTCGGCCCCCATATTGGCAGCACCGGCCATGGCGGTAGCAGCGCTGACCAGTTTAGGAATATTTTCGGTGGACGGGTTTTGACCGTCTTTGGAGGCTTTCGCCCAGTCGCCAAAATAGGCTGCTTCAGCGGCCTGTGCCTGCTGGCAAGCCTGAGCCAGTGCGCGATCAGAAACGTGTTCTTCGATGGTGATGATTTTCATATTCTGATTCCTTGAATTAGTTCGCCGGATTCTGAGTTGCGGCCTGAGGCAGCGAGGAAATAATCTGATGAAGCTGATCGGCAAAAGTGGCGGCTTCAAAAGCGTAGCCCAAATGATTACCGATCACCTCAATACAGGGGCACGGCAGCAGACGGGCCAGCTTGCGGGCGGTCTGCACATAAAAGGCGTCGCCGCTGGCGAGTCCAACGGCGGTCACCATCGGTACACCGCCCTGGCGCAGGGCATTGAGATCGGGCACGAAGCGGTTGATCACATTAAATTCGTGGGCCAGAAAGCGGTCGTGACTGCCATTTTGGTCCGCAGGGGCCGGAGCGCTTTTATCGAAGCCGACGAAGGTGGAGGCGAACAGCTTCATCGCCGCTGCGCCGCCCTCGGCCAGATAAGTGTCGTAGACGCGGTCAAAGAATTGTCGCCACTGTGCGCTGTCAGGAAGAATGCCGGTGATAGGGGGTTCGTGATCGACCAGACCGCGTACCCAATGCGGGTGATCCTGTGTCAGTTTGAGGGCGATATTGGCTCCGGCGCTGTTGCCGAAGACGTAGGCTTTACCGGTATTCATGGCGCGGATAACCGCGGCGGCGTCACGCCCCTGCTGGGCCATGTCCATTTCACCGTTAACGTCACCGGTGCTGTGCGCATTGGCGCGGCGGTCATAACGCACCACGGTATAACGGTTTGCCAGCTGCGCAGAGAGGGAGGTAAACAGACGGCTGTCGCCATTTCCGCCGACAACCAGCAGGAGTAACGGGCCTGCGCCTTGCACATAACAGGCCAGATCGGCCCCTTCGTTATGTACAACCATTGAGTTTATTGCGGATACAGCCATGATGACGTCCTTTTCGGTAAGGAGAGTACAAGCAGTATCGGCCCGAAAAGGAGGTCATTCAAATAGATTGAATTGACTGATTAATCATCTTTAATGATTGATGTGAAGGCCTTATGCCAGCGCCAACCCCAATAAGCCGCCAACCGCCAGCACCCAAAGCGGATGCAGTCGTTTACTCAGGGCCATCAGTGTGCAAATGGTGATCACGCCGGCCAGCGGCCAGGTGGGCGCAGAGGCTTTGGCGATCAGCAGACCGCTGGAGGCCACCAGCCCGACGGTTACCGGTATCAGCCCCCGCTGGATAATCTGCCGCCATGGCCGGTCTTTGTAACGCTTCCAGCCCCCTACGGCAATCAGCGTCACCAGAGACGATGGGCCGAACTTCGCCAGCGACGACACCAGCAGACCGGACCATCCCGCCACCTGCCATCCCACCAGCGGCACAATCATCATATTCGGGCCTGGAGCCGCCTGCGCCAGGGCAAACAGGGCGCTGAACTCCTGCGCGCTCATCCATTGCTGCACCTGCACCACTTCGCGCTGCATTTCCGGCAAAATCGTATTACCACCGCCGAAGGCCAGCAGTGATAGTTGGGTAAACAGCAGGGCCAGACTGACCAGCACCGGGTTCATGCTTTGCTCCTTGCGCAGATGAAAATACTGATGGGAGAGAGCACCAGCATCACCGGCAGCATGGGCAGACGCAGCCCGGCGATGGCGATAACGCCTGCTACAACCACCGCCAGCTGTAGCCATTTTCCCCACAGCGGAGCCAGCATTTTTATACCGGTGGCGAGCAGCAGACCGCCCGCGGCGGCGGCAAGCCCGGCAAACAGATGCTCAACCAGCGGGTCATTTTGGTAACGCGCATACACCAGACCCAGCAGCACCACGCAGAGGGTGGGGGCCAGAATTAACCCCAGCAGCGCCGAGAGCGCGCCGCGCACCCCGCGAAATTCCATGCCCAGCGCCACCGACAAATTGATGATATTGCCGCCCGGCAGGAACTGGCACAGCCCGAGCAGTTCGGCAAACTGGTAGCCACTCAGCCAGCGTCGTTTTTCTACCAGCATGTGTCGCGCCATCGGCAATACGCCGCCAAAGCCGGTCAGCCCCAGAACGAAAAAACCCATAAAGAGTTGTCGGCAGTCGGGCGAGGTCAGATCGGTTTCCCCGGCCGGTGCGGTATCTAAAGAGTGATGTGTCATAACGGTATTTCCCTGCAATCGCGCATTATGCCCTGGTTTTTTTGCCATCATGCGCGGCGGCATGCCATGATGTCTAATGCCTTTATAAATCACTAAGGATACCTAAAAGGTATGTCTATTCCCGATCTACGTAAACTGCATGCCTTCGTCACCGTGGTGGAACAGGGCAGCATTTCAGCAGCAGCCGAACGCCTGTTCATTCAGCAACCACCGCTTAGCCGATTATTACAGGGGTTGGAGGCGGATTTTGGCGTGGCGCTTTTATACCGTCAGCCGCGCGGCGTGGTGCCGACGGACGCCGGGAAAGTCTTACTGGAGGAGTCGCGTGAGCTGCTGGCGCGTGCCGATCGGCTGGAAGCCGCCATGCAGCGAGCTGCACAGGGCAAGCAGGGCAGTATTACCATCGGCTTTACCAGCTCTTCGGCGTTGCACGCCTTTGTGCCTGAGCTGTTACGTCGTTACCGCGAGCTTTATCCGTCGGTGACGACGCTGCTGGAGGAAGCAGGCAGCGGTGAACTGCTTCAGGCGGTGGTAGCACAGCGGGTGGACGTGGCCTTTGTGCGCATGCCGGTTCACGGGATGCCGGAGCTGACGGTGGAAAGAGTATTGCAGGAGCCGATGCGCGTAGCGCTTCCTGCGCGACATCCGCTGGCGGGTTTACCGCCCGACGAGCCAATTTCCCTGAAGCTGCTGGCGAATGAATCTTTCGTCTTATACCGGCGTCCGGCCGGGCAGGGGCTTTATGACGCCATTCTTGCCGCCTGTTTCCGTGCCGGGTTCAGCCCGAAGATTGTACAGGAGGCGCCGCGTCTGACCTCATGCCTGAGCCTGGTGGGGGCCGGGCTTGGTGTGTCGATTGTGCCAGAGTCAATGACCCGCCTGGGTGGCGAGGGGATGGTTTTTCTGAAACTCTCACCGCAGGCACAGCTCAGTGCGCCGCTCTATCTTGCCCGCCGGGAAGACGTCCGGTCATCGGCTATAATTAATGCATTCTGCCGCCTGGTGAAAGCCAAACTGGCGGGTGATTAAAGATGCTGCTCGGAAATATGCTTTTGCGTGGCTTCCAGCGTAATGCCGTCAGATTCAATGGCGCTGAGCAGGGAGTCCAGCAGGCCGGGGAAGCGGGCGTCGAGGTCTTCGCGGCGCAGTGACAGCAAATTGGCGCGGCCGTCGGGGCGCTGCCAGATCACGCCGCTGTCGCGCAGTACCCGCCAGTGGTGAGTTAATGTCGATTTGGATAATCCCTGCAACAACGTACCGCAAGGATGCTCGCCGCCTTTCGCCAGTGTGCGTACGACGGCCAGCCGCAGCGGATTCCCCAGCGCAGTCAGGACGTTCTCGAGGCGGATCTGCTCGCGCTCCGGGTGGTTAGCTATCATTGGCCTGTCTCCCCTTGTTTCATTTTATACGCTGATTATGTTCAGGCCGCGCAATATAGCCTATACCCGCCTTACTTTACAGCGCGCCTGCTGAAGCACCGATTTCATCAATAGAAAATATAATTGTACGAATATACACGTACAGTTGTATTATACGCTCCGTAAAACGAAATGACGAAAACTGTACTTAACAGATCGTCAACTTTGCCATCCATCATGTAAGGACGTTATATGGCTCGCCAAACCCCCATTGAGCGCTACCGCAACATCGGTATCTCAGCACACATCGACGCCGGTAAAACGACGACTACCGAGCGTATTCTTTTTTACACCGGCATGAATCACAAGCTGGGTGAAGTGCATGACGGCGGCGCGACCACGGACTGGATGGCGCAGGAGCAGGAGCGCGGCATTACTATTACCTCCGCGGCGGTAACCTGTTTCTGGCAGGGTATGGATCACTCGTTTGATTCGCATCGTATCAACATTATCGACACGCCCGGACACGTGGATTTCACCATCGAAGTGGAGCGCTCTATGCGTGTTCTCGACGGTGCGGTGATGGTCTATGACTCGGTCGGCGGCGTGCAGCCGCAGTCGGAAACGGTCTGGCGTCAGGCGAATAAATACAACGTGCCGCGTCTGGCCTTCGTCAATAAAATGGATCGTCCGGGCGCTGACTTCTTCCGCGTCCGCCAGATGATGGTCGACCGCCTGAAAGCCAATCCGGTACCGATTGTCATTCCTATCGGCAGTGAGGAGCACTTCATTGGCGTGGTGGATTTACGCAAAATGCGCGCGATCTACTGGGATGATGACACACAGGGTATGACTTTCAGCTATGGCGACGTTCCGTCTGAGCTGCAATCTCTGGCCGCAGAGTGGCGCGAGAAAATGGTCTCAGCGGCGGCGGAAGCCAGCGATGCGCTGATGGATAAATACCTTGAAGGAGGTGATTTGTCAGAGGATGAAATCACCCAGGGCCTGCGTATTCGCACCATCGCCGGTGAAATTCAGCCGATGTTGTGCGGCAGCGCCTTCAAGAACAAAGGCGTGCAGCGCATGCTTGATGCGGTGATTGAACTGATGCCGTCCCCGCTGGATATCCCGCCGGTGGCAGGCACGGACGAAGACGGCAACGAGGTGTTCCGTCACTCCGATGACAGCGAGAAGTTCTCGGCACTGGCGTTCAAACTGATGACAGACCCGTATGTCGGCCAGCTGACCTTTGTGCGTGTCTATTCCGGCGTGCTGAAAAAGGGCGACAGCGTCTATAACCCGATACGCGGCAAAAAAGAGCGCATTGGTCGTATCGTGCAGATGCACGCTAACGACCGCATCGAGATTGACGAAATCCGCGCCGGTGATATCGCGGCCTGCGTCGGGCTGAAAGACGTGACGACGGGGGAAACGCTGTGCGACCCAACGGACATTATTACGCTGGTGCGCATGGAATTCCCGGAGCCGGTGATCTCGCAGGCTATCGAGCCGAAAACCAAGGCCGATCAGGAGAAAATGGGTATCGCGTTGTCACGGCTGGCGTCGGAAGATCCGTCGTTCCGCATCCGCACTGACGAAGAGTCGGGGCAGACCATCATCTCCGGCATGGGCGAGTTGCATCTGGAGATCATCGTGGACCGCATGAAACGCGAGTTTGGCGTGGAAGCCAATATCGGTAAACCGCAGGTGACCTACCGCGAAACCGTGCGTAAAACGGTGAAGGATGTGGATGGCAAGTTTGTGCGTCAGTCCGGCGGTAAAGGCCAATATGGCCACGTGGTGTTCACGCTGGAACCGCAGGAGGCGGGCAAAGGCTTTGAGTTTGTGGATGCCACCAAGGGCGGCGTAGTTCCGCGTGAGTTTATTCCGGCGGTTGAGAAGGGCGTGGTAGACGCGCTGAACAACGGCATTCTGGCGGGTTATCCGGTGGTGGACGTCAAAGTCACACTGACGTTTGGCTCCTACCACGAGGTGGACTCCTCAGAGATGGCGTTCAAGATGGCGGCGATCTTTGGGTTCAAAGAGGCCGCACGTCTGGCCAGCCCGGTCATTCTGGAGCCGATGATGCGTGTCGAAGTGGAAACGCCGGAAGACTACGCCGGCAGCGTGATGGGCGATTTATCCTCACGTCGCGGTATGGTGCAGGGTATGGAAGAGATTGCGGGCGGCGGCGGTAAAATCATCAAAGCCGAAGTTCCGCTTTCCGAGATGTTTGGTTACTCAACCACCTTGCGATCAATGTCGCAGGGCCGTGCAACCTACACCATGGAATTCAACCATTACGCCGAGGCACCGCGCAACGTCGCTGAAAACATTATCGCTTCACGCGGCAAGTGATGTGTAAAGGAGTATAACGAAACGGCCTGAATGGGCCGTTTTTTTTGGTCTGTATTTTTACCCCCTCTTTTAACCAGAGTTGAGCAGGAAGTGAATATGAACTGGTATGAGCAATCGAAGTGTGTGATTATTATGCGCATGATGAGTGTGTTTTCGGAGTGTGTCATGCCACCAGTTTCTACTGCTTTAAAGAAAAGAACCAATGTAACCCTGAGCGCTGATCTGCTTGAGCAGGCCAGAGAACTGGGTATCAATCTATCAGCAACCTTTGACATCGCTTTGAAGGAAGCCGTACGTGCACAACGGAGGAAACAATTTATGGAAGAAAACCAGCAGGCCATTGATTCATGCAATGCATTTACGCAAGAAGCCGGGCTCTTTTCCGAAGGTCGGGGAGTGTTATAAATGGCCCAGTTCGATATTTACGAAAATCGGGGGCAGGGGAAAAACAAATATCCCTATTTTATGGATATTCAAAATCCGCTGTTTGAACGGCTTAATGAGCGGGTCGTCATTCCTTTGACTTCCATCGATAACGTTAAAGCTATCAGGCAGCTGCATCCTGCAGTCAGGGTTGAGAATCAACAGTATCTGCTGATGACTAATTTGCTGACCAGTATCAGTAATAATGAGTTACGGCATGAGCCGGTGATGAACGCAGAAATCCATCGCAGCGACGTGGTGTCTGCGCTGGATTTGCTGGTGATGGGCATTTAAGCCGTATTGCCTCTTTTTATCTCAAATCCTGAAATTGACTCCATCTGATAGCAAAGTGTTGTTGGTAGCGCTCAGTGACTTCTGGCATACCGCGTAGGATCACTACGTTTTCACTGTTAGCTGTTTCAGCACTGGTGGAGTAATTGAATGATCCGGTTTCAACGGTAGAGTCATCGGCAATAATGACTTTGTCGTGCTGGATGCGGTAATGCTTATCGACACGCAGTTTAATGCCATGCATGGAGGCGTCCGCAAGGTTGCGTAAAGCCTGTTTGTTATGCATGTTTTCACGGTTATCAACCACCACTTGGACAGCGACACCACGCATTGCCGCAGCATCAAGAGCACTGGCAATATCAGGTGCCAGAAATTCATAAGCCATCATCTTGATACTTTTATGTGCGTGATTAATCACATCCAGCACCAGAGAACGGGCAGAGCCTTCAGGAGAGAAACCAACCTGAACAGACTGGGCCAGTGCGATTGCGCTACTCAGCCCGGTAATAGCCAGCAGTGCACATAACGCTTTTTTCATCATTGTCTTCACAACATCATTGGTTTGATGCTATTCCCAACTGACTATTACAGAGATTTCTTCAGGAGCGGGCGCGAATTTGCTGAGCGTGGCCCTGTGCCCATCTTCCATAATGACCGACACCGCCAAGCCCAAAACGCCGTCTTGCAACGTTGTCTCGTCGACACTTTTTAAGGCTTGCAGGCACTGATATTGCTGTTCAAATGAGAGATGCACAAAGCGGTCCGTGTAAGCTTTCTTCATGTCTTGGTCTTTCCTACTAAATGACCATCACGCAGTAGCATGATCTTATGGGACAGCTTGTACCAGACTGCCGTAAACACGCCTTTTTGGTACACCTGTGCATGCTCATTTTCTTCTATTAATGCAGCGGCGGTCGACTCGATCCAGGCCTGTTTATCCTGCGGATAGATCTTGATATCGATACCTTTAATACGTACCTGAATCTTTTGGTGTTTCTTTGCTGCCTGCCCGTATTGCGCGGCAGCATTACGCAGGGCCTGGCTTTCAGCCGCATTCTCAATACTGTCCTGGTGGTTTTTTTCTGCGATGTAGCAAGCATCTTTTGATACGCCTTGTGCTTCACATTCCGCCATGCGCGATGCCTGAGTAGAACAGCCAGCCAGCAGGGCAGCAGAAAGAACAGCCAGAGTGATGAGTTTTTTCATAAATGAACCTTAAAATTGTTCTGTTAAATATTGAGGCTGAACGGAGCCAGCCTCATACCGGTTGGTATTACCAGCCGACGCTGACGCCAGCGCCATAACCGAGGTTACTTTGCGTGTCATTCGAAACGGACATTTTGACGATGGTGGCTCTCCCTGCATGGAAGGACGCGCCCACAGACAGTGCGTTCTCTGAATCGTAACCACCGATACCGGCACCGATGGCAAATTGCTGTGATTCCTGAACCTGGGGGATATTCGCCTGAGCCATCGCAGAAGCAGAGCCCGCCGCAGCCTGTTTCTTGTTGTCATCTACCTGAGATTTCAGGTCAGCGAATTTGTGGTTGGTGTAGTCCTGTGACTGTTGCAACGTCTGCGCATCACCTGATGCACGTGCATGAGATTCCGACAGCACTTCAGCATGGTTCTGCTCGGCTTGCGCATTCAGCGCGATGATCTGCTGGTCGTAATAGGCTGAGCGGACTTGCTGTTGAATAATGGTTGTGTTTTGGGTGGGCGTTGCAGGTGCGTGTTCAATCGTTTTAATCTCTGCGTCCTGCGCGGCGATTGTTGCACGGGTTCTACGGGCATTGATCTCTTGCTGAGTTTGAAGGGAGGTCTTAGTTTGGGTTACTGCGTCATTTATCTCCGCCTCGGTCTTAGCATGAAGCATTCCCTGTATTTTATCGCTGTTTTGGATAGCCATTTGTTTCGCTATGCCTTCAGCATTGGCCTTCGCCGTTTCAGCCGAGGTCTGAGCATGATCTGCAGTCTGCTGTGCTGTGTGAACCTGTGACATGTCAGCGTCTTTCCCGTCAGCACCGGTATCACCTTTAGCGCCGTCTACGCCGTTGGTTCCAGCTGCACCAGTGTCGCCTTTAGCACCGGTATCGC
>CAMLBO010000042.1 GCA_946478305.1 uncultured Enterobacterales bacterium
GTCTCGTGGGCTCGGAGATGTGTATAAGAGACAGGTAAAGGCCAGTGTTTGCAAAGCGTCTCCCGCCAGGATCGCATTAGCCTCGCCAAATCGGATATGACAGGTGGGCTGGCCGCGGCGCAAATCGTCATCGTCCATTGCCGGAAGATCATCATGGATCAACGAATAGGCATGAATACACTCGATCGCCGCCGCTGGTGCATCCAGATTCTCGAGATCAATACCGAACAACTCACCGGTGGCATATACCAGATAAGGACGCAGACGTTTGCCGCCAAGCAGCGCGCCATGGCGCATGGCACCCACCAGCGGGCTGTCAGAAAAAGGCTGGGCATCGAGGTATGACGTCAGTGCCTGGTCGACCCGATTTTGTAATACATGAAGCTGGCGGTTGAAATCGATGATTTCGATCTGTTGCTCAATATCAGCCATGACAGATCACTCAGCGTCGGGTGTGAAAGGTGTCAGCGCAGCGTCATTGTCGCTGTCGAGCAGGATTTGCACCCGTTGCTCCGCCTGTTGTAATTTTTGTTGTCCCTGACGGGCCAGTTGTACGCCGTTTTCGAATTCGTTCAGCGCATCTTCCAGCGGTAATTCACCGGATTCCAGGCGGGCGACAATCTGTTCCAGTTCGGCCAGTGCGGTTTCAAAATTAGCAGGTGGTGCAGCTTTTTTCGGCATAATTCTCTTTCAAACTCGTTGGATCAGGTGGACGGAGCTGCCATGCGGCGTTGTGATGCCCAGTAACGCTCCGGGTGAAATTCCGTGTCGGCGTGATATCCGAGATGTGGTTTTGCGCGCAGAGTACTCAGTTTAGGTGATATACTTCGCGCCGCTACTGTTTTTGTTCAGTCAAAAAGCATTGTTAAGCCTAAAGCCCTTGCCGCCACTGCGTTGGGTTTAACAATAATAGGCTCTTTGCGCCCGGTTCAGCGACTCACTACCCCTAATTCTCACTGCTAACAAAAGACTGCCATGAAGTTTATCATTAAATTGTTCCCAGAAATCACCATCAAGAGTCAATCTGTGCGTTTGCGCTTCATTAAGATCCTCGCAAGCAGCATCCGTAACATCGTAAAGCCTCATGATGAGACCCTCGCGGTAGTTCGCCACTGGGATCATATCGAAGTTCGCAGCAAAGACGAAAGCAAACACGATCTGATCATCGAATTGCTGTGCCGCATTCCTGGTATCCGCCACGTAGAAGAGGTGGAAGATCGTCCTTATACTGACGTCCACAACATTTTTGAGCAGGCGCTGGAAGCTTACCGTTCGGAAGTGGAAGGCAAAAGCTTCTGTGTGCGGGTAAAACGTCGTGGCAAACACACTTTCAGCTCCGGTGACGTTGAGCGTTATGTGGGTGGCGGTTTGAATCAGCATATTGCATCGGCAAAGGTTAATCTGACCTCACCTGAAGTGACCGTTAAGCTGGAAATCAACGATGACCAGTTGGTACTGATTAAGAGCCGTCATGAAGGCCAGGGGGGGTATCCGATTGGCACTCAGGAAGACGTGTTGTCGCTGATCTCCGGTGGTTTTGACTCCGGTGTATCCAGTTACATGCTCATGCGTCGCGGCTGTCGCGTGCATTACTGCTTCTTCAACCTCGGTGGTTCTGCCCATGAGATTGGCGTGAAACAGGTGGCTTACTATCTGTGGAACCGTTTTGGCAGCTCGCACAAAGTGCGCTTTATTGCCATCGACTTTGAGCCAGTAGTGGGCGAAATTCTTGAGAAGATCGAAGACGGTCAGATGGGCGTGGTGCTTAAACGCATGATGGTACGTGCGGCATCACAAATTGCTGAACGCTATGGCGTGCAGGCGTTAGTGACCGGCGAAGCGCTGGGGCAGGTTTCCAGCCAGACGCTGACCAACCTGCGTTTGATCGACAATGCAACGGATACCCTGATTCTGCGTCCTCTTATCTCTCATGATAAAGAGCACATCATTAAGGTTGCGCGCGAAATTGGTACTGAAGATTTCGCTAAAACGATGCCGGAATATTGCGGTGTGATTTCTAAAAGTCCGACTGTAAAAGCGGTAAAAGCCAAAATCGAAGCGGAAGAGCAGATGTTTGACTTCTCAGTGCTCGACAGGGTAGTCAGCGAAGCACAGAACTACGATATCCGTCATATCGCTGAGGAGACGGCCAAAGAAGTGGCTGAAGTGGAAACGGTGGCCGAGTTTGCTCCTACCGATATTTTGCTGGATATCCGCGCGCCGGACGAAGCCGATGATAAACCGCTCGAACTGGAAAATGTGCAAGTGAAAACCTTGCCGTTCTATAAACTCAGTGGACAGTTTGCTGATCTCGACCAGACCAAAACTTATCTCTTGTACTGCGAGCGTGGTGTGATGAGCCGGTTACAGGCGCTTTATCTGATTGAGCAGGGCTTTACTAACGTAAAAGTCTACCGCCCATAATTTGTCGAGCGAAAAAGAGAAACCCGGCCGATGCCGGGTTTTTTTATGCGCTTCTCTGCATCGAAACGGGCGGTTATTCCCGTGCACCTTCGTCGGTAAAGTTATAAATTCCCGGAGACATTACCAGCTGCGCGGCAATTTCAGCCGCTTTGGGTCTGCCCAGCAGTAATTCGATCAGTTTGAGGGTAAATTCCATTGCGCTGCCCGGTCCCTGGCTGGTCAGCAGGTTAACGCGGGGATCGTGCATGACGCGGCGATCTGACCATTTTGACGGTGAAATTTTATCTTTTAGTGAGGGAAAACCGGTCATGTTCGCTATCGGGAAGAGGTCGTGATATTCCAGTACCAGCGCGGGAGCGGCGCAAATAGCGGCCACAATTTTCCCGGCAAAATGGTTCTGGCGCACCGTTTCGACCAGCAGCGGGCTATCACGAAAGCACTCGGCACCTTTGAGGCCGCCGGGTAAAACGATGGCATCAAAATCATTATCTGCCACGTCAACCAGCGCGGCATCCGCCAAAATACGCACGCCGCGTGAGCAGCGGATTTCCAGATCACCATCACCCGCCACGCTGGCTGTTGTGACGCTTACCCCGGCACGGACCAGTAAATCGATGGCGGTCACTGCCTCAATCTCTTCGCTACCAGGTGCCAGGCAGACCAGAACTGAAACGCTCATAGTCATTTTCCTTTCTTTTTATCATTTCAAATAAACGGGCGTTTACCGGCAGTGAGAGCCCATGTTTGCGCGCGCGGCGGATCACATAGCCGGTAATATAGTCAATTTCGGTATGACGCTGGGTGCGGATATCCTGCAGCATTGACGAGTGATTGGCCGACGTCGTGTCGATCACCTGATAAACATAGCTCAGCAGCGACTCAGCGTGAGTCTGATAACCTTCAATAGCCATAACGTCGGCCACTTCGGCACAGATTTGTTCGATTTCATGCGGGTAGGCAATCAGATCACCATTCGTGCAGTTATGCACCGCGGTGAGCGGGTTAATCACGCAGTTAACCGCCAGTTTGTTCCATAGCGATGGGTAGATGTTATCGTGCCAGGCAACATCAGGTAGCGCATGATGCAGCACATCAGCCAAATGGCTGGCAGCAACACCGCGTGCAGAGGTCGGTCCGATGTGGGTGACGCCGCTGGCTACATGGATAATAGCGTTGCCTTCATGACGGGCAGCATGGGTGGTGGCGCCTTGCAAAATTGAGAAGCGGTTTGGCGGTAACTCCTCTCCTGCGCCCATGCCATTGTGTAGCAACAGCAAAGTACAATTATCATTAAGCATGGGCATTAACGCACTGACCGCCCCGGAAACCTGCCAGGCCTTGAGTGTCACTAACAGCAGTTCGCTTTCAGCAAGGTGTTGCGGATCGTTGGTAGGCAAATTTCGGTTGAATGCTTTACCGTCAGTACCTATCACATTGACGGCACAAAACGGTTGCGGAATGCGGATCCAGCCCTGGACATCGTGTCCCTGGTCGTACAGGGTGGAAAGCCATAGTTGGCCCAGTGCACCGCAGCCAAGTACTGTAATCTTCATAATGCCTCCTGAGCAATTGAATCGAGCGCACTCAGTAAATCGAATGTAATGTTTCTTATTTGTTATTTATTTGTATTTTTTAGTATAGCTGTTTGTGCAGTTTGTCACATTTATTCCGGTTTTAAACGTCTGCCGGTGCTTCTATCGGTAAAAGAATATGGGTTGGTTTTGGCTTCAAAGCGCGAAGGCGGTATTATGCACGCCATCAAACGACTTATCATCATAACGACATGGGTTAATATCCCGGGGAGAAGCGATTATGCCGTCATTCGACATTGTTTCCGAAATCGACATGCAGGAAGTCCGCAATGCGGTCGACAATGCCAGCCGTGAACTGACCACCCGCTGGGATTTTCGCAACGTTCCTGCCAGCTTCGAGCTGAACGAAAAGGACGAGTCCATCAAATGTGCCAGCGAATCTGATTTCCAGGTTAACCAACTGGTGGATATTCTGCGCGAGAAACTGGCAAAACGCAGTATTGAAGGCGGGGCGCTTGAGGTGCCTGAGCAGATGGAACACAGCGGTAAGACTTACAGCGTGACAGCCAAACTGCATTCCGGGATTGAATCCGCGCTGGCGAAGAAGATCGTGAAGCTTATCAAAGACAGTAAAATCAAAGTGCAGGCGCAGGTCCAGGGAGACGAAGTGCGTGTGACCGGCAAAGCTCGCGATGATTTACAGGCTGTCATGACACTGGTACGTAACGGTGACCTCGGTCAGCCTTTCCAGTTTAAAAACTTCCGCGACTGATTTTGTTGCTGCTGAAATGAGAAAAGGACGCTGTGGTTAGCGTCCTTTTTTATTGGCTGGGGAGGGTGTCAGACGACAGCTACCAGTTGTTCCAATTTTTGCCGATTAGTCTGTTTAGTATCGACCTTCACGTACGCGCTGAGCTCTTCCGGCACCACCACTGCTTCGGCAACGCCGGGCTGCGCTTTGATGCGTGCTTCTAGCGCAGAGTCCTTAACCGCCAGTTCTGACAGCGTGATGCGCAGGCTACTGACATAGGGCGGTTCAGTCATGGTTGAACTGACGAGCAGCCACACGACAGCAATCGCGGCGCAGACCAGAAATACCGCGCCGGCACCGGCGTGGCCATACACATAACCACCGAGGCTGCCGCCGATGGCGACGCCAAGGAACTGGCTGGTGGAGTAAATGCCCATCGCCGTGCCTTTATATCCTGCAGGGGATTCTTTGCTGATAAGCGAGGGTAAAATCGCTTCCATCACGTTAAAGGCCAGGAAGAACAGCTGAATACCGGCAATCACCACCCACAGACGCAAACCGGCGTACCACAACACCAGTTCTGCCAGCAGAATAACCGCCACACAGCCCATGAAAACCTGCTTCATATGGCGCTTCTTCTCGGCGTAAATAATCACCGGGATCACCGCGACGAAAGAGACCAGCATGGTCACCAGATAGACGCGCCAATGCTCACTTGGCGGGAACCCCGCGTGCTCCATCACCTGTGGCAGCACGACGAAACTGGACATCAGCAGGATGTGCAAACACAAAATACCAAAGTTGAGTTTCAGCAGTTTGCCGTTGGACAGTACTTTGCCAAAGCTGCCTTTGACCATGCTCGACTCACGGTTGAGCAAATGCGTGGCAGGTGAGGGGACTACCAGCAGCGTGATCGCGATAGCTATCAGGGTAAGTACCGCAATTGCCCAGAACAGCGCGTGCAACCCCCAGGCATGGGTAATGATGGGGCCGAGCACCATGGCGATAGCGAAGGTGATGCCAAAGCTAATGCCGATAAACGCCATGGCTTTGGTGCGGTTTTGTTCGCGGGTCAGATCGGAAAGCAGGGCCATCACGGCGGCGGCAATCGCGCCGGAGCCCTGCATCGCACGGCCGATGATCACACCCCAGATAGAGTCCGTTGAGGCGGCGACCACGCTGCCGATGCAAAAGATCATCAGCCCGAAGACGATCAACGGTTTGCGGCCCACGCGGTCAGACAGCAGGCCGAAAGGAATTTGGAAGATGGCCTGAGCCAGTCCGTAGATGCCAATAGCAATGCCGATAAGGGTTTCACTGGCGCCAGACAGGGCCATACCGTAAGTGGTCAGGACGGGCAAAACCATAAACATGCCGAGCATGCGCAAGGAGAAAACAGTCCCTAATCCCCATGTCGCCCGGCTTTCCTGCGGGGTCATTTGGTTATCGTTCACATTACTACCTCAAAATTACAATCCGGCCATTCTAGTGTGTTTAGCCAGTTGGGGTAAAACGATGGATCTTTAGTAGATATTACGGGTATTGCTGTCCGGCGCGGGAAAAGAAAAGGCCAGTATCGCTACTGGCCTTTCAGTGTGCTGGTTATCGAAATGAATGACAGCGCGTTAGGCTAACAGTCAGCATCACCAAACGTAGGTAAGCATTGATACGGGTGCGGAATTAAAATCAACCGACATCATAAAGCTTAGCGACATGATCGTGATGATGGAGAAGCCAAACAGCTTTCTCGCCCAGATAATGTCGTTTTCGGCTTTGTAACCTTTCAGCGCCATGCCCAGCCACCAGATACTGACAGCGGCAGCCACGATCAGGTATTTATAACCTGCGTAACCGCTCAGGGTCAGCATCAGTGTCGCAATCATAAACGCCAGAATGTAGACGGTAATATGATGCTTGGCGACAGAAATGCCTTTCACCACCGGCAGAACCGGGATACCTGCTGCCTGATAATCTTTAAAGCGGAAGATAGCAATCGCGTACGAGTGCGGCATCTGCCACAGGCTAAAGATCAGAAGCAAGATAGCTGCGCCCATATCGAACTGGCCGGTTACGGCACAGTAACCAATAACCGGAGGCGCAGCGCCTGACAAGCTGCCAACCAGCGTGCCGTAGACCGATTTGCGCTTCATGTACAGGCTATATACGCCGACATAAACCACAAAGCCCATCACTGCCAGCCACATGGCCAGCGGATTGGCGCCCAGATACAGCAACGCAAAGCCCACAATACCCAGAATGGTCGCGTAAACCAGGGTCGTTTTCGGCGGAATAAGCCCCATCACCAGGACGCGGTTTTTCGTTCTTTCCATGATCCGGTCGATGTCGCGGTCGATGAAGTTGTTAAATACACAACCCGAGGCAACGACCAGCGAAACACCCATCAGCGTGGAGAGAAAGAGTGGGAAATCGATGCTGCCTTTGGCAGCAAGGAGGAATCCCCCGATGACAGAAATTAAGTTGCCGAAAATAATTCCTGGTTTCGTTACTTGCAGGTATTGCTTAATCATCACGTGCAGCTCGGCTCTTTAACTGACCATCATATTGAGGTTGAGGTTATACATAATCCACAATGAGCCCACAACGACGATAAAGATAATCACAGCGGTGAACAGAAATGCCACCAGGTTCCAGCGCGCTTCCGATGCAGTACTTAAGTGCAGGAAGAACACCAGATGGACCACGATCTGGATGACCGCAGATGCTACCACGGTGCCAATGATCAACGAATGCGAAGCAGTATCGCTCATCACCATGGCAAACGGGATAACCGTCAGGATAACTGACAGAATGAAGCCAATCAGGTATGACTTCACGCTGCCGTGGCTTGCGCCGCCATGGGAAGTTACAGAATGACTCATCCTAATACCCCCATCAGGTAAACAACGGTGAATACGCAAATCCATACCACGTCCAGGAAGTGCCAGAACAGACTCAGACACATCAGACGGGTTTGGTTGACTGCAGTCAGGCCACGGCGGCTTACCTGTACCATCATCGTGATGATCCAGATCAGGCCGCAGGTTACGTGGATACCGTGAGTGGCAACCAGCGCAAAGAAGGCTGACAGGAAGCCACTGCGATCCGGACCAAAGCCCTCTTTGATTAGGTGATGGAATTCATATAATTCCATCCCGATGAAGCCAAGACCAAACAGGAAGGTCAGGAACAACCAACCGTTAACAGCTTTTACGCTGCCCTTAGTCATGCCCAGCATCGCCATGCCGTAAGTAATACTACTGAACAGCAGGAAGAAGGTTTCGACCAGAACGAACGGCAGTTCGAAAATGTCTTTACCAGTCGGGCCGCCAGCGGTCCCGTGCACCAGTACTGCGTAAGTTGCGAACAAGCTCGCAAACAGCACGCAGTCGCTCATCAGGTAGATCCAGAAGCCGAAGACTTTGGTCTCACCCGCGTCGTGGTGCCCATGCTCTGCATGGGCTGCGTCGTGGTTAGTCAGGGTATCAGTTGCCATGTTTCACGCCTGCTTTGCTGATTTGTTCAAAATGCTGGTTCTCAATACGCTCGACTTCTTCAGCCGGAACGTAGTAATCAACATCTTCATCGAAGCTTTTCACAATCCAGGTCACAACGATGCCGATGAAGGTAACGAGCGCCAACCACCAGATGTCCCAGATTAATGCAAAACCGCTGACCAGGCTGAGCATGGCGATGACAAAGCCTGCGCCGCTGTTGCGTGGCATATGAATTTTTTCATACTTAGCCGGTTTAACATAAGCTTCGCCTTTCTCTTTCATGTCCCAGAACGCGTCGCGGTCGTGTACTTGCGGTACCACAGCGAAGTTGTAGAACGGAGGAGGTGAAGAGGTAGACCACTCCAGAGTACGGGCACCCCACGGGTCACCGGTCAGATCACGGTTTTGATCGCGGTCACGAACGCTGACGAAGATCATGATCAACTGACACAGGATACCGAGTGCGATCAACGCTGCACCACAAGCTGCAACAACCAGCAGCGGGTGGAACTCAGGGTCGATATTCTGGCTGACACGGCGGGTCATACCCATGAAGCCCAGAACGTAGAGCGGCATGAAGGCAACGAAGAAGCCGATGATCCAGCACCAGAATGAACGTACGCCCCATTTTTCATTCAGCGTGAAGCCGAAGGATTTAGGGAACCAGTAAGTCAGACCCGCGAAGCAACCGAACACTACACCACCGATAATCACGTTATGGAAGTGAGCAATCAGGAACAAGCTGTTGTGCAGCACGAAGTCCGCACCCGGAACCGCCAGCAGAACGCCGGTCATACCACCCACGGAGAAGGTGATGATGAAGCCGATGGTCCACAGCATCGCAGCGTTAAGCTGGATACGGCCCTGGTACATGGTGAACAGCCAGTTGAAGATTTTTACCCCGGTCGGGATAGAAATGATCATCGTCATGATGCCGAAGAAGGCATTGACGTTGGCGCCTGAACCCATGGTAAAGAAGTGGTGCAGCCAAACGACGAACGACAGCACGGTAATGGCGATGGTTGCCCATACCAGCGAGGTGTAGCCGAACAGACGTTTTTTGGAGAAGGTCGCGGTAACTTCTGAGAACACACCAAATACTGGCAGAACCAAAATGTACACTTCCGGATGGCCCCAGGCCCAAATCAGGTTGATGTACATCATCATGTTGCCGCCCATATCATTCGTGAAGAAATGGGTGCCCAGATAGCGATCCAGGGTCAGCAACGCAACGGTGACAGTCAGAATAGGGAACGACACGATAATCAGGACGTTGGTACACAGTGCGGCCCAGGTAAATACCGGCATTTTCATCAGCGGCATACCAGGCGCACGCATCTTGAGGATGGTGGCGAAGAAGTTAACACCGGTCAGCAAGGTCCCTATACCGGATATCTGTAGACTCCATATCCAGTAATCGACCCCGACCCCCGGGCTGTACTCCTTACCTGACAACGGCGGATAAGCTAACCAGCCGGTCTGTGCGAACTCACCAACACCCAGAGAGATGTTGATAAGGATCACGGCAGCGGCGGTGAACCAGAAGCTGATGTTGTTCAGGAATGGGAATGCAACGTCGCGGGCACCGATTTGTAGCGGCACAACCACGTTCATCAGACCGATTACGAAAGGCATTGCCATGAAGAAGATCATGATCACGCCGTGCGCGGTAAAGATTTGGTCGTAGTGATGAGGGGGTAAGAAGCCCGGCTCGCCTGCGGAGGCAAGTACCTGCTGGCTACGCATCATGATGGCATCGGCAAAGCCACGCAACAGCATGACGAAGGCCAGAATGATGTACATGATACCTAATTTTTTGTGGTCAACGGATGTGATCCATTCAGTCCACAGATACTTCCATTTGCCGAAATAGGTGATGCCAGCCACAACGGCTAAACCACCCAGAATTATCGCGGCAACGGTGACCATGATAATCGGTTCATGATACGGAACCGAATCAAGCGTTAATTTTCCGAACATCGTTTATTCCTCGGCTCCGGCTGCGTGAGCATGATCACCCATGTCCATGCCTTTCATGTCTGTGCCAGCTGGCATAGGCATGGTCTGGCTTTTGTGCATGTTCATATCACCCATGAATTTGCCAATGATCTCTTTGAACAGATCTGGTTTGACGCTGGCGAAGTATTCAACCGGGTTGTCGATACTCTGAGCTGCCAGTTTGTTGAAGTCGTCAGTGGTTGCAAGCTGATTAGGCGCAGTCTTCACTTTCGCTACCCAAGCATCGAAATCGGCGCGGGTTGGGGTCGCAATTGCGTTGAACTTCATGCCAGAGAAACCGCGGCCACTGAAGTTTGACGAGATGCCTTTATAGGTACCGGCTTCATTTGCAATCAAATGCAACTGAGTCTGCATACCGGCCATCGCGTAAATCTGTCCGCCTAACTGAGGAATAAAGAACGAGTTCATCACAGAGTCAGAAGTGACCTTGAACTGAACCGGAACATCTTTCGGAATAACCAATTCGTTAACGGTGGCGATGCCCTGTTCTGGGTAAATGAACAACCATTTCCAGTCCAGAGAAACGACTTCAACCGTCATCGGTTTTTGGTCGGTTACGATAGGCTTGAACGGATCAAGCGAGTGAGTGGTTTTCCAGGTTATCGTTGCCAGAATGGCAATAATGATAATCGGAACGGTCCAAACCACAGCTTCGATTTTATTGGAATGGGACCAGTTCGGGCTGTACTTAGCATTTGTATTGGAAGCACGATACTTCCAGGCAAACGCCAAGGCCATGATAATAACTGGTATAACCACGATCAGCATTAATCCGATTGCGGTCAGTATCAGCGTTCTCTGCTCAAGTCCAATTGCTCCTTTGGGATCCATCAATGCCGTATTGCATCCGCTTAACATCAACGCAGATGTAAATAAGGACAACATCCCAATACTTTTATTGTATTTCTTAAGTCTCATCTAACGACCTCAATAAACTAGGGCTCTATTGTCGCTCCATGTGTGCGGGCATTTTACGGGAAGGTTGCAGTACTGTAAACACGCTTAAGGAAGTGTCAGCGGGCCGTTGCCTCTTTATGTTAACGAAGTCACAGATGTCACGGAGAGTGACAATTTCTTAGCGTCAACAATATGTTGCGAAGGGATATCTGACTATGGTGAGCAAAAACAAGGTATAGCAGTCAGGGGGAATATTTAATGCGAAGTGTAATGTTCTGGGTAGGTTTAATTAATGTTAATGCAATGTATAAATATGGTGAATTTAAAAATCAAAAGCAGGTAAAAAAAAAGTGTAATTGAAAGATGTTGTAACTTCTTAAATATTATTTAGTGAAGAAAACTTATCACAGCGCAGGGAAATTCAACCTAACTTACTCTCCTGATAACAATATTAAATTCCATTAGTTAGGGTTAGGACATCCCAAAATTCCCCACGTAAACCAACACCATACAGCAAGTCAGATGTGGGTGATCACGGCAATGCCCTTTATTCTTAAAATTTTGCCAGAACGTGGCTAATCCGAACGCTGATGGCGCAGGGCCAGGAAATCTAACAGGCTTCCCAGGGCGATCCCGGTCAGACAAATTAACGCACCGGCTTGCAGCAGACGTTGTGGCAGCGTCATTAAGGCTGTCCAGCCTAACCCATTACAGATTAGCGTGATAAGCCAGGCTGCAAGCAGGAGGCAACCTGCTAATAGCATGCGCAAAGCCAGTTTGTAACCTGCGGGAAAAGCAGTGCGTGGCAGGAACCGATCGGTAAGTTGGGTATATTCCAGGGTCTGGCGGCAGACGGCCAGCAGGAGTAAACCAGGAACGGCAGCAACAATGGAGAAAAGGTAGAACAGCGACCAGCCATGGGCCTCTACAAACCATCCTGCAATAGGGCCGACATAAACACGGCCGACCGCAGACAGTGCAGAAAGCAGGGCAAACTGAGTAGCCGAAAACGAGCGGTTGCACAATGTCATTAGCAGGGCCACAAAAGCAGCCGTTCCCATCCCGCCACACAGATTTTCGAAGAATATCGCCGTGCCCATCGAATACAGATGCTTATCCGTTACGGCTAATATCCAGTACCCAGCGTTGGAAACGCACTGCAAAATACCGAAAATCATCAGGGCGCGGAACAGACTCAGACGCTGCATCAGCATACCGCCGTACAGGGCACCGATAATGGTTGCTAACAGGCCCAGCGTCTTGTTCACCAGCCCGACTTCACCGGCATCAAAACCGACGCCGCGAATTAAAAAGGTTGTGCTGAGACTGCCGGCAAAGGCATCCCCCATTTTGTACATGACGATTAACAGCAGAATCAACCAGGCATTATTACGCCCGAAAAAGTCTTTCAGTGGTGCAACCACAGCAATTTCAATGGTACGTGGCGCGGGTTCAGAGACATCCGGCTCGGGGGCCATAATGGTAGCGACGACACCAATCAGCATCAGCCCGGCCATCAGCCAGTACATATGCTGCCAGCCGAGATAGCGGTCGGCTATCCATAGCGCCAGCCCTCCGGAAACCAGCATTGCCAGACGATAACCCAGTACCGATACGGCGGCACCACTGCCACGCTCAGCCGCAGGCAGTAAGTCAGTCTTGTAGGCGTCAAACACGATATCCTGTGACGCGGAGGCAAAAGCAATCAGCACGGCCAGCGCGGCCAGCCAAAACAGTTCTTTGGAGGGATCCATGTAACCCATGGCAAAAATAGCGGCCACTAACAGCAACTGAGTCAGGATCAACCATCCCCGGCGACGGCCAAAGAATGAGGGGGTATAGCGATCCATCATAGGGGACCAGAGGAATTTAAATACGTAAGCCTGGCCGACCAGCGAGAAGATCCCGATAGTTTTTAAATCGACATTTTCCACCGTCATCCATGCCTGAAGCGTTCCTGAGGTCAGGGCGAGAGGTAAGCCGGAAGCAAAACCTAATAACAGCAGGATCAGAGTGTTGCGTTGTGTGAAAATCTTGAAGTACTGACTTACCATTAAACTGTATTCCTGCTGACCGGTGAAAGAGTGGCGCATGGGCATAATAAAGGATGCAGGAAGATAATAAAGAAAGGATTAGCGGAAGATTGTGTTTCTAAGAGCGGGAGGGAAAACAATTCTGCCCGGCTATGCCGGGCAGAAGGGAGACTTCAGCACAGAGCCGCGGAATATTTACCGTGCGTTGGCCTTGATAAAGTTGCTGATGCTGGTGTCTTGGGCCATATCGTTGATGACATCACCCAGCGTGCTGTTGACCGCATTAGTGATTTTGTCGTTGGTGGCGGTAAGCGCCCCCTGAACATTGTAGGTCGAGCGGTAATTCTTAACCTGTTTGTTCCCATTTTTTGCGGTAGCAATAATGGAAATATCTGCTTTAGTGGTGATGTTGTAGCGCAGATTACCTTCCTGGACGTCAGCAAACAGGTTGTTAACGACGATCTGCAGATCCACTGCACCATTAGGCCCGATCATATAACCGCGTGCGGTCATCTGTTTTTCCAGAGACTCCTGCAACAGGTAACGCAGATCGCGTGAAGGCGTCAGGGAAACCAGCTGGCCGTCGCGGTTCACTTTCGCCAGCGCCTGATCCTGACGCTGATCGGCACCGTTAATGCTGATAGTAATCCCTTGCAGGGTTGGGTCCTGAGTTGGCAACGTGATTTTTGGTGCAACGTTTAATGTGTTGGTGCTGGTGGCGCAACCGGCTAGCATTATCAGTGCCAGTACGGGAAATATGATTTTTTTCAACATGTTAATTTCTCAATAAATGCATCGATTCACGATACAAAATGGGACGGGTTACGCAAAGTTCGCACATCATAACATCGCCTTTTTATGGGGGAAGTCCTGACGGTATAGAAAAACAACATTTCCTACATTTACCTCTACCTGAGAACGCCAAACTGACTCATTGATATTCAATGATTTCACCCCTTTGGCAGAATGATGGCTAAATATCATTGAGTAAGACAAACTGATCGCCATTTTTATCAATCGCCGCAGAAATTTTGTTTCTGTAACATACTAATAAGTCGCAAAGCCGCCTATCCTTAACTATGTGACAGATGTTCCAATAAGGGCGCAGTTCTCTGCTAAAGCGGTGTAAGGAGATTGCTATGATTCGCGAGCAAATAGAAGCAAAATTAGTTGCAGCGTTTGAACCTGCGTACCTGGAAGTGACTGATGAAAGCTATCGTCACAATGTACCGGCGGGGTCAGAGAGCCATTTTAAAGTGGTATTGGTGTCCGATAAGTTTGTGGGGGAACGTTTCCTGTCACGCCACCGCGCTATCTATGGTGAGCTATCGGCAGAACTCGCAGGCAGTGTGCATGCCCTGGCGCTGCATACTTACACGCAAAAAGAGTGGGAAGGTTTACAGGATACTGTACCGGCGTCACCGCCATGTCGCGGTGCCGGAACCCTGGCCTGACAGGTTCGGATCCCTCTCTCAAAAACCACAAAGATCTTCTTTTCAATACGGTATCACTGGAACTTTCGCCACCAGATGCGGTATTAGTAGGAGCGAATTTTGAAACGGCCTGCGGGCCGTTTCTGTTTTTAGCCGCGAATAATAAATGACAGGCAGGCGACAGGGTGGTTTAAGCCTTTGCATCGACTACGTTTTCCGAGGGATCGACCGCGAAATGATTTTTCCTCCTACGTAGTAGATTGCCGTCCTCGACTCGCCGTCTATGCGCCGCTATAATGTCGCGTCTTATTTTTCCGGAATGGTTTCGGGACGCTTTCGAATACAGGGCTACGTTCTTATAAAGGACTGTCCCGGTTCTTAGAAGTCGTTTTCAAGGTAAGTTCGTTCTTTTCCACGCTTCTCATCTTGAGAACGACTTCTGGAGTTGACCGAGCACTGTAATTTTTTTGAGGTAACAAGATGCAAGTTTCTGTTGAAACCACTCAAGGCCTTGGGCGCCGTGTAACGATTACTGTTCCTGCTGACAGCATTGAAAAAGCAGTGAGCAGCGAACTGGTCAACGTATCTAAAAAAGTACGTATTGACGGCTTCCGTAAAGGCAAAGTACCAAAACATATCATCGAGCAGCGTTACGGTGCTTCTGTTCGTCAGGACGTTCTGGGTGATCTGATGCAGCGCAACTTTGTTGATGCGATCATCAAAGAGAAAATTAATCCAGCTGGCGCACCAAAATATGTGCCGGGCGAATACAAACTGGGCGAAGACTTCAACTACACCGTTGAATTCGAAGTGTACCCAGAAGTTGAGCTGAAAGATCTGGAAAACATCGAAGTTGAAAAACCAGTCGTTGAAGTTAACGATGCTGATGTTGATACCATGCTGGAAACTCTGCGTAAGCAACAAGCTGACTGGAAAGAAACTGACGCTGCCGTTAAAGCAGAAGATCGCGTTACTGTTGATTTCTCCGGTTCTATCGACGGCGAAGAGTTCGAAGGCGGCAAAGCCTCTGATTTCGTTCTGGCGATGGGCCAGGGCCGCATGATCCCAGGCTTTGAAGAAGGTCTGGTTGGTCACAAAGCCGGTGAAGAGTTCACCATTGACGTAAACTTCCCAGAAGATTACCACGCTGAAAATCTGAAAGGTAAAGCGGCTAAATTCGCCATTACCCTGAAGAAAGTTGAAGAGCGTGAACTGCCAGAATTGACGCCTGAATTCATCAAACGTTTCGGCGTGGCTGACGGTTCTGTTGAAGGTCTGCGTGCAGAAGTACGTAAAAACATGGAACGCGAACTGAAAGGTGCTGTGCGTAACCGCATCAAAACTCAGGCAATCGACGGTCTGGTTAACGCCAACGACATCGATGTTCCAGCTGCATTGATCGACAGTGAAGTTGATGTTCTGCGTCGTCAGGCTGCACAACGTTTTGGCGGCAACGAAAAACAAGCGCTGGAATTACCGCGTGAGTTGTTCGAAGAGCAAGCTAAACGTCGCGTAGTGGTAGGTTTGCTGTTGGGTGAAGTGATCAGCCAGCACGAACTGAAAGCTGACGAAGATCGCGTTAAAGCGCTGATCGAAGAAATGGCTTCTGCTTACGAAGATCCATCTGAAGTTGTTGAGTTCTACAGCAAAAATAAAGAGCTGATGAACAACATGCGTAACGTCGCGCTGGAAGAACAAGCGGTCGAAACTCTGTTGTCTAAAGCGAAAGTGACTGAGAAAGCCACTACCTTTACTGAACTGATGAACCAAACTCAACCTGCATAATGTTTTATGTACGTTGTTGAGCTTACATATGCTCAAAAACAAAGCCCGCAGTTTTTACTGCGGGTTTTTTTATGCGCAGAGTGTGACATTTTTCTTTTTTGCTGTTGTTTTTGCACTATATTTACCGAAGTGAGTTGAGATAACCGGTAAGTGGTGCAGCCGCTGACAAAATTGAGGGCGAGCAGACATTTTTGCAGAGCCAGGGGATGAACAAATTGTGTCTGTCGCGAAAAGAAATCTCACTGCAGACTTGAAAAAGGGTGTTTATTCCCCCAATTGTTAACTACAAATGCAGAGTACTTTGCTGTTAAATTCTGACTGATAACAACCGTCAGCCACGTAATCGGCGACTTGGCCGCTTGAGCATAGTCATCAATGCTTATCTCAAGTAGAATCGGTTTAACTAGCGCCAAAGAGAATTCTATTAGGAGACGGTTATGTCATACAATAGTGGACGAGATCAATTTGCACCGAACATGGCACTGGTTCCCATGGTTGTGGAGCAAACTTCACGGGGTGAGCGTTCTTACGACATCTACTCCCGCCTGCTGAAGGAACGTATTATTTTCATGACGGGTCAGGTTGAAGACCATATGGCTAACCTGATTGTGGCTCAAATGCTGTTCCTGGAAGCCGAGAGTCCGGAAAAAGACATTTTTCTGTACATTAACTCTCCGGGCGGCGTGATCACTGCCGGTATGTCTATCTATGACACCATGCAGTTTATCAAACCTGACGTCAGTACCATTTGTATGGGCCAGGCCTGTTCAATGGGCGCGTTCCTGTTAACTGCAGGGGCGAAAGGTAAGCGTTTCTGCCTGCCAAACTCACGCGTCATGATTCACCAGCCTCTGGGCGGTTTCCAGGGACAGGCGACGGATATTGAAATTCACGCCAAAGAGATCCTGAAAGTGAAATCCCGTATGAATGAGCTGATGGCGAAGCATACTGGCAAATCGCTGGAAGAGATCGAGCGCGATACCGAGCGTGACCGTTTCTTGTCAGCACAAGAATCTGTAGAGTATGGACTGGTTGACTCCGTATTTACCCATCGCGAATGACGGCTTAAATCTGCCGGGTTGATGGTCTATAGTTAAGTCATACTGAGGCAACGCGGGCCGACGCATAAGTTTTATTGTGAGTGCTGCGTTTCGCCTATCACCGACATAACAGCCATCCGCCGTCAACACGGCAGCGATTAACATGGCCGTACCGAGTATTTTTGCGGAACAGATACTAAAGAAGAGGTTTACTGATGACAGATAAGCGCAAAGACGGTTCAGGAAAGCTGCTGTACTGCTCTTTTTGCGGCAAAAGCCAGCATGAAGTGCGTAAGCTGATTGCCGGGCCGTCAGTGTATATCTGCGATGAGTGTGTCGATCTGTGTAACGACATTATTCGCGAAGAGATTAAAGAAGTCGCGCCGCACCGCGAACGCAGTGCACTGCCGACTCCCCATGAGATCCGCCAACACCTCGATGACTACGTCATCGGGCAGGAACCCGCTAAAAAGGTTCTGGCTGTGGCGGTTTATAACCACTACAAGCGCCTGCGTAATGGCGATACCACTAATGGTATCGAATTAGGCAAGAGCAACATTCTGCTGATCGGTCCTACTGGTAGCGGTAAAACGTTGCTGGCTGAAACGCTCGCACGTTTCCTGGATGTACCATTCACTATGGCTGATGCCACCACGCTGACCGAAGCCGGTTACGTCGGTGAGGATGTGGAAAACATCATCCAGAAACTGCTGCAGAAATGTGATTACGACGTACAAAAAGCGCAGCGCGGGATCGTTTATATCGATGAAATCGATAAAATTTCCCGTAAGTCTGATAACCCATCGATCACTCGTGACGTGTCCGGTGAAGGTGTTCAGCAAGCGCTGCTGAAATTGATCGAAGGTACCGTTGCTGCGGTTCCACCTCAGGGCGGACGTAAGCATCCTCAGCAGGAGTTCCTGCAAGTTGATACCTCCAAGATCCTCTTCATCTGTGGCGGCGCGTTTGCCGGTCTGGATAAGGTGATTGGACAGCGTATTAACACGGGTACTGGCATTGGTTTTGGTGCTGAAGTGAAAGGTAAGTCTGAAAAAGCCACTGAAGGTCAGTTACTGGCTCAGGCTGAACCGGAAGATTTGATCAAATTTGGTCTGATCCCGGAATTTATAGGCCGTCTGCCTGTTGTCGCTACCCTGAGCGAACTGAGCGAAGACGCGCTGATCCAGATCCTGAAAGAACCGAAAAATGCGCTGACTAAGCAGTATCAGGCATTGTTCAACCTCGAAGGTGTTGAACTGGAATTCCGTGATGAAGCGCTGGTGGCGATTGCCAAAAAAGCGATGGTACGTAAAACAGGTGCGCGTGGTCTGCGTTCAATTGTTGAAGGCGCACTGCTCGATACCATGTATGACCTGCCATCACTGGACAGCGTTGAGAAAGTGGTTATCGATGAATCCGTTATTTCGGGTCAGTCAGAACCCCTGATGATTTATGGTAAACCTGAAGCGCAACAGGCATCTGGCGAATAATTAGCCAACTGTTCCATAAGGTTAGTGAAGAAATGGGGGATTTTGTCCCCCATTTTTTTTTACTCGCATTCTTGTCGTTGAATGTCAGATATTCATCCCCATATACTCAGATAACGACTTGCTGAAACCCGTTTGACTCGTGTTTCACGAGATTTCCTTAACCTGGCGGAAGCTAAACTAAGAGAGAGCTCTATGAACCCTGAGCGTTCCGAACGCATAGAAATCCCCGTCTTGCCTTTGCGCGACGTGGTGGTTTATCCGCACATGGTGATCCCGTTGTTTGTTGGCAGGGAAAAATCGATTCGCTGCCTCGAAGCTGCGATGGATCACGACAAAAAAATCATGCTGGTTGCGCAGAAAGAAGCGTCTACCGATGAGCCGGGTGTTAACGATCTTTTCTCTGTAGGCACAGTTGCCTCCATATTGCAGATGCTGAAACTGCCTGACGGTACTGTCAAAGTCCTGGTTGAAGGTTTACAGCGCGCACGTATTACTACGCTGTCTGACAGCGGAGAGCACTTTGCTGCTCAGGCTGAATACCTTGAATCACCGGCCGTGGACGAGCGCGAACAGGAAGTTCTGGTTCGCACCGCCATTAATCAGTTTGAAGGCTATATCAAACTGAATAAAAAGATCCCGCCGGAAGTGCTGACGTCACTCAATAGTATTGAAGACGCAGCCCGTTTGGCTGACACCATTGCCGCGCATATGCCCTTGAAACTCAGTGATAAACAGTCCGTACTGGAGATGTTTGATATCACCGAGCGTCTGGAGTATTTGATGGCGATGATGGAATCGGAAATCGACCTGCTGCAGGTTGAAAAACGCATCCGTAACCGTGTCAAAAAACAGATGGAAAAGAGCCAGCGCGAGTATTATCTGAACGAGCAAATGAAAGCTATTCAGAAAGAACTTGGCGAAATGGACGATGCGCCTGATGAACATGAAGCGCTGAAACGCAAAATCGAAGCGGCGAAAATGCCGAAAGAAGCGCGTGAGAAAACCGAAGCTGAGCTGCAAAAGCTGAAAATGATGTCCCCGATGTCCGCCGAGGCCACTGTTGTACGGGGTTATATCGACTGGATGCTTCAGGTGCCGTGGAATGCTCGCAGCAAAGTGAAGAAAGATCTGCGTAAAGCCCAGGAAGTTCTGGATACCGACCACTTTGGCCTCGAAAGGGTTAAAGACCGTATCCTTGAATATCTTGCGGTGCAGACGCGTGTCAGCAAAATTAAAGGGCCAATCCTCTGCCTGGTGGGGCCTCCAGGTGTGGGTAAAACCTCACTGGGGCAATCTATTGCCCGTGCTACAGGCCGTGAATATGTACGTATGGCGCTGGGTGGCGTACGTGATGAAGCGGAGATCCGCGGGCATCGCCGTACTTACATCGGTTCCATGCCGGGTAAACTGATTCAGAAAATGGCGAAAGTAGGCGTCAAAAACCCACTGTTCCTGTTGGATGAGATCGACAAAATGTCTTCGGACATGCGCGGTGACCCGGCTTCAGCGTTGCTGGAAGTGCTGGATCCAGAGCAAAACGTGGCTTTCAACGATCACTATCTTGAGGTCGATTACGATCTGTCTGATGTGATGTTTGTGGCAACGTCCAACTCAATGAACATTCCGGCACCGTTACTGGACCGTATGGAAGTGATTCGTCTCTCGGGTTATACCGAAGATGAAAAGCTGAACATCGCGAAGCAGCACCTGTTGCCGAAACAGATTGAGCGTAATGCCTTGAAGAAAACCGAGCTGACCATCGATGACAGCGCGATTATTGGCATCATCCGTTTCTACACCCGTGAAGCTGGCGTACGTAGCCTGGAACGTGAACTTTCTAAGTTGTGTCGTAAAGCGGTCAAACAGTTGCTGATGGATAAAACCCTCAAGCACATTGAGATCAACGGCGATAACCTGAAAGATTTCCTCGGCGTGCAGAAGGTTGATTACGGTCGCGCAGATACTGAAAACCGCGTCGGTCAGGTGACGGGTTTAGCCTGGACCGAAGTGGGCGGGGAACTGCTGACTATCGAGACCGCCTGTGTACCGGGTAAAGGCAAACTGACCTATACCGGTTCTTTAGGTGAAGTCATGCAGGAGTCCATTCAGGCTGCTCTGACCGTCGTGCGTGCCCGTGCGGACAAATTGGGGATTAACCCTGATTTCTACGAAAAACGTGATATTCACGTTCACGTACCAGAAGGGGCAACGCCAAAAGATGGGCCGAGTGCTGGTATTGCTATGTGCACCGCGCTGGTTTCCTGTCTGACCGGTAACCCGGTACGCGCAGACGTGGCCATGACAGGGGAAATTACCCTGCGCGGTTTGGTTCTGCCGATTGGTGGTCTGAAAGAGAAACTGTTGGCGGCTCACCGTGGTGGGATCAAAGTTGTCCTGATCCCAGATGACAACAAACGCGATTTGGAAGAGATTCCTGCCAACGTATTGGGTGATCTGGAAATTCATCCGGTGAAGCGTATTGATGATGTGTTGAATTTTGCCCTGCAAAATCCAGCCTTCGGCGCCTTACCTGTTGCAGCAAAATAGTGATCAAGACCATCACAGTTAACTAAAACTCGGGCTGGCAGGTGAAATCTCACTTGCCAGCCTTTTTTTGTGTCGCTAAGTTAGACAGCTGTCGGGGAGTTTGAGGCTGCTTTCAGCCGCTTGCATAGCCCTGACAAGCTTGATATAACAGCTGCGCTGTCATATTCGCAGGGAAAATGCGACGTGACGATAGAATTTCAAGAGGGGATGAATAGAGTGAATAAGTCACAACTGATCGACAAAATTGCCGCCGGTGCTGATATTTCTAAAGCGGCTGCTGGACGTGTATTGGATGCAGTGCTTGGTTCGGTAACTGATACCTTGAAATCTGGGGAAGAAGTTGCTTTGGTGGGCTTTGGTACTTTCTCGGTTCGTGAGCGTTCTGCGCGTACAGGCCGTAACCCGCAGACAGGTAAAGAAATCAGCATTGCTGCAGCAAAAGTGCCTGGTTTCCGTGCTGGTAAGGCGTTGAAAGACGCGGTCAACGGTTAATTACCTGCAGGTCAGGCGTCAAACTTGCGAGACGAAAGCCATAGCGTGCTTTTATTCCCAGGTCTGGTTGTTAAACAATAACCTGACGTCACCGGGCTGGTAAGGTAAGATACAAGGCGCATCGGAATCGATGCGCTTTTTTTATTACAGCGGAGTGTTGCCTCACTATGATGGACAATTTACGCGCGGCCGCCAACCACGTCGCGCTCAAAATCATTCTGGCCCTGATTATTCTGTCCTTTATTTTGACAGGGGTGGGCAACTACCTGATCGGCGGTTCAGGCGACTATGCAGCGAAAGTGAATGGTCAGGAAATCGGTCGGGCCCAGTTGGAAGAAGCGGTGCAAAACCAGCGCAGCCGACTGCAGCAACAGCTTGGGGATCAATTCTCTGCGCTGGCGGGCAGCGAAGGCTATATGCAGCAGCTGCGACAGGAATCCCTTAACAACCTGATTGACGTCACTTTGCTCGATCAGTATTCCAAAAAACTGGGTATCACCGTCAGCGATCAACAAATCAAAGACGCTATTCTGGCAACCCCACAATTTCAAACTGATGGCCGTTTCGATAACGCCAAATATCTGCAAAGTATCCAGGGTATGGGTTACAGCGCTGACAATTTTGCGAAATTGATGAAGCAGCAATTGGTTAGCCAACAACTGGCTCAGGCTTTCGGCACCTCAGATTTCATTCTGCCGGTTGAAACTAAAACTATGTCAGAATTGCTTCTGCAGGAACGCGACGTTCGTACAGTGACTCTGGATACTGCGGCACTGGCTGCGAAACAGCAGGTCAGCGACAGCGAAGCGCAGGCGTTCTACGATCAAAACAAGAATAACTTTGTTTCTCCTGAGCAGGTAAAAGTCAGCTACATCGAAATGGATGCCGCGGCCATGCAAGGGAAAGGCACGGTAAGCGATGCCGACGTGGCCGCGTACTATGATCAGCACAAGAGTGAGTTTGGTCAGCCTGAACGCCGCCGTTACAGCGTAATCGTTCTCAAAACGCAGGCAGATGCAGATGCGGTTGCGGCTGAGCTGAAGAAAGGCGCTGATTTTGCCGAATTGGCGAAAACCAAGTCCATCGATGCGCTGAGCGGTAAACAAGGCGGCCTGATGGATTGGGTTGAACCTGAAACCACCTTGCCTGAATTCAAGAGTGCTAATCTGACCAACAAAGGCCAGGTTTCCGGTGTCATTAAATCTGACAGCGGTTTCTTTATTCTGCGCCTTGAAGATATCAAGCCAGAGCAGACTAAACCCCTGGCGCAGGTACACGATGGTATCGTCGATAAACTGAAACAAGAGAAAGCCGTTGACGCTTATTACGCGTTACAGCAGAAAGTCAGTGAAGCCGCGACGAACGACAACGAATCTTTGGCTTCTGCTGAAGAAGTTGCTGGCGTGAAAGCGACGCATACAGACTGGTTTACTCAGCAAGCTATTCCTGCCGGCATTAACTTCAAGCCTGTCGTTCAGGCTATCTTCGAAGGTGGTTTGATTGGTCAGGATGGTTCACCGGGTAGCAACTCAGACATTATCACCGTAGACGGCGACCGTGCCTTTGTTGTGCGTGTAGATGCACACAAATCCGAAGGCTTTAAACCTTTTGCTGAGGTTAAAGATCAGGTCATCGCCCTGGTGAAACGTCAGAAAGCAGAAGATCAGGCTCGGATGGATGGTGAGAAACTGCTGACTGCTCTCAAAGCCGGTAAAGGTGATGAAGCGTTGAAAGCGGCTGGTCTGAGCTTTGGTGATGTGCAGAAAGTCCAGCGTACTCAGCAGCCTTCGGCCTTTGAACAAAACGTGTATGCGTTGCCTCATCCGCAAAAAGACCAGCCTGTATACGGCCTGTCGCAGGATGACAAAGGTAACAGCGTGCTTGTTGAGTTGACTGCGGTTAATCCAGGTAAGCTGCCTGAGAATGAAACGGCACGCTTTGAACAGGAACTGCAGCAGTCGTCATCTAACGTGACCTTTGATGCATTGCTGACGAACCTACGTCAGGAAGCCAAAATCAAACTGGGCTCTGCCGCACAAGTCCAGTAAACGCCGCAAATCTTTGCAACGCGTTGCAACAACAAAAGGCCGCTTTCGCGGCCTTTTCCACATTTTGAATCTGCTCATTGTTGCCTGGTAAAAGTTGCTGCACTCTGTCCGTGCTGAAAACACATGGAGGATACAGCATGAAAAAATTAGGTATTACATCTCTCTCACTGGCCCTGGCTTTGGGGCTTTCAACGCTGCCGGTTATGCTTCAGGCGGCACCTACGGCGGTGAATCCGGTCGCTACGACGACCTCACCTGTTGCCCAGGTTCCTGCCAGTAAAGCAGGTACCTCAATGGCTAAAAAAGAGCACGCCATTACTACGGATGAGGCCACGGTCAACATCAATACGGCTTCTGCGGAAGATTTTGCCCGGGTGATGAACGGCGTCGGGCTTAAAAAGGGGCAGGCTATCATCAGTTACCGTGAGGAGCTCGGGCAGTTCACCGCTATTGAGCAACTGCAGGAAGTACCGGGAATTGGTGCTGCACTGTTTGAAAGAAACAAGGACCGTCTGAAACTGTGACGGATGTCGCGGCGATAACCTGACAACGGTTATCGCCGTTTACTTCTGCTAATCTCTAAAGACATCTGACCAGTTCGGTTCGCGCCTCAGACTTTCAGCAGGAGTTTTCTAATTACTATGCATACGTTTATCAAAGTTCGCGGTTTTCATATCGACGTCTATCAACATGTTAATAATGCCCGTTATCTTGAGTTTCTGGAGTCTGCCCGCTGGGAGTGGCTCGATAACAAGAGTGGTTTCAAATGGATGAGCGCTAACAATATCGCCTTCATCGTCGTTAACATCAATATCAACTACCGCAAGCCAGCTACGTTAGGCGATGTATTACGCATCGACAGCAGTCTGCAGCAACTCAATGGCCGCAGTGGCGTCATAGAGCAGGTGATCACGCGGGAAGGCGATATCGTCGCCGATGCTACCTTGACATTTGTTTGTATCGACCTGCGAACGCAAAAGGCCTTGCCGCTGGAAGGCGAGTTACTGGAGAGGCTGCGGGAGCTGGAGTTGAAAGAAGGCTAAGTGACGTTGGGGGGGAAATCTTAGGCATGGGAAAGTGGTTGACCGGGTAAGCAGCATCAAACCCGGTCAAGAACAAAATGAAATCAAAGCAGGCCGGTTTTCTTCTTCATGCTGGCGTTGATGACATCTTTATCCTGCTGATACTGCTGCAGACCATTAGCGCGTAAATGGCAGGCAGCGCACTCACCGCAACCATCGCCAGCAATACCGTTATAGCAGGTCAACGTTTGGTGGCGAACCAAATTCAGTTGTTGATAATAATCGGCCAGAGCCCAGGTTTCGGCCTTGTTCAGCCACATCAGGGGTGTTTCGAAGCGGATATCACGGGCTATCCCCAGCGAAACAGCATGATTCAGCGCTTTGACGAACTCGTCGCGGCAATCCGGATAACCGGAGAAGTCAGTTTCACATACACCGCTGATAACCGCTTCGGCCTGAATCTGATAGGCATAAATGGCCGCCAGCGTAAGGAACAGAATATTCCGGCCCGGAACAAAAGTACTTGGCAGACCGTTATCTTCGGTTTCGCCTAAAACGGGTACGGGAATGTTGTCGCGGGTCAGGCTGCTGACCGCAAGTTCGTTTAGCAGGCCGACATCCAGCACCTTATGAGCTTTCGCGCCTAACTCGACGGAGAGTTTGCGGGCAATGTCGATCTCTGCACGATGTCGTTGACCATAATCGAAGGTAATGCAATGCACTTCATCATATTGCGTCAATGCCTGAATCAGGCAGGTTGTTGAATCCTGACCACCGCTAAAAACCACCACTGCTCTTTTCATCTGTTTACCTGTTTTTACTTAGCTGTATGTCAGACTTGCCGACAATAAAAATCCTGTCCATGGTACTGCCCTTTAGTCTGAGATGAAAGGTCACGGCAATGGAGGCGGGATCCACGCTTGGCAAAAATCAAACCACCCCCAGGCGGTGAGTTGTACGCCATTGACGCGCGGCGGTGCACTGACCTGATATTGATAGTTAAATAACGGAGTAATAATTCCGCGTTGCATCAGATGATAGAAGTGAGCCCGCAACTCCTCAGCCCTTTTGTTGGCAAGAGGAATTTGCTGGATAGTGTACAAATGCTTCTGCTGTTCACGGATATCGTCATCGTTGAGAATACCGGGCCAGAGTGGATCCTGGCGTAGCCAGTTTTCCAGCGTAGCCTCGGGTGCTTCACCGATTAATCGATCGCCGAGCAGCAGATCGGCAGAAAACACGGACTCTTCGCTATCCCATAACCTCCCGGGATGGTAGACAATCTCTAATTGGCAACCTTCGGCTGCCAGACAGCCTTTCAGCGCCTCGGCCACAAATTCAAGTTCAATGGGCGGATGAAACACCAGCTTGAGTTTTTTCGGCAGAGAGACGTTTTTCACATCGTGCTCAGGGATGGGCCATTCGGGTAACATCTCTTTGCTGGGCTTAACCAAATCGTGATCAATAGGTAGCCTGTTCAGTAAGCCGGATCGCTGAATGAGCATAATAATCTTCTGCGCCTGCTCTGAAGATAAATACCCGCGCCGTAAATTTGCCGCAATATAACAAAAGCCGAGGCTGGTGCTGCGTTTCACCGGTTTTACCTCGGCCAGTTCATCCTGTTCACCTAACATAATGCGTACCGGATGCTGGCAGCTGACATTGTCTTTTTGTGCGAACAGTTGCGGCGTGATCCAAAATTCAATGGCGGCCAGAAAGGGATGTTGCAGGTGATAGTAGGCGTGCTGTTCAAGGCGCACCAGCTCTGGTGCAAAACTTGCCAGCCGAAATGGCCCTGCGCCGCAAAGCGGATCCTCAGGGTGAGACAAAAGACAGTTCAGGTCGGCCAGACGGTGAGCCAGCCAGTAATCCGGGACAAGTAAGTCGAATTGCAGGCATAGGGCATGTGGCTGGCTGATCTGAGCAATGGTCGCCAGACTGTATTGGCTGCGAGGGGACTGACGCAGCGTTTCAAAGCCCTTGCACAACTGGTCCGCGGTTACCGGTTCACCATTGTGCCAGTAAAGCTGGCTGCGCAGGAAAAATCGCCAGGTCTTGCCGTCGTTGCTGATCTGCCAATGATGAGCGAGATCGGGCTGGGGAAGCGGCTCGCCAGTGATAAAACGGGTCAGACCAGCATGCAGGGTATGCGCCAGATGTTGTTCTGCGCGTCCGGTCAGCGTTTGCGGATCCAAGGGCTGCATACTGCGATAATAGGGGATACGCAACGTCGGGGCATCGGCTTGCCACTGCCCACCGAGATGGGGAGCCAGCAGGGCGTTAAGATGTTTCGGATCCATTTCGCTCAGTTGCAGCGCTGCTGAGTGATCGCCATTCTTCAATAGCTGTTGCAAATAGGATTCACGCAGACTTTCTGACGATGTCAGGCACTGAATCGAGGCGCGCTTGCCGCGGCCAGCCTGTGCCAGCCAGCTAATCCAGCCTGCATGCTGAAATTGTGTCAGCAAAGTACGGGTATGGCGTTCACTGCAACAGAATATGCCGGCCAGATCGGCCACGGTCAACGCTGCAGACTGATTGCCTACCTTCATATACAGACGTTGATACTGATTAAGACGGTTTTGCAAACGCATAGAGAGTCCGGAACACCTTAAGCAAGTTCACCAGAAAAGGTTCAGCATAACGGAGCCGTCTTATCACGACATCAGGCAGAGTGGCATACTGTGATCTAAATCCGGAACACTATTCATAAAGTGTTCACTATTACTTCCGTAAATCTGGCGGCATAATGACAGCGCTAACTTTCTCCAAGACAGCCAGGCAGAAAACCCTTTTCATGCTGTTCTGTCGGGTAATCGCGAGGTTTTATGTTTCGTTTGGCTGCATTTGATATGGACGGTACGTTGTTAATGCCCGATCACCGATTGGGTGAGAAGACGCTGTCTACTTTGGGTCAGTTGGCCGAAAAACCGATGACGCTCACGTTTGCCACAGGTCGTCATTACCTTGAGATGAAAGATATTCTGGCGAATCTCGGGCTTGAAGGGTATTTGATCACTGGCAATGGAACGCGGATTCATGATTTGGCCGGTCACCGTCTGCACGCCAGCGATTTACCTGAAGATTGCGCGCATGAGTTGTTGAACACTCATTGGAATACGCCTGCCAGTCTGCATGTTTTCCGTGACGAGGGTTGGTTCACTGACCTCGACGATCCGCAACTGCTGGTACCCCATGAATTCAGCGGTTTTCACTATCACTTGTGCGAGTTGTCAAAGCTACCGGTTACGGGTAACAGCAAGGTCTGTTTTACCGCACCGCATGATGTACTGCTCCGACTGGTACCGTCGATTGAAGCCCACTTCGGATCACGCGTTGATCTCTGTTTCTCTGCTGCGGACTGTCTGGATATTATGCCCGCCGGTAGTAATAAGGGTAGTGCGTTGGCGCTGCTGACAGCAAGACTGGGTATTGAGATGTCCGAATGCATGGCCTTCGGGGATGCCATGAACGACCGCGAAATGCTGGAGCGCGTCGGCATGGGGCTGGTGATGGGCAATGCATTGCCAGTGCTGAAACAGCACTCTCCTCATTTGCAAGTTATTGGTCATTGCCAGAATCAAGCGGTGGCTCACTTTTTACAACATTGGCTGAATTCACCACACCTCACCTATTCCCCCGAATATTAAGGTTATTCCAGCCAGCCGGGCTATCTGTCCCGGCTTTTTTCTGTCTGTCTCGTACCGTCGTCACAAAATTGTCATAGGGATTTCATATAGTTCCCGGATCTGACCTTGCCTGTCTGTTACTCAACCGCGCTTTTATCTATAGTCCCGACAGGTAGTTCACCCGTTAAGGATAAAATGATGATCGCTACTCATGGGGCAACCCGCATTGCACTTGCTTTAACTTTATTTCTTTCTGCCAATGTGTCCGCCAGGGCCATAGATACGCTTCAGCCACAGGCTGATTATCAACAGTATATTTCCGAGCGTCAGACCGTCGATTTTTTGATCCAGGACGCTCTGACCGCGTTCAAATCTCCCGCCCGCGTCTCTGATGCAGGTTTCACCGGCAAACTGCCCACGAATATGGAGATAGTTGCCGATCGCCTGCAACAGGCGAGTAAACTGGAACCTTACCGCGCTGACTTACTGTTCAGCACTGCCAGTGCATACATCTATAATAAAAATGTCGATAAGGCACTTATGTTGTATCAGCAGATCCTGGACATTGCGCCGGATGACGTGGATGCCCATAGTTATATCGCCGCGTGGCAGCGTTACAAAGGCAATACTGCCGCCGTCGAGCTGCAAATGGCTGAGTTGCAGCAGCTCAACCCAGGGCGTGCAGATCAACTGAAGAAAGTGTTTGCGGTGATTGATGAGGTCACCTCGATGCCGCTTCGTGACACCCTGCCTGCCGACGTAGCTAAATCCTTCACCGGGCCGACGGCCATCGTGACGCTTGGCTACGCGCTCGATCCTGATGGTTCGATGAACAAAGTGCTTATACAGCGTCTTGAGAAAACGCTGGAACTCGCCAGACAACTGCCTGACGCGATGATTGTGGTCACAGGCGGCGTACCGCAAAGCCACCAGACGGAAGGCAAGCTGATGTCGCAATGGCTGGTGGAAAAGGGGATCGACAGCCAACGTATTTATCAGGATAACTTCGCCCGCTCGACGGTAGAAAATGCGCTGTTCAGCCGCTATGCGCTGGCAAAACACCGTATCAAAAATGCCGTGATTGTCAGCTCCGGCAGCCACGTGCGCCGTGCTCAGGCGTTGTTTACCATCGCCAGTTGGGAAACCGGCCCGCGTGATATCCGCTATGTGTCGGTTGCGGCTATCGACAAGCCTTTAGCTGAATTGCAGAAAGTATCTGATGGTGACAAACAGGGGATCTATCGTGATGCTCTGAAAACCATGGGGTTGTGGAGTTTCCGTAGCTATCCGCTCGAAGAGCGTTAACGCGACGCAGCAGGATTGAATGTAAAAAAGGCGGCCCTGGCCGCCTTTTTTACATCTGAGGGTGCAATCAACGCACGTTGGCCAATTGCTCACTGTAGTGGCTGATATCGCCGATATTCGCAGTGACCCATTCGTCGTTAAAATAGGTGTTCAGATAGCGTTCGCCGCTGTCGCATAACAAGGTGACGATCGAACCGGTTTCGCCTTTCTCCCTCATCTGCTTCGCCAGCACAAGCGCACCCCACACGTTGGTCCCGGTCGAACCGCCGACTTTACGGCCCAGAATGCTTTCAAGCCAGCGCAAAGTGGCAACGCTCGCGGCATCTGGCACGCGGATCATGCTGTCAATGACGCTCGGAATAAATGACGGTTCGGCGCGCGGGCGGCCAATGCCTTCAATTTTGCTGCTGCACTGGGCCGTCACCGACGGATCACGTTGCTGGAAATAGTCATAAAACACCGAGTTTTCCGGGTCAACCACCACCAGTTCTGTGTGATACCCCTGATAACGAATATAACGGCCGAGCGTCGCTGAAGTCCCACCCGTGCCTGCACTCATCACCAGATAGCGTGGAACCGGATGGGGCTCCAGGGACATCTGGCGGAAGATGCTGTCGGCAATATTATTGTTGCCGCGCCAGTCGGTGGCGCGTTCTGCGTAGGTGAACTGATCCATATAGTGACCGTTCAGTTCGCGGGCCAACTGCTCGGACGCGGCATAAATCTGGCCTGAATTCTCAACGAAATGGCAGCGTCCACCGTAAAACTCGATCTGCTGAATCTTGCGCGGTGCAGTGCATGAGGGCATGACGGCAATAAATGGCAGGCCGAGCAGGCGGGCAAAATAGGCTTCCGAAATGGCGGTGCTGCCCGAAGAGGCTTCAATAATCGGCGTGTTTTCGCGGATCCAGCCATTGCACAGTCCATACAAAAACAATGAACGGGCCAGACGGTGCTTCAGGCTGCCAGAGGGATGGGTACTTTCATCTTTCAGATAGAGCGCAATGCCGGGAAAATCCACGAGGCTAAGGCGCATCAGATGGGTGTCGGCAGAACGCTGGAAATCCGCGTCGATTTCTTTGATGGCGTGAGTAACCCAGACATTGGTCATGGTGGCAGTCCGTCAGAAAGGAGTTTGATTTTGCGTAGATTAACGTATTTATCGGAGAAATAAGTTACTCTTTAACCCATAAATGGTGAGGTTTAGAGAATGTTTTTCTCTAAAGAGGCGATATGGTAGATAAAATTGATCGAAAGCTGCTGGCAATGTTGCAGGAAGATTGTACTCAGTCAATTACCACATTGGCGGAGGCGGTCAATCTGACTACGACACCGTGCTGGAAGCGTCTGAAACGTTTGGAAGACGAGGGGATTATTCGGGGGCGGGTGGCGTTACTGGATAACGAAAAGCTGGGGCTTAGTCTGACGGCGTTTGTGCTGATTAAAACTCAACACCACAGCAGTGATTGGTATCAGAGTTTCGTCGATCAGGTCGCGGCGTTACCCGAAGTGCTGAGTTTTTATCGTATGGCCGGTGAATACGACTATTTGTTGCAGGTGCAGGTGGCCGATATGAAGAGCTACGACAACTTTTACAAGCGTCTGGTCAATGGGGTACCGGGTCTGATTGACGTCACGTCGAGCTTTGCGATGGAGCGGATTAAATCCACTACGGCACTGCCGTTGTAAAACGTTTCTTCATTGGCGTCGGACTGGCATCCGTACCCTGTCGGGCTGCTGCGTTACATGGCCTGTTTCAGCAAAAAGTTTCATCAGAATGGCATGTTAACAATGGTATTCTGAGCGCCGTTCGATAATAAAAATTATTCTGGGTTTTCGAAGGCCAATATATTGGTCATCAATAAATGGATAAATCTGCGTGAGATTGTTTGCTCAACTAGGCTGGTATTTCCGCCGCGAATGGCGACGTTACCTCGGTGCTGTCGCGCTGCTGATCGTGATTGCTATTTTGCAGTTACTGCCGCCAAAACTGGTGGGGATCATCATTGATGGCGTGACCTCAAAACAGATGACCTCAAAAGTCTTATTCGCCTGGCTGGGGCTGATGCTCGCCACGGCCATTGTGGTGTATTTGCTGCGCTATGTCTGGCGCGTGCTGCTGTTCGGCGCCTCCTACCAGCTGGCCGTAGAGTTGCGGCAGAACTTCTTTCAACAGCTCAGCCGCCAGCATCCGGCCTTTTATCTGCGCCACCGTACCGGTGATCTGATTGCCCGCGCCACCAATGACGTAGATCGCGTGGTCTTCGCGGCGGGAGAAGGGGTATTAACGCTGGTGGATTCAATGGTAATGGGACTGGCAGTGCTCATAGTCATGGCCACGCAAATCAGCTGGGAGCTGACTTTTCTCTCTTTGGTACCCATGCCGATCATGGCCATTGTGATCAAACGCTACGGTGACCAGTTGCATCAGCGCTTCAAAACCGCGCAGGCGGCGTTCTCCTCGCTCAACGATCAGGCGCAGGAAAGTCTGACCAGCATCCGCATGATCAAAGCCTTCGGTCTGGAGAATCATCAGTCTTCGCAATTTGCCGATGTTGCCGCCGATACCGGCGTTAAAAATATGCGCGTAGCGCGCGTGGATGCCCGTTTCGACCCGACCATCTATGTCGCCATCGGCATGGCTAACTTGCTGGCGATCGGTGGCGGTAGCTGGATGGTCGTTAACGGTCATCTGACGCTGGGTCAATTGACCAGTTTTGTCATGTATCTTGGGCTGATGATCTGGCCGATGCTGGCTCTGGCCTGGATGTTCAATATCGTTGAGCGCGGCAGTGCGGCCTACAGCCGAATCCGCAGTTTATTGCAGGAAGCGCCGAGCGTGGTGGACGGGGATACACCGTTGCCTGCCGGACGTGCCAATCTGGAAGTGCGCATCGATGACTTCCACTATCCGGAAAACAGCCAGCCTGCGCTGCACGAGGTGAACTTCCTGCTGCGTCCAGGCCAGATGCTGGGCCTGTGCGGGACAACGGGATCTGGCAAGAGTACGCTTCTGGGGCTTATCCAGCGCCAGTTTGACGTCACACACGGCGATATCCGCTATCACGGTTTGTCACTTAAAGAGATCAAGCTGGATGACTGGCGCGGACGCATGGCCGTGGTCAGCCAGACGCCGTTCCTGTTTTCTGACACCGTGGCGCAAAATATTGCCCTCGGTCGTCCGGATGCAACCCAGCAAGAAATTGAGGAAGCAGCCCGTTTAGCCAGTGTGCATGACGATATCCTGCGCTTGCCGCAGGGTTATGAAACGGAAGTCGGGGAGCGGGGGGTGATGCTTTCCGGTGGTCAGAAACAACGTATCTCGATTGCCCGGGCTCTCCTGCTGCAGGCCGAAATTCTGGTGCTTGATGATGCCCTGTCTGCGGTTGATGGCCGTACTGAGCATCAGATCCTGCACAACCTGCGTCAGTGGGGCAGCGATCGCACCGTGATCATCAGCGCACACAGGCTGTCGGCCCTGACGGAGGCCAGCGAAATTCTGGTGTTCAGCGGCGGAACAGTGGCGCAGCGGGGTGATCATAATCAGCTGTCGTCACAGCCTGGGTGGTATCGCGATATGTATCGCTACCAGCAGTTGGAGGCTGCACTTGATGACGTTCCGGCTGAAGAGTTGTCACAGGTTTTGGTAGACATTAAACATGATTAAAATTCAAAAAAGCTGGCCGACGCTCAAAAGATTGCTCAGTTATGGCAAGGCCTACCGCAAGCCCCTGTCGATCGCGGTTATTATGCTTTGGGTCGCAGCGGCGGCCGAAGTGCTGGGCCCGATCCTGATCAGTTTCTTTATCGATCACTACGTGGCGAAAGGGGAGTTACCGCTCGGCATGGTTAGCCTGCTGGCGATTACCTTTATTCTGCTGCAATTTCTGGCGGCCGGATTGCACTACTTTCAGGCGCTGCTGTTTAACCGTGCTGCGGTCGGCGTGGTTCAGCGGCTGCGAACCGACGTGATGGACGCTGCATTGCGTCAGCCGCTCAGCGCTTTCGACACCCAGCCCGTCGGGCAGTTGATCTCACGTGTCACCAATGACACTGAAGTGATCCGAGATCTTTATGTCACCGTAGTATCAACGGTGCTGCGCAGTATGGCGCTGATTGGGGCGATGCTGATCGCGATGTACAGCCTTGACTGGCGGCTGGCGTCGATCGCTATCTGCATTTTCCCCGCCGTGTTTATCGTGATGGCGATTTATCAGGTCTACAGTACGCCGGTGGTTCGCCGGGTTCGCAGCTATTTGGCAGATATCAATGATGGCTTCAATGAGGTCATTAACGGCATGGGGGTGATCCAGCAATTCCGCCAGCAGAAGCGTTTTGGGGAACGGTTGGCGAAAGCCAGCCAGTCGCACTATTTTGCCAGAATGCAGACCCTTAAACTGGAGGGGTTTCTGTTACGTCCGCTTCTGAGCCTCTTCTCTTCGCTTATTCTGTGCGGCCTGTTATTGCTGTTCGGATTCAGCGCTGAAGGGACTATTGGTGTCGGTGTGCTATATGCCTTTATTAACTATCTGGGGCGTCTGAATGAGCCGCTGATTGCGCTGACCTCCCAGCAATCGATTTTCCAGCAGGCAGTGGTGGCCGGTGAACGTATCTTTGATCTGATGGACCGGGTGCAGCAGCAGTATGGCGAAGACGTGACACCGCTGGCCAGCGGGGAAATTGATATCTGTGATCTGAGTTTTGCCTACCGTCCGGACAAATGGGTGCTGGAGAATATCTCTATGCACGTTCCTTCGCGCGGTTTTGCGGCACTGGTGGGTCATACTGGCAGTGGCAAAAGCACCCTGGCTAACTTGTTAATGGGGTACTACCCGATCGCGCACGGCGAGATTCGGGTCGACGGGCGTCTGCTTTCTGATCTGTCGCACACCAGCTTGCGCAAAGGTATCGCCATGGTTCAGCAGGATCCGGTGGTATTGGCCGAGTCGGTCTATGCCAACGTGACGCTGGGGCGTGATATTGACGAGGAGCAGGTCTGGCACGCGCTGGAAACTGTTCAGCTTGCGCCACTGATTCGGGCCATGCCGGAGGGCATTTATACCCGTCTGGGTGAGCAGGGTAATAACCTGTCGGTAGGCCAGAAACAATTACTGGCGATGGCACGTGTTCTGGTGCAAGCGCCCGAAATTCTGATCCTTGACGAGGCAACTGCTAATATTGACTCCGGCACCGAACAGGCAATTCAGCGCGCGCTGCGTGCCATCAGACAACAAACCACGCTGGTGGTGATTGCTCACCGTTTATCGACTATCGTCGATGCTGACAACATCCTGGTTCTGCATCGCGGGCGGGCGGTTGAACAAGGGAACCATCAGCTGCTTTTGGCCGAAAAAGGCCGCTATTATCAAATGTATCAGTTGCAGCTGGTGGGCGAAGAGCTGGCATCAGGCCAGCACGAACTACCGGTTTCAGACCTTAGTTAATAGACTCCTAAATGCCGCGTTCAGCGCGGCTTTCTTCTTTTCATTCCGCCCCGCTTTTTCTCCAGTTCCGCTACTTGCGCACCATTATCAGGCACTCCCTTTCACTGTGAGCGGTTATTGCACTGAAAAAAAGCGCGCCGCACTTTAATAGTGCGCACCTTCTTGCTCAACACCTCCCAGAAAACGCTGCGCGCTGCAACGAGTAGGGGAGAAGTGGCACTGTTGCGCGCTAGAACTACGAATCTTTCTCTGAACACAACTCTGGCACAGCCTTTGCTTTAATCCTTGCGTATCGGGCGCGAATTCCCTCGCGGCAAGCTCTTAATTCGAGGAGTGGCAAAATGAAGCTGGTTACTGTGGTGATCAAACCTTTCAAGCTGGAAGACGTGCGCGAAGCGCTGTCTGCTGTAGGAATTCAAGGGCTGACCGTGACCGAAGTTAAGGGTTTTGGTCGTCAGAAGGGACACGCGGAGTTGTATCGTGGCGCAGAGTACAGCGTTAACTTCCTGCCAAAAGTCAAAATTGATATTGCGATTGCCGACGATCAGCTTGATGAAGTTATCGACGTGATCAGTAAAGCGGCCTACACAGGCAAGATCGGTGATGGCAAAATTTTTGTTGCTGAATTGCAACGCGTTATTCGCATCCGTACCGGCGAAACCGACGAAGCAGCACTGTAATTTCGGGCTCATGACGTTAGAACATAATTTTAGAGCAACAGCTTAGAGAAACAGGGGTGGGTTAATAATGAAAAAACTTCTTTTGATGATGGGGTTCGGTGCCGTAGCCATGCTGCCATCACTCGCCATGGCTGCTGCGCCAGCGGTAGCAAACGGTGCGGATAACGCCTTTATGATGATTTGTACCGCATTGGTTCTGTTTATGACAGTCCCAGGTGTAGCCCTGTTCTATGGCGGCCTGTTGCGTTCGAAAAACGTCTTGTCGATGCTGACTCAGGTTATTGTCACTTTCGCTCTGGTTTGCATTCTCTGGATGCTGTATGGCTACAGTCTGGCCTTCAGTGAAGGTAACGCCTTCTTCGGTGGTTTCAGTAATGCGATGCTTAAAGGCATTGGTCTGGACTCTGTCACCGGGACATTCTCACAGTTAATCCACGTGGCCTTCCAGTGCTCATTTGCCTGTATCACCGTGGCTCTGGTGGTAGGTGGGCTGGCTGAACGTGTACGTTTCGCGGCAGTGCTGATTTTCACCGTGATCTGGTTGACCTTCTCTTATCTGCCTATTGCACACATGGTATGGGCGGGTGGTTTCCTGGCTGCTGACGGTGCGCTGGACTTTGCCGGTGGTACCGTGGTTCACATCAACGCCGCTATCGCGGGCTTGGTGGGGGCTTATCTGGTAGGTAAACGTGCCGGTTTTGGTAAAGAAGCGTTCAAACCGCATAACCTGCCAATGGTCTTCACGGGGGCTTCAATTCTGTACGTGGGCTGGTTTGGTTTCAACGCCGGTTCAGCAAGCGCGGCAAGCTCCATCGCAGCTTTGGCCTTCCTCAATACCGTCATGGCGACAGCGGGGGCAATCCTTTCCTGGACCTTCGTTGAGTGGATGGTGCGTGGTAAGCCTTCTCTGCTGGGCGCCAGTTCAGGCGCTATCGCAGGTCTGGTTGCTATCACCCCGGCGTGCGGTACGGTAGGCGTAGGTGGTGCGTTAGTTATTGGTCTGGTTGGGGGTGTTGCCGGTCTGTGGGGTGTCGTTACCCTTAAAAAATGGCTTAAAGTGGATGACACCTGTGACGTATTCGGAGTGCACGGCGTGTGCGGCATCGTCGGCTGTATCCTGACCGGCGTGTTCACCTCCAGCTCTCTGGGGGGGGTAGGTTACGCAGAAGGTGTGACCATGGGGCATCAGGTTTGGGTCCAGTTGCTGAGTGTGGGTGTTACTCTGGTATGGTCTGGCGTGGTTGCTTTCATCGCCTATAAAGTGGCGGATATGTTGGTCGGTCTGCGTGTTCCTGAAGAACAGGAACGTGAAGGTCTGGACGTCAACAGCCACGGCGAAAATGCTTACAACCAGTAACAGGTTTCAGAGAAAGTAGTGCGCTAACTCTTTGAAGAGTGAAATATAAAAATAATGATGAATGCAAAAAGGGCGATACCGTAAAAGGTATCGCCCTTTTTCTTTTAGCCTTCGGCTTTACTTACTCCGGCGTTCTCTTGCGGATAACGCCTTCCTGCACTGTCGACGCCACCAGAATGCCATCACGGGTATAGAACTGACCGCGCACAAAGCCGCGTGCGCCGGAGGCCGACGTACTTTCGACGGCATACAATAGCCAGTCATCCAGACGGAACGGCCGGTGGAACCACATCGAGTGATCGATGGTGGCGACCTGCATACCCGGTTCAAGGAAGCCAATCCCATGTGGTTGTAACGCGGTCGGCAGGAAGTTGAAATCGGACGCGTAGCCCAGCAGATACTGATGGATGCGCAGATCATCAGGCATGGTACCGTTCGCACGGAACCAGACGGCGCGGGTTGGCTCTTCTACACTGCCTTTTAGCGGATTATGGAATTTTACCGGGCGCATTTCGATGGGCTTCTGACCGATGAATTTATCCCGCACTTTTTCCGGTATCAGATGCGCCAGGCTTTTGGCAATATCGGATTCAGAGACCAGCGACTCCGGCGGCGGTACGTCTGGCATCGTGTTCTGATGCTCAAAGCCCTCTTCATGACTCTGGAATGAGGCCGTCATATAGAAAATCGGCTTGCCATTTTGTACGGCTTTCACGCGACGGGCACTAAAACTGTTGCCATCACGCAGGATCTCAACGTCATAAATGATCGGTTTGCTGCTGTCCCCGGGGCGTAAAAAATAGCTATGGAACGAGTGTATCCCGCGATCACTCGGCACGGTTTGTTTGGCTGCATATAGCGCCTGCCCGACAACCTGACCGCCAAATACCTGACGCAGGCCCAGATCTTCACTCTGGCCACGAAACAACCCTTCTTCGATTTTTTCCAGATCCAGCAGATCCAGTAAATTTTGCAGTGCCTGACTCATAGGTGGCCTCATGAAAGTGGGTCTCCTGCTGCTCGGAAAACTCTGATAAAGCATCAGCTGCAGGAGGGGCGGTTGCGTTATCTCATTCATAATAGTAGAAAAAAACTGAACCCAGAAGCTGAATTTAGCTGTCGGGAGGCAAGATCCAGATTTTTGTGCCATGATTAATGCGTAAGGTGGTTTAAGCCACTGCTCATAGTCGGCGTTTATTAGAGCTTGTCGACAAGCGAAAATAAAAAGGAGAACGATCAATGAAACTTTGGCAGATTGTAGGTGGAACCGCGCTGTCTCTCACACTGGCCGGTTGCGCTTCACAGCATACTACACCCGCGCAGGAAGCACCTGCCAATACCTCGGCCAGTCCGTCCGGCCCGGCTATTACCGGCCCGAATGTATCAGGTACCGTTAATATCTCTCAGCGAGTAGCCTTGCCGCCAGATGCGGTGCTGACAGTGACCATGTCGGATGCCTCGCTGGCTGATGCGCCATCCCGTGTGATTGCTCAGAAAGTTGCACGCACCGGGGGCAAACAAGCACCTTTTACCTTTATTCTGCCGTACAACCCTCAGGATATCCCGCCTAACGCTCGCGTGATCTTGAGTGCAGCGGTGACGGTAAATGGTCAGATGACCTTTATCACAGATTCAGTGAAAGAGGTGGTTAACCGTGGTCAGGGTACCAAAGCCGATCTGCAGTTAGTGCCAGTTGCCTCTGTGCCGGTCACCACGAAACCTGCGGCGTTAGGGCCAATGAGTAACCCTAACAATCCGGGTCTTGAAGCTTCACCAAGCGCAGCAGCACCAGCACCGGTTAATCCGGCACCGACTCAACCAATGTACTGATTAGGTTCGAGTCAGCGTTAAAAAAAACACCGCCACGGCTAATGCTGGTCACTTAAGGTGACCAGCATTGTTTTTTAAAGGATATTTCGA
>CAMLBO010000043.1 GCA_946478305.1 uncultured Enterobacterales bacterium
GTAAAAGGCCATCCTATGGATGGCCTTTTAGCATTCTGAGCCTGAAATTTCTACAGTTCAGCAACGTATTTGACGCCGTTATTATTCTGTTTCATAGCATTTAGCGCCTCTGGTAAGGCGGCAAAGGCCACAATTTTAATAGTCGGCATAAGAAGTTCGCCGCGTGAAATTTGGTTGAGCATTTCTACGGCAGCGGCGATCAACTGTTGCCACTGGGCAGCAGAACCATGAGGATGGATGGCGGCAAGTGCAATCTCATGCAATGAAATACTGGTGCTGAATGGCTCAACGGGAGATGTTTCAACCCGATCTTGTACCGAGACAAGGTGGCCATAATACCCGAGTAAATGACCAAGGGATTCTGCGCTTTGTTGATTCACCAGGTCAAAAGCAGCATGTAAAGAATGCCCCTTCAGTTCGGCCAGCAATTGTTCCTGCCAATCAGTTTGGTGATAGTCAAACGTCCTCAATGCGCCCTTCTGATTTAACAGTGAATGATGCCGCTCGCTGGCCGTAGCGTATACACGGGCATTTGCCTGAGTAAGCAACTGCGTCAATATTCCGCCAACGGCCCCGCCGGCACCATTAACCAGTACTGAATTGCCCGCTAATTCCGGGATGCGCTTCATTGCCTGCCAAGCGGTCATTGCCGGGCAGGGTAAAGCAGCAGCTACGGTATCCGTTAACGCTTCAGGAATAGGAATAAGAGCGTGAGCGGCCACTACCGTATGCCTCGCAAAACTTCCCGCACAGCGCAAATCCGTATGGTAGGCGACCCGGGTTCCGACGCGAAGATGCTGCACATCGGCTCCAAGAGCAATGATTTCACCCATACCGTCAACGCCGGGAATATGTCCGCTTTGCCATGTCGCAGGGGGACTCGCCAGGATCTTCCAGTCTACAGGGTTCAAACCTACGGCTTTATTCTTAATTAATACATGGTCGGCTTTAAGTGCTGGGAGCGTGGTTTCTTTGAATTCCAACGCATCCGGCTCTGCGTGTTCCTGCCATAGCCAGGCTTCGGTCGTGAACATTTTTGCCTCCTTGTTATAAGTTATGACTTAACAGCATTCACTACTCTGAGTAAATGAGCAATGGATGAGGGGGCATTACAGAATTGTCTTGCAGATATAAATAATGAATCAATCATTGAAAAAGCCAGAGCCCATGCGTGCTCTGGCTGTGTTAGATGCTCAGTGATTGGAACTTTGCGAAATACCAATGCCGGTCTGAGAACGTACAAATTGCGGATAGAAGCGCTCTCTTTCGAGTTCTCCCTCGCGGGAGTGGTCAGTAATTGAGAACAGCCAGATACCGACAAACGCCACGATCATCGAGAACAACGCCGGATATTCATACGGATAGATTGGTTTTGCATGGCCCAGTATCTGCACCCATATCGTCGGGCCGAGAACCATCAGGATAATCGCCGTCAATAAGCCTAACCAGCCTCCAATCATTGCACCTCGTGTAGTGAGTTTTCCCCAGTACATCGACAGCAGGATGATAGGAAAGTTACAGCTCGCCGCAATAGAGAACGCCAGACCGACCATAAAGGCAATATTCTGCTTCTCGAACAATATTCCGAGCAGGATGGCGACGATACCGAGCAGCACAACGGTGATCTTCGATACCCGAAGCTCATCTTTCTCCGTTGCCTTACCGTCTTTGATAACACTCGCATACAGATCATGGGATACCGCCGATGCCCCGGCCAGAGTAAGTCCGGCGACGACCGCCAGAATGGTGGCGAAAGCGACGGCAGAGATGAAGCCCAGGAAGAAGCTGCCACCCACGGCATCGGCAAGATGAACCGCAGACATATTGGTCCCGCCAAGCAGTGCACCGCTGGCATCTTTAAATGCCGGATTTGCACTGACCAGTACGATGGCGCCGAAGCCGATAATAAACGTCAAAATATAGAAATAGCCGATAAACCCGGTGGCATAGAAGACACTTTTGCGCGCCTCTTTTGCGTCGTTTACCGTGAAGAAGCGCATCAGAATATGAGGTAAACCGGCGGTCCCGAACATGAGCGCTAATCCGAGAGAAAGTGCAGATATTGGGTCAGAAACCAGTCCCCCAGGGCTCATGATCGCGATACCTTTCGGGTGAACCGCAACTGCCTGTTGGAATAGGGTATTAAAGTTGAAGTTAACCGATTTCATGACCATGACAGCCATAAAGGTTGCGCCCGCCAGCAGTAAAACCGCCTTGATGATTTGTACCCAGGTGGTGGCTAACATCCCGCCAAACAGGACGTAGAGCACCATCAAAATACCCACCAGGATCACCGCAACGTGGTAATTCAAGCCGAAGAGCAACTGAATCAATTTCCCGGCTCCGACCATCTGCGCAATGAGGTACAGTGCGACAACCACCAGTGAGCCGCAGGCTGACAACGTTCTGATAGGCTTCTGTTTCAGCCGGTATGAAGCCACATCCGCAAAGGTATATTTACCTAAATTTCGCAGCCTTTCAGCGATCAAAAACAGAATGATCGGCCAGCCAATTAAAAATCCTATTGAGTAGATCAGACCATCGTAACCTGAGGTGTATACCAGTGCGGATATCCCCAGGAAAGAGGCAGCAGACATAAAGTCACCGGCAATGGCCATACCGTTTTGCAAACCGGTGATGCGCCCACCCGCCGTATAATAATCCTGTCGTGAGCGCGTACGTTTCGAAGCCCAGTAGGTAATGTATAAGGTGGCACCAACAAATAAAACGAACATGACAATCGCTTCAATATTCAGCGGCTGTTTCTTTACTTCACCGGCAATGCCCTCCGCAGCCAAAGCGCTCAGCGGGAAAGCCAGTAAACTGCAGAGCGCCATGGCCCCTAAACGACGTGCGTTCATAGGTTCACCTCGCGGATGATATCGGCGGTCAGTCGGTCAAATTCATTGTTGGCACGGAAAACATAAATACCGGTCAGCACGAAGGAGATAACAATCAGGCCTACGCCAACGGGAATACCTCGGGTAATGGTCGCACCTTCATACAGCGGCGTACCCAGCCACTGAGGTTCAAAGGCAATCAGGAAAATAAAGGCAACGTACATCACCAACGTGATAGCCGAAAGCAGCCACGCAAAGCGGCTACGTTTTTCGATTAACTCCCTGAAGCGCGGATTGTTTACAACTCTCTGATAAATGAGATCATTCATCTCAGTGACTCCTGTGAGGCATTGATAGAGTTCACCGCGCCAGGGCGGTGAAAATTAGGACGGCACTTTCATTGATTGTTTTTCTTCCAACAGCTTATCGACAACACCCGGATCGGCGAGCGTCGAGGTATCTCCCAGATTGCTGGTATCACCGGCGGCAATTTTGCGCAGTATACGGCGCATAATTTTCCCCGAGCGGGTTTTTGGCAGTGAGTCGGTCCAGTGAAGAATATCCGGTGTGGCAATCGGCCCGATCTCCTTACGTACCCAGTTCCGTACTTCGGAATAGAGCTCTGCTGACGGTTCTTCCCCATGGTTGAGGGTTATGTAGGCATAAATTGCCTGGCCTTTAATGTTGTGAGGGATCCCTACAACTGCGGCCTCGGCGATTTTAGGGTGTGATACCAGGGCTGATTCGATTTCGGCAGTTCCGAGGCGATGACCAGAAATATTCAGTACGTCATCTACACGCCCGGTTATCCAGTAATAACCGTCTTCGTCACGGCGTGCACCATCACCACTGAAGTACATATTTTTGAAGGTGGAGAAGTAGGTTTGTTCGAAACGGTCGTGGTCGCCAAACAGCGTACGGGCCTGACCCGGCCATGAATCCGTGATGACCAGATTACCCTCGCATGCGCCTTCCTGAGGCACCCCTTCGTTATCGACCAATGCAGGTTGTACACCGAAGAAGGGGCGGGTTGCAGAACCGGCTTTCAATTCGGTAGCCCCTGGCAGCGGGGTTATCATGAATCCGCCGGTTTCGGTCTGCCACCAGGTATCGACAATCGGGCATTTGCTGTTGCCGATCTTTTTGTAATACCACTCCCAAGCTTCCGGGTTTATTGGCTCACCAACCGACCCCATAATGCGCAGCGTTTCGCGGCTTGTTCCTTCGATTGCTTTATCACCTTCAGCCATGAGCGCACGGATCGCAGTCGGTGCGGTGTATAAGATGTTCACTTTATGCTTATCAATCACCTGTGCCATGCGATTTGGTGCCGGGTAATTCGGCACACCTTCAAACATCAGCGAAATTGCGCCACAGGCCAGCGGCCCGTACAGCAAATAGCTGTGACCAGTCACCCAGCCCACATCGGCGGTGCACCAATAGATATCGCCCTCGTGATAATCGAAGGTGTATTTGAACGTCAGGGCGGCATAGACCAGATAACCCCCGGTAGTGTGAAGCACGCCTTTAGGTTTACCGGTCGAGCCGGAGGTATAAAGTATAAATAACGGATCTTCGGCCTTCATCTCTTCAGGCCGGCAATTGGCTGAAGCGTCTTTTACCGCGTCATGCCACCAGATATCCCGGCCTTCGTGCCATTCACCTTGTTTGCCGGTACGCTTAAATATCACCACGTTGGTTACGCTGGTCACTGCGGGATTTTTCAACGCATCATCGACATTCTGCTTGAGAGGAATAGTACGTCCGGCACGTAAGCCTTCATCAGCGGTGATCACAAGCTTCGAATTTGAATCAACAATGCGCCCGGCGACTGCTTCGGGGGAGAAACCTGCAAAGATCACAGAATGAACGGCTCCAATACGTGCACAAGCCAGCATGGCGACAGCTGCTTCAGGAACCATCGGCATATAAATAGCAACCACGTCGCCCTTTTTAATGCCCAGTCCTTTCAGAACGTTAGAAAATTTGCACACATCGTGATGCAGCTGTTTGTAGGTAACCTTTTTACTTTCTGCCTGCGGGTCATCTCCTTCCCATATCAGCGCAGTTCGGTCACCATTTTTCTCAAGATGGCGATCCAGGCAATTGGCTGCCAGGTTCAGCGTGCCATCTTCAAACCAGCGAATATCGATGTTTCCCGGTGCGAATGAGGTATTTTTCACTTTTGTATAAGGCTTCATCCAGTCGAGAATTTTTCCTTGCTCGCCCCAAAATTGGTCAGGGTTTTCTACAGATTGCTGATAGTACTGTTGATATTTCTCAGGTGTGATCAGGGTATGTTCTGCAATAGAAGCAGGAATCGCGTGCTTATAAACGTGGCTCATGGTTTTTCTCCTTTTAATTTGTTAATGATATGTCAATCAAAGGTTAAGTGTAGATTGCCATGACGCTTTGTTTGGTTTTTGGGGGACAGATCACGCAACCGGAGTAATTTCAGCAAGATGACATTTTTTACCGTGACGTTGAGAAGGCTAATGAAATGAAACAGAGGTTATTATCAGGGGCATGAAGATTTCACGGCGATATAGTTTCAGCGATGTTTAAGGAAGGATGTAGCTTATAAATCATAAGAAAGTTTATAAATTGTTAATTAAAGCTTAATTAATTCACTATCTGTATGTATCTCACTCGATGTTTAATAAAATTTAATGTTAATTAATTTCACCTGTAGGTTAATAAACGTTCATAAAAAGGGACTTTTAGATTAACTTTAGATTCTTGTTCTTAATTGTTGGACTTCTTGAATTATTATTCCGTAAAAAATCAAATAACAGTATATTGATCTGGAAAGAGAGGGGTGCTCTCTTCGGTACAGCAAGATATCGCTATTTTGCTGCCGTATAATTCTCAAGGACTCAACATGTTTAACACTAAGAAAAAGACTCTCATTATTGCCCTTTCTGCGGTAATTTCTGCTGCTGCGTTTGCTGATGATCCGGCCCCTGCCGCACCATCTGGCTCCGACCAGGGCTCTGGCCGTATTCATTTTACCGGTACTGTTATTAATGCACCTTGTTCTATTGCTGCAGGCGATGAAGACATCAATGTGAACATGGGGCAAGTTGCCAATAAGGTACTTGAAAGCGGTAATAAATATTCTCAGAACGTTAACTACACCATTCATTTACAAGATTGTGACCTGACTGCACAAACGGCGGGTACCGTTGCTTACCCAGCCATGTCTAAAGTGGCCGTTTCTTTTGCAGGCACTCCCGATAGCAGTTTGTCTGAGCTGTTGGCTAACACCGGCAGTGCCAAAGGGGCGGGTATCCGTCTGATCGATGCTAATGGTGATTTGTTAAAAGTGGGCGATACCTCAAAAGATATCAATCTGGTTACTGGTAACAACGAACTGGTGTTTGCTGCCCGCGTTGAGGCTAACTCTCAACCCGTTTCGACCGGTACTATCGTCTCTCAGGCTACCTACGCTCTGAACTACAAATAAAACCGCGCAATTAAATAGGGGAGGCAACTCCCCTTCAACTCTGTCTATTCCGGCAGGGTATTCTGCTGGCTATATAAATAAGCCTGTAACGCTATTATAAAAATAAAAGTGATTTTTATATGTTGTTTACATTGAATAAAACATCAGTCCTGAAAAAATATTCCGTCATTATTATCTGCGCATTGTTCGGATGTTTTATTTCAATGAAGACTCTGGCAGTCGAATTCAATACCAATTTTATTGATGCCGGAGACCGTAATAATATCGATCTCTCACGATTCGAAGTGGCGAACTATATCGCCCCGGGTGAGTACCTGCTGGACGTTGTGCTCAACGGCCGTATGTTGCCGGAACAGAGCCTGATTAAATATATTCCGACTCCGGATAACAAAAATAGTCGCATCTGCCTGACGCCGACATTGGTGGATAAACTCGACCTGACGGACAGCACGCGCAAATTATTAACCACCTGGAATGATGGACGTTGTACCTCATTAGATACGCTAAAAGAGGTGACGGTAACTTATGACCAGGAAAAGCAAACGCTCAATATCAGCATTCCTCAGGCTTGGCTGACCTATCATGATGAAAACTGGGTGCCGCCTTCCCAGTGGGATGAAGGCGTATCAGGCGCAATTCTCGATTACAACCTGCTCGGTAGTAAATATATGCCTCAGCAGGGCACCAGTTCGACCAATCTGAGCAGCTATGGTACCGCGGGTTTTAATCTGGGGGCCTGGCGTGCCCGTGCGGATTATCAGTACAACAACTCCCGCTCTTCGGGAGGAAAGCATAATGACCAGTTTACCTGGACTCAGAAATATTTATTCCGCGCTATTCCGTCTATCGGCGCCAGGCTGAATGCCGGTGAAACGTATTTTAACTCCGATATTTTCGATTCGTTCCGTTTTCTCGGTGTTTCACTGAATAGCGATCAGCGCATGTTGCCGCCTTCGTTGCGCGGTTATGCACCGCAGGTCACGGGGATTGCCAAAACCAATGCCAAGGTCAGCATCAGCCAGAACGGCCGGGTGATTTATCAGACTAACGTCTCGCCAGGCCCGTTTGTTATTCAGGACCTGAGTGAGGCGGTTCAGGGAGCACTGGATGTACGGATTGAAGAAGAAAATGGCAGTGTGACGACGTATCAGGTCAGCACGGCAACTATTCCGTTTCTGACCCGTAAAGGCGAAGTGCGCTTTAAAACCGCTATGGGTAAGCCGACGACCGGCAGCAATAACACTGTCATGCAACCTGGTTTTTACAGTGGTGAGATGTCATGGGGCGCGATGAACAACTTCTCGCTTTATGGGGGACTTATCGCAACCACGGGAAATTATCAGTCGCAGGCGCTGGGTGTTGGGCAAAACTTGCAGGATTTTGGCGCCGTCTCTTTTGATGTCACCCGTTCATCTGCCACTGTACCGGTAGAAGGCCGCCAGAGCGGGTACAGCTACCGTGTGAATTACTCCAAACGCTTCGATACCACGGGGAGCCAGATAACCTTTGCAGGTTATCGTTTCTCCGAAAAAAGCTTTATGTCGCTGAACCAGTACCTCGATAAAGTCAATGGCGATCACTATTCGCGTGACGATAAACAAACTTACACGGTCACTGCCAACCAGTTTTTGCCGTGGCCAGCTATTACGCTCTACTTATCCGCGACCCATAAGGTCTATTGGAACGACAGTCCCAGCAATAACTACAGTGTCTCGGTAAGCAAGATCTTTGATATTGGTAGGTTTACCGGAATTTCCGCCACGTTGTCGGCGAGTAAATTGAAATATCAATATACCGATGAGAACCAGATGTTCCTGTCGTTTAGTCTGCCGCTCTCTTCGGGGCAGCAAATAAGCTATGACGCCCAGCAGGATTCAAACAGTGGATTCTCACAAACAGCCTCTTACTACAACAGCCAGGACCCGAAAAACAGCTGGCGCGTTGGCGCTGGTGGCAGCAGTCCTGACTTACAGAAAGGGGATGGCGTCTTTCGTGCCAACTACCAGCATATGTCGCCTTATGGCCAGCTGGGTGTAAACGGTAGCGTGAAAAATAATGATTACCGTTCGGTGAGTGCTAACTGGTACGGATCGCTGACGGCTACCCGCTACGGCGCCGCATTGCATCAGAGCAGCTCCGGTAATGAGCCGCGAATGATGGTGGCGGCGGGGGTTAAAGGCATACCGATCAGTGACGGGGCCTCAGTGACTAATGATTATGGCGTGGCCGTGGTGAACGGTGTCTCCAGCTACCAAACCTCGGACGTTCGTGTTGACGTCAACCATCTACCGGATGATGTCGAAGTTTATAGCTCGGTGGTCAGTAAAACCCTCACTGAAGGTGCGATTGGTTTTCGCAAGATACGCGCGGTGAAGGGGGAACGGTTGATGGCGACTATCCGGCTTGCGGACGGTAGTTTCCCGCCGCTCGGTGCTTCTGTCACAGATGACAGCTCCGGTTTTGAGGCCGGGTTAATCGGCGACGGCGGCCTGGCCTATCTGGCCGGGGTATCGGGTGAGAAAAGTTTGACCGTGCATTGGGGGGAAGACAACCAGTGCCACATCCAGGTTCCCCATGATTCAGCCAGCCTTAGCGGCCAGTTACTTTTACCTTGTCAGACGTCCGGGAAATGACGTTTGAAGATTTTGTATCGATTTAACCAGAAGGATTAACCATGAAGAACGCTATGTTGCGCGCTGCTGCCACTTTTTTACTGATGCTGACCTTCACGCCAGGGGGCAATGCGGCGGTGAACATTGATCGTACCCGCATTATTTTTAACGCTGCCGATAAGTCAGTCAGCGTGATGCTGGACAATCAAAGTAAGGAGCTACCCTATCTGGCACAGGTATGGCTGGAAAATGCCAAAGGAGAAAAAGTGGCTTCGCCACTGGTTGCACTCCCACCTATGCAGCGAATCGACGCCGGGCAAAAGAGCCAGATAAGGATCTTGCAACTGCCGGAAACCGCCGCTCTGCCCAAAGACCGCGAAACCCTGTTCTATTTCAATGTGCGTGAAGTTCCGCCAAAAAGTGAATTAGCCAACGTCATGCAGGTGGCCATTCAAAGCCGCATCAAACTGTTTTTCCGACCCGCCGCTGTGGCAACTCAGGCTCGCGGCGCATGGCAGGAGAAGCTAATGGTTAAACCTTCGGACAGCGGACTGACGTTTACCAATCCGACGCCTTTTTACATCACGTTGGGATATCTCGGAAAAGATAATAGTGGCAGTTTTCGTGGCTTCGATAGCTTGATGCTCCCACCTTTTGGCAGCGAAACGCTGACAGGCCGCGAATACGTAAGCCAGAAATACAGCATTGGGTATATGGACGACTACGGCGGTTTACAGGTGAATCAGTACCGTTGCGGTGCGACAGGCTGTCAATTGGAAAGTAAGCCGGAAAAGAAATAACACCTCTACTCTCGTCGTAGCCTTGGCCGGAATTGATACCGGTAAGGCAATCACTTCCCGATCGCTAAGGAAATGTTATGTCCGCAATACACCCGGTACGAATACTTATACGTTGGAAATGGATGGCTGCCGCTTTATTACTGGTTTCACGTAGCGTATTTGCTCTGGACTGTGTGGAAAAAGGGACCGGGCTGGTCAATATGCCGCCTATTCCTATTGGTCAACTGGCCATCCCTTCAAACGTCCCGGCAGGGACTAAAGTGTGGGAGTCCAATGAAATTAACATGACAGCGTATTGCGATAATGTTCTCGGCAGCATCGTCGATGTGGTGCACTTCTATTTCAATCCCAAGTCCCAATCATTAGGGCAAGGGCTGCTACTTGGGGTGAGTTACAACGGTCAGGATCTGGAGCAGAATCAGCAGCGTCTGAGCACCAACAGTCCGCCGATCCGCAAAGGGCAGAATGTGACGGTTAACGTCAGTTTCCGTTTATATATCAAAGTCACAGCCAATCCACCTTCCAGCGGTCATTACGAAGGCACCGATCAGTTCACGGTATTTCAGCTTGATGGCAGCCGCGGAATTAACCAAACGCCAGGGGCTAAAAACGTCAAATACAGTTTATCTGGCTTACAGGGCATCCGCTTTCTGGCCTGCGGATCCGATTTAAAAGTGTATCCGGAGTCACAATTGGTCGACTTTGGCGCCATTCAAAGCACCACGCTTTCCCGCTCATCGGGGGTCACGATGCCTTTTGCGATCAAGGCCATCAAGCAGGGCTGTCTCGACAACTTCTCACTACAGGCAGAATTTTCAACCGCCAGTCCGCTGGTGGATAACACGGCCATTGATCTTGCCAATGGTGCCAAGCTGACTCTGCTAAACGATAAAGATGAGGCGATTACGTTTAACCGTTACAGCAATTTTGCCGAACTGAATAACGTTAATGAAGTGACAAAAAACTTTACGGCTAAAGTCAGCGCCATTCCCGGCAAACCGCTGACTCTGGGGAAATTCGACGCATCGGTGGTAGTGAAAATTAATTACTACTGACACCGGGTTTAACTGGAAGAGACAAGGAAATGCTAAGAAGGGCGAAATTGAGAGCGCAGGCATTAGAAGAGCCTGCCTATCATAGCGAAGAGCAGGGATTGTCTATCGAAAGCGAGATCCACGAACTCCTGCAAAATATGCGTGAACAGGCTGGATTAAGCAGAACGGAGCTGGCGAGACGCCTTGAGGTGATGCCACCCGCTATCACCCGGCTGGAGAAAAGGCCGGCTCAGGCCAGCATGACGACCTTAACCCGTTATGCCGAGGCCTGCGGTTTCACTCTTTTTCTGTTCTATAAATAAGCGCTGATTAGGGTGGCAGGAGTCACCGGGCCGGTTTGAAAACACACATGACCAGCGGAGACTGATTAGTCTCGATCAGCATAGTGTGATCATCATACTTCTTCATGACCAGCGTGTCGGTATGGCCGGAAATATAAAAACTGTTCATCAATACCAGACTGGACAGCGTTTGATCCATAGTGTCAATGCTATCAACATTTATCTGTCGACTGGTCAACGTGTAAGTTTGCAGTGTTTTATTCTCCAGAACATAGTCGTAGTAAATGTTACGCAGCAAGATTCTTTTTTCAATCAGTTTATTTTGCCCATCATATAAAAAGGCATTGCCGCTAAGCGATACCAGCATTCTATTTTCATTAAGAAAGCTAAAGTAAATCGTGGTGTTAACTTTGGCTTTTTTATCATCATATTGTGCTTCACTTAGGAAATCGCCGCGACAAGCCAGTGAATATGGGAATAATGACCTGTTTTCTTGCATTTGATTAGTAATGTATAAAGCGAATGCCAGTGTTAATATCGCTACAGCGGGTAGCCAGTAAATGAGCTTAATGTTTCTGATTAAAGGGCGGAATTTATCTTTTATCATTATCTTTCCTGTTGTTAATATATACACTCAGGCAGGCATCGGCATCATTATTTTTATTGACACGACATTGCGCAAGAAATTCACGAGATGCGCCGGTTTTAATCATCGAGAAGACAGATTCACTCTGAAATATAAAAATATCCCCTGGGTTACATTTTATCTTATTCTTATCGATAAAATGACGTGCAAGGTGAATGAAATTCGGTTTTTGGCTTGCCGGTATGATTGATGTCGAATAGAGCGGGCAATCCCCGAGCATGGTTATTTGCAGACGATCTTTTGGATCATAAAAATGATCGCGTAGTATGATAGCAAATGCCAGCAGAAAAAGTGCAAAAGAAAAAATACTAATCAATAAATTAAGGTGATTTCTTGTTGCTCCCTTACGTGTTTCTTTAACGGGAGATGAAGGTAATTCCGCCTCTTTTTCCTGATAAAGCGACGAAAATAAAGGCTTCTCCAGGCATACTGTTTCAGTATTTATCCCGGGTGGTTCAGGCGTGACCTGGTGATCCGTGATAGAGGAAGAAATTGGACTTTCCCTTGTTGAGATAACAATCTCTTTTTTCAACAAAAATCCGACTTTAGGGACGGTGATTATCACCTCTTCGCTGTGACCCAGAGTATTAATAACTTTGCGTAATTTACTGATGCAATGATTAAGATTATTATTGCTGGACACGAGACCAAAATCATCCCATACCTTTTTGAAAATGGTATCACGTTGGACAACGGTTCCATGATGTTCAATAAGAAGTAATAAAATACGTCTTGCCGGGTTCGATATGGCTACCTGACTGTTGATATCATCCTGTAAAGAAAGGGTATTATCTTCCGGATTGAATACTATCTTATTTTCAATAACATAAATCATTGTCATCCCTCGTTAACCTGCTTTACATATCCTGTATTCACTCAAATCTGGAAGATGGCATTTCTTTATTTACTTAAATGAAATCTCCGTGCATTCTTTTCTCAATCATAGAATATGTTGGTTCAGTATAAACTGAATGATTTGGAAAATAGTATCCTATACAAAACAATATTGTTTTAAGGTGTAAGAAAAATCTGATACCGTGTATTTTACATAAGATTGAGCGTGTTGTTTGATTTATAATTGCGGATGGGATTTTTAGTAACATCTTTTTAAGATAAGAATTGTTAATAAGCGGCTTAACATCCGACTTTAAGGCGTTATTACTAAAAGCAGATGCCGCAGGCAGAAGACGCTTATTCCTCTCTGTCAGACAAATATCTGCTGATGATATCTATCTGCTTCAGGTTGAAATTTATACGTAGTGTTGCGCCTAATGGCACGGTAAGCATCGGGTGAGAATGGCAGCAGTCGAAACCATCCACTATGGGTATGGGTTGTCCCGCCAGCACTTCATGCAATACGTTATAGGGTTGGCGGCCAGAGCCTGCATCATCAAAAAGCTCATGTTTACCCAGCAGAATGGCGCTAATCTTGTCGAAAACGCCGCTAAGTTTGAGCATAGAGAAAGAACGCTCTACGGTGGCAATGTCCTTCAGACTATCCTCGATGAACAGAATGTCTCCAGATCTGATTTCTGGCATCCATTCGCTGCCCCAAATCCCTGATAGCGTATTCAGATTTCCCCCAATCACCCGCCCCTCAACACACCCCTCACCCATGAAACGGCAAGTGTTTTTATAGAGGACTTTTGGACGCACAGCGTTGGCATCATCCCAGTTCAGACGTTCATCGCTCCACTCTTCCGGCAGGATATAGCGATAGTGCCCCGCCTGCGGGTGTGTGAGTATCTCAATAAATGACTGATACGTCGGATCGACGAGCGGAGGAAATTCGCCGAAAGAGGCAACCAGGGCAGGACCGTAAAAAGTAATCAGCCCCGATTTGGCATAAATGCCCGCCAGGAGGGCTGTCGTATCGGAATAACCAATAATGATCTTGGGATCTGCCCGCAGCGCATCGTAATCCAGCCATGGTAGTAGTGAGTTGCTGTTACTCCCCCCGATAGTCGACATAATGCAACGCACCTGCGGGTCTCTGATAAGCTGATTTAACTCTTCCGACCGCTCCGCAATGGTGCCTGAGCGGTAAAAATCAGACTTACCCGTTAATGTTCCGGCTTTGAGCGTGAACCCTTTTGCCTCCAGAAACTGCTTGCCGCGGGCAAAACGGTTGGGTGCGGTTGCAGTAACCGGTGATGATGCCGAAAAAAAACCAATGTTATCACCAGGTCTTAACGGTTTTGCTAAACACACTGGCCGCGGCTGGATCATCGTAAGTCCTTAACTTTTCATTACATAGAAATGAAGTTCTGGAAAACAATGTAGCAACATCAGGTTTGTTTCAACAAGCAGGGTAAAGGTCAAAATGTAAAAAACACACTATATTTGCTGGGAAATCCCTAGTAAAAACGGATGTAAGGCAAGTTTGAGATATGTGATCGTACTCATTGTGTGACTAAGTAGATGAGGTCCCTCTGAGGTGAAACGCGGAGCAAACAAGAATTTTATAAAGTGCATTTATTACATTAATCCGTACTAAACACTTTTTTTCAAAACTAGTGCAGATCTAAAGCAAGGTAAATTGAACCGGCGGTTGTGCCGGGAGCTATGACATCTCATTGGGCTATCATGCTTTGATAGCCAACCTGATTTGGGATGATCGTTTTATCCAAATTTTTCGATCTAAAAAATAGTTCAGAGAAAATTAAAGCTATATGAAGTCTCACCCTGGAGAAAATCCCAGTTAGGGCAATTTTTATTGCGAAACATGTCCTAATTATTTGATTTTATTTTGAAAATAGCAATTTGGTTTGCGCCAAAAAGAAAGCGCGAGTAGTGAGAGAGAACTAACTGGCATTTTTCACCTGCGGCTGAAAGTTTCTTACGATCAAGTAACTCTTCATGTTCATCATTAGCATGTTTAGAGAATAAACCGATTGATGAGCCAGCACCATGAATCCAGTCCATAGTCGGATGGGGTGTGGTAATGACGATTCGGGCAGAAGGCTTTTTGCTAAGAAAACCGGCTAAGGTTAAGAGAAATTGTTCGGGTTGTTTTACATGCTCAATAACAGCCATTGATACCACAGTGTCAAATTTCTCTGTGCAGGGTTCGGCGGCGGACGCGAATCGATAAGAAGAAAACTTTTCTCTGGCAACCAGGATTGACTCCTGATCAATATCTATTCCAAAGTAATTCTCGTGACTCACTTCTCGGGCCAGTTCACCTGAACCACAGCCATAATCTAAAATGCTGCCATTCAGGTATGGCTTTACTGCTCTGATACGTTGTTTTCTCAGAAAAGGAGACAGTAAGCCTTCCGAACCTTGATCTGCCATCATTAGTTCCTTAATTTTAATTAAAACTCAGATAGCATGAGTACATGTACCTGTCCGATCGGAAAAATTTCTAATATTTACCAGCCATTATGATTTAAGGCCGCCATCTGCATTTTAAGCTTTTGCTGCCGGGGTGTATCGATTATTAGGCACATGTTCATTAATCATTTTCCAGAACATTACCAATTATGCTTTTTAAATTTACGAGGGCGATTTCGTCGAAGGACTAAGCGTCGCGTCGAATTTTTTTGGGTGGCTGTATCTTTACGTTCATATTTGTACCATCTTTCATTTTCAGCGCAAAGTGCAGCTTGGTGTGAAATCACTGTGACAACTGCAGATAAAGCAAAAATAGAGAGGCAGAAAGCAAAAAACCCGCCATAGGCGGGTTTCTTTAAATATGGTGCCCGGACTCGGAATCGAACCAAGGACACAGGGATTTTCAATCCCTTGCTCTACCGACTGAGCTATCCGGGCAACGGGGCGCATTAAACCGTATTGGCCGAGGGTCGTCAACGGCTTTGTGCGAGAAAGGCCATAAAAACGGTTCGTTTGCTGGCTTTTCAGGCAAAAAAGTCACGAAAAGATTCTTTTGGCCTGTTTCTTACGCCAGCGCCCCATGTTCACGACAGCGCGAGACGTTCAGCACATCTTCAGCCAGACGTCGGGCAACAGCAACATCATGCAACTGACGTTTGACCAGCAGTTTGCTCAGACACCCCTCCAGGATCAGCTCCATCTGCTCTGCGACCATCTGTGCGTCGTCGGAGCCCATCTCCTGCAATAACTCCAGCGTGTACTGATAAGAGGCCTGCTTCTGTTTTTCAGCCAGTTGATGGATAGGTGCCTCGCTGTCTGGGTAAAAACTGCATGCCGCAATAAACAGACAGCCGGGGTAACGATTCAATCGTACCTGTTCATCCAGAACTTTATAACGTGCCAATAATTTTTGCGGTGCAGTCAGTGTTTCATCCAGCAATAGCTGACGGCGCCAGATATCAATCTGTTCGCCATGATGGCGCAGACTGTCATACAGCAGCGCCTCAGCATCTGGCCAGAAACGGCGTAAATCACTCAGCGGCACATTCACCAGCTCAGCAATTGATTCCAGTGACAGTGTGGCCAAACCGCGCTGTTCCAAAAGATTAAGTGTCTGGTCAAGGACCTGTTCACGTAGCACGTTTGCCTCCTCACAAGTTGCGTACTTCAGAAAGTAGTGTCGTTTAAGGCCGGGTTTTCTGCAAATGCCTGGCGAACTGGGTTGCGTCCATAAAACCGGTTACCCGCGACTGTGGCAACTCTTTTCCGTCGGCACCAAAGAATAAGATCGTTGGCAGCCCCAACACCTGGAGTCGCTTCAGCAGGGCTACCTGCTGCGGGTTATTTTGTGTGACATCAGCCTGTAGCAGTACGGTATTGCGCAGTTCATTCTGCACCTCAGGTGCAGTAAACGTATATTTTTCAAACTCTTTACAAGCTACGCACCAGTCCGCATAGAGATCAAGCATCACGCGTTTGCCCCCAGCGGCCTGCAGTGCTGCATTCAATTCATCAACATTGCTGATGCGTTGGAACTCAAGGGCCTGTTGCGATGTTGCTGTTGCCCCTACAGGAGCAAATGCCCAGTCCTGCAAGGGGCGGCTGGCAATCAGCGCTGCGGCGAGGAACAGCAACTGCAGCACGCGTACCACGCCACGCTGGCTTTTGAGGCTAAGTAATAATGCCCAACTGAAGAAGGCGATACCCAGCGCACTCCACAGCCGCAATCCCCACATATCACCGATGATGCGCTCCAGCAGGAAGACTGGCAGGGCCAAAATTACAAATCCGAAACCCTCTTTGACGTACTGCATCCACGGGCCGCTGCGCGGCAGCAGGCGATTGCCGAACAAAGTGACAATAATCAGCGGGATCCCCATCCCCAGCGCATACAGATAAAGCGTTCCTGCACCGGCCCACAGATTTCCACTTTGGGCGATGTAGAGCAAAATGGCACTGAGCGGTGCGGTCGTGCAGGGGGAACAAATCAGCCCCGCCAGGGCACCCATGATAAACACGCCGGCCAGCGAACCGCCTTTCTGGTCATTACTCCAGAGCGTCAGACGAGTTTGCAGTGATGACGGCAGCTGCAGGCTGAACATACCGAACATGGACAGCGCCAGCGCCACGAATGCCACCGACAGTGCAATCAGTACCCATGGGCTTTGCAACGCAGCCTGAAACTGTAAACCGGCCGCTGCGACTACCACGCCCAGCAGCGTGTAAGTCAGCGCCATTCCCTGTACGTAGAACATCGCCAGCAGGAAAATCCGCTTCATGCTGTGAGGCCGCTGGCGGCCGAGAATAATGCCGGAAATCAACGGGTACATCGGCAACACGCAAGGAGTAAAAGCGATCCCAATACCGATGAGCAGAGCCCATAGCGGAGAGAAAGGCAGCGGCACAGGCTGAGGCGCTGGTGCAACGTCGATACCGGTGACTGGCGCAGTATCAGCAGGTGCAGCGATATTCGTGGCTGTCTGCTCCATCACTTCATTTAGCGGGATCTCCCTGGTCTCCGGCGGGTAGCAGAACCCGGCCACGGCACAGCCCTGATAGGTTACTTTTAGGGAGGCATGAGCGCTGGTCTGACGCAGCGGGACGCTCAGGCTGAGCTGTTTCTCGTAGACTTCGGTATCGCCAAAGAACTCATCATGGTGCTCCAGACCTTTTGGCAAAATAAAGGCTGCCAGTTGGGCTTCGTTGCCCACCAGTTCAATTTTATCGCGATAAAGATAATAGCCTTCGCGGATCTTCCAGTTCAGTTTGAGATTCGGTCCCTGCTGCTGGAAATCGAAGTCAAAAGCCTGATCAACCGGAACAAACTGTGGGTTGACAGGTTTATTGAACAAGGAAGCCTGCGCGTGAAGCGGCAGGAAAAAAAGACTGAAAAACAGCAATAGCAGACGAGGAATACGGAAATCCATGCGGGTTATTATTCTCTTGCTCGCGGCGAACATACGGGCCGCAGGGTGAATCGAAAGAGGTTGCGGATGGCATCATGCCAAAGCACGTTAACAGATTGTGATTATAACCCGTCTATTCAGTGAGCAGAAAGCTCGGGAGTGTCAGGGTTTGTCAGAGAGGGGGAAAGTATAGAGATTCAGGGGCCGGAGCCCCTGTAGAAAAAAGGTTAAAGAATGATGCTGCCGATGCCAAAACCAAACAGCACTGACAGGAACACGCCTATAGTTCCTGGAATAAAGAACGGGTGATTAAAGACGAAGCGCCCAATGCGCGTAGTACCGGTGTCGTCCATCTGGACGGCGGCAACCAGCGTCGGGTAGGTCGGCAGAATAAACAGACCAGAGACTGCGGCAAAAGAGGCAACGGCAGTCAAAGGGGTGACGTTCAGCGCCAATGCCAACGGCATCAGGGCTTTAGCTGTAGCAGCCTGAGAGTAGAGCAGAGCGGAGCAGAAGAAGAAAATCAGCGCCAGTAACCAAGGGTGCGCCTGAATCAGACCGCCTGCGGTCTCCTTGATCCAGCCCAGATTGGCCTGAACGAAGGTATCTCCCAGCCAGGCCACGCCAAGAATACAGATACAGGCGCTCATCCCGGCTTTGAATGTCCCCGAAGAGAGGATCGCGTCAGTTTTGATGTGACACAACAGGGTGATAAGCGTCGCGACGCTCAGCATGATGATCAAAATCGCGCTGGTGGTATTCATAATCGGTGTTGTCACCCAGCCAAGGCTTGGGCTGTTAACCACGGCATAACCCACTACGCTAAATACGCCCAGCAGGAACAGCAGTACCGAGAGTTTTGCGCCGGGTTTAATCTCGACGATTTTGTCACCACGCAGCTCAACCAGGCCTTCTTCATAACGCGCGAGATAGACAGGATCATCAGATAATTTGGAGTTAAAGCACCAGGAGACGAGTAGCGACATCACGATCACCGCCGCCAGCGTGGAGGGGATCATCACCATCAGCAAATGCAAATAACTGACACCGTGGCCTTCCATCACCGAGGACATATAAACGACGGCCGCAGATATCGGCGAAGCGGTAATGGCAATTTGTGCTGCCACGACGGCGGTAGAGAGCGGCCGGCAAGGCTTAATGCCCTGTTCTTTTGCCACTTCCGAAATGACCGGCAGGGCAGAGAGTGAAATATTGCCGGTACCGGCGAGAATGGTCAGGAAGTACGTCACGATGGGGGCCAGCAGCGTGATGTGCTTAGGGTTCTTACGCAGCAGTTTTTCGGTTTGCTGGACCAGATAATCCATTCCTCCAGCGACCTGCATGGTAGAGATCGCAGCGATAACCGCCATGATGATCGAAATAACGTCGAAAGGGATGCTCCCGGGTTTGACACCGCACAGGGCCAGTGCCAAAACCCCAAGCCCGCCGGCAAAACCAATGCCGATCCCGCCCAGGCGCGCGCCAAGAAATATTGCTGCCAGTACAATAATGAGTTCGATGATTAACATGATTGGCCGTCCATTGTTCCGGTACTCCTAAAAGAAACAAAATGAAAATGAGATGTTGTGTAATTGTTGTTATGTGCAAAGTAAAAAGGCTCGTTGTTCGGGAGAACAACGAGCCTTCGGAGGCTAAAAGTGAATCCTGTTACTGTTCATTTTCATCCGTATACCGTTTTGCTTTGTAAGCCGGATGCATCAGGTTCTCGATGGAGAAGATGTCATCCAATTCAGCTTCCGTGAGCAGTCCACGTTCCAATACGACTTCCCGCACGCTCTTACCGGTTTCAGCACAAATCTTACCGACGATATCCCCATTGTGATGGCCGATGAACGGGTTCAGATAGGTCACGATACCGATGGAGTTGAAAACGTAGAATTCGCAGACTTCTTTATTCGCTGTAATGCCGTTGATGCATTTTTCCAGCAGATTGTAGCAGGCGTTGGTCAGAATATGGATAGATTCAAACATCGCCTGGCCAATCACGGGTTCCATAACGTTCAGCTGTAGCTGACCCGCTTCGGCTGCCATGGTCACGCAAATATCGTTACCGATGACTTTAAAGCACACCTGATTCACCACTTCAGGGATAACCGGGTTCACTTTGGCTGGCATGATGGAGGAGCCCGCCTGAAGTTCTGGCAGGTTAATCTCATTGAGTCCAGCACGCGGGCCGGAAGAGAGCAGGCGCAAGTCGTTACAGATCTTAGACAGCTTAACCGCAAGGCGCTTCAGCGAACTGTGTACCATTACATAGGCACCGCAGTCGGAGGTGGCTTCAATCAGGTCTTCTGCCGGAACGCAGGCCAGATTGCTGACTTCAGCCAGTTTTTGTACCGCTAGTTGCTGATAGCCGTCTGGGGTATTGAGGCGAGTCCCGATGGCCGTTGCCCCAAGATTCACTTCGAGCAGTAATTCGCCATTGCGCAGTAAATTGCGGGTTTCTTCTTTAAGCAGCACATTGAACGCGTGGAACTCCTGACCGAGAGTCATCGGTACGGCGTCCTGCAACTGGGTGCGGCCCATCTTAATGATGTTTTCGAACTCTTTAGCTTTATGCTCGAAGCCGTCACCCAGTTGGGCGATTGCGTCGATAAGTTTGAGTAAGGAGGCGTAAACTGCGATACGGAAACCGGTCGGGTAGGCATCGTTAGTGGACTGGCATTTATTCAGATGGTCGTTCGGATTCAGATATTGATAATCACCTTTCTGGTGGCCCATCAGTTCGAGGCCAATGTTTGCCAGCACTTCGTTGGTGTTCATATTGACCGAGGTACCCGCGCCGCCCTGGAAGACGTCTATCGGGAACTGATCCATGCATTTGCCTTTATCGAGCACTTCGTCGCAAGCCTGGATAATAACGTCTGCGATATGACGTGGAATTGTTTGCAGCTCTTTATTCGCTAACGCGGCTGCTTTCTTAACCATTACCATGCCCCGGACAAATTCCGGCACATCGCTGATTTTGGTGTTGCTGATGTAGAAGTTTTCAATCGCCCGCAGGGTGTGAATTCCATAATAAGCCTCGGCTGGAACTTCGCGAGTACCCAGCAGATCTTCCTCGATACGAATCGTATTTGACATGAGAACCTTCTCTTTGGTGCTGAAACGCGTTATGCGATGTTAATAATTATGTTACTAACAGCGGGAAATTAAAAACGATCAACCGTTGTTCCTACCACGAAGGCGATCATATGCTGCTGTTAGCGAATTGCACGCACTAAGATCACTCTCCTGCACTGTTACGGAGCACGTATTTCTGTATCTGTGAGAACTCTCACAAATCATTCGTTCAATGAATTAAATCTTAAGCGCAGGTTGAAAATTGCCGCCTTCGCTCCCATTTCATTGTAGACAGCCTTGGAGCATGACGATCGTGTCGATCCTACCCGGGCCCTATTTTATGGTTCTGGAATGACGCCGCATTGGGCGAGCCGGGACTTCACCACAAGGAGATTGCGGTGCGTTGGTTACCGTTACTGGTGTTATTTCTGTTGGCTTACATCGAAATAACCTTATTTATCAAAGTTGCCGCCTTTATTGGTGTCGCTATGACGCTGCTGCTGGTGGTCTTCACCTCCTGCGTAGGTGTCTCTCTGGTGAAAAATCAGGGAATGAAAACCTTTATGCAGTTGCAGCAGAAACTGGCTGCTGGCGAAAGCCCGGCTGCCGAGATGGTCAAGAGTGTGTCGCTGGTGATTGCCGGTTTCCTGCTGCTTGTTCCAGGTTTCTTCACCGATTTCCTCGGCCTGTTGCTGCTGCTGCCACCGGTGCAAAAATCTCTGACGCTAAAACTGATGCCCCATCTCAATATTGTCCGTTCCGGCGGTAATTGGGGTAAAAGTCAGCCGACCGGGAATACTTTCGACGGTGAGTTCAAACGTACTGACGAACATACCGAACGCCTGATTTCACCTGAAAAAGATGACGACATCGACCACCGGGATCGTTAAGATTCGCGCCGTCGATTGTTAAATTATTGTTGAGAAAGGCCTTTCGTTGCTCCCTGACAGGAACACCGAAATGAAAAGAAAAAGCAAAATTTTTTGCTTTCTCCCCTTGAAGGGCGGCGTAACGCCCCCATTAAACAAACCACGAGGCCGGGCAGATGACTGCCAGGCATTCAACCCAAAAATAGTTATGGACCCCGCTCACAGGAGAGTTATCAATGAAAATTCGTCCATTGCATGACCGCGTTATCGTCAAGCGTAAAGAAGTTGAATCTAAATCCGCTGGCGGCATCGTTTTGACTGGCTCTGCTGCTGGTAAATCTACCCGCGGTGAAATCCTGGCCGTCGGTCATGGTCGCATCCTGGAAAATGGTGAAGTGAAAGCGCTGGACGTTAAAGTTGGCGACATCGTTATTTTTAATGACGGTTACGGCGTTAAAGCAGAGAAGATCGACAATGAAGAAGTGTTGATCATGTCCGAAAGCGACATTCTGGCTATCGTAGAAGCGTAATCCGCTCCCGATCACTTTTTCTGAACTGAACGAATTTAAGGTAAATAACAATGGCAGCTAAAGACGTAAAATTTGGCAATGACGCTCGTGTAAAAATGTTGCGTGGCGTAAATATCCTTGCTGATGCAGTTAAAGTTACCCTGGGTCCTAAAGGCCGTAACGTTGTTCTGGATAAATCCTTCGGCGCACCGACCATTACTAAAGATGGTGTCTCTGTTGCACGTGAAATCGAACTGGAAGATAAGTTTGAAAACATGGGCGCACAGATGGTTAAGGAAGTTGCTTCTAAAGCCAACGATGCTGCAGGCGACGGTACGACTACTGCCACCGTGCTGGCTCAGTCCATCATCACCGAAGGCCTGAAAGCTGTTGCTGCTGGCATGAACCCGATGGACCTGAAACGCGGTATCGATAAAGCCGTTATCGCTGCAGTTGAAGAACTCAAAAAACTGTCTGTACCTTGCTCTGATTCTAAAGCTATCGCACAGGTAGGCACCATCTCTGCTAACTCTGATGAAACCGTCGGTAAACTGATCGCTGAAGCGATGGAGAAAGTGGGCAAAGAAGGCGTTATCACCGTTGAAGAAGGCACCGGCCTGCAAGACGAGCTGGACGTGGTTGAAGGTATGCAGTTTGACCGTGGCTACCTGTCCCCGTACTTCATCAACAAGCCAGAAACGGGTTCGATCGAGCTGGAAAGCCCGTTCATCCTGTTAGCTGACAAGAAAATTTCTAACATTCGCGAAATGCTGCCAGTGCTGGAAGCCGTTGCTAAAGCTGGTAAACCCCTGCTGATCATTGCTGAAGACGTTGAAGGCGAAGCCCTGGCGACGCTGGTAGTGAACACCATGCGCGGCATCGTGAAAGTGGCTGCGGTTAAAGCACCAGGCTTCGGCGACCGCCGTAAAGCTATGTTGCAAGATATCGCAACCCTGACTGGCGGTACCGTTATCTCTGAAGAGATCGGTCTGGAACTGGAAAAAGCCACCCTGGAAGATATGGGCCAGGCTAAACGTGTTGTTATCAACAAAGACACTACCATCATCATCGATGGTGTTGGCGAAGAAGCCACAATCCAGGGCCGTGTTGCTCAGATCCGTCAGCAGATTGAAGAAGCGACATCAGATTACGACCGTGAAAAACTGCAAGAGCGTGTGGCTAAACTGGCAGGCGGCGTAGCTGTCCTGAAAGTTGGCGCAGCGACTGAAGTTGAAATGAAAGAGAAGAAAGCCCGCGTTGAAGATGCGCTGCACGCAACCCGTGCTGCTGTTGAAGAAGGCGTGGTTGCCGGTGGTGGTGTTGCGCTGATTCGCGTTGCTCACACTCTGGCTGGCCTGAAAGGCGACAACGAAGACCAGAACGTAGGTATTCGTGTTGCACTGCGCGCGATGGAGTCTCCACTGCGTCAGATCGTCGTTAACGCCGGTGAAGAAGCCTCTGTTATCGCGAACAAAGTGAAAGCAGGCGAAGGCAGCTTCGGCTACAACGCTTACACCGAAGAATACGGCGACATGATCGCCATGGGTATTCTTGACCCAACTAAAGTTACCCGTTCTGCTCTGCAGTTCGCGTCTTCTGTTGCTGGCCTGATGATCACCACTGAGTGCATGATCACTGACCTGCCTAAAGGCGACACCGGTGACATGGGCGGCGCTGGCGGTATGGGTGGAATGGGCGGCATGGGCGGCATGATGTAATCATCCTCCCTGGCGTTTATCCGCTGGATGTATGAAGGGTGTAAGCTTTTTGTATGTTGAAGAAACCCGGTCATTTATGGCCGGGTTTTTTTATTTGACCCTTTTTCGTTCGGTTCAGTAAGATAACTCTCATCGTCTCTGGAGTTTAACGTGTAAACTGTAGCCTATCGCCATTGCCTGTTTATCTCAGGTAACGCGTTGAACCCTAGGTAAACGTGGCAACGGATGCCTAAGAGAACCGAGCGTTCTCTGATAGGCTTTATGAGATTTCAATATCAAATGGGGAAAGTGATGCGGATTAAAATGTTACTGGGCCTGTCAGCTGCCATGCTGCTTGCCGGGTGCAGTACCACTCATCAACTTGATGCAGCGGGCCAACAGGTAAAATTCACCGATACTAAACCTGGCAAAGAATGCCAGCTCATTGGTGATGTCACCGGCGCGCAAAGCAATTGGTTCTCAGGCAGTGGTGGTGACGGCAGCTCAATGCGCGGTGCAGCAAACGATCTGCGTAACAAAGCGGCAGCAATGGGAGGTAACACCATTTATGGCGCCAACAGCCCAACGCAGAATTTACTGTCCAGCTTCGTGCCGGTAGACAGCAAAATGGTGGGTCAGGTGTACAAGTGCCCTTAACAGGGCAGACTTTCTCCTGAGCAAGACGCTAAATAGCAAAAGGGATGCCATCGGGCATCCCTTTTTGATTCTGAGTCCGGTCTTCTTCAGGACTGCTTAAGCCGCAAATCAAGAATGGTTTTGCTTGGTTCGCCGCCGATTTCGCGTGTCAGCTTCGGTACCATATAGCCCGAAACTTTGCTCATCAACTCTTTCATGATCAGCCGCGCTTCATCATCATCAACCATGAAGTGCGCTGCGCCTTGTACTTTATCCAGTACGTGAATGTAGTACGGCAGGATCCCGGCATTAAACAACGCATTACTCAGCTCTGCCAGGGTGTCGGCGCTATCATTAACACCACGCAGCAGGACACTTTGATTAAGCAGCGTGACGCCAGCGTTCTTCAGACTGCGCATGCTGTCGCACAGGGCGCGATCAATCTCGTTTGCATGATTGATGTGCGTCACCATCAGCACCTGCAAACGGGAATCACTTAAGCGCTGACAGAGCGTCTGCGTAATGCGGGCTGGGATCACCACAGGCAATCTGGTGTGGATCCTCAGACGCTGAATGTGCGCAATGCTTTCCAGTTCTGTGATCAACCAGTCAAGTTCAGCATCTTTTGCCATCAGGGGATCCCCCCCTGAGAAAATAATTTCATCGAGTTCAGGGTGTGAGCGGATATAATCCAGCGCCTGAACCCAGTTGGACTTATTTCCCTGATTTTCCTGATAGGGAAAGTGGCGACGGAAGCAGTAGCGGCAGTTCACCGCACAGCCACCTTTGACCAGCAGCAGCGCGCGATTACTGTACTTATGCAACAGTCCTGGCACGACACTGCGTTGTTCGTCCAGGGGGTCGGTGCTAAAGCCTGGCGCTGCGACAAACTCTTCGCGCGCGGTCAGTACCTGCAGCAACAGGGGATCGTGCGGATCGCCCGGCTGCATGCGCGCAACAAAGGCGCGCGGAACGCGCAGCGGGAATAAACGACGGGCTTCGCGCCCATTTTGCAGCTCTGCATTATCGTTAAGTGCCAGAAGAGTAAGCAGTTCATCCGGGTCTGTAATAACATCGCCGAGTTGATACAACCAATCTTCTCTAAATGGCGTATTTAGGGTTACAATGTTTGCCATTTTTTGGCTAATACCAGTTTAAAATTAGAGGGCCATCATGGCGACTTATTCTAGCAACGATTTCCGTCCGGGTCTTAAAATCATGTTCGAAGGCGAGCCTTTCGCTATCGAAGACAGCGTGTTCGTAAAACCAGGCAAAGGTCAGGCTTTCGCACGTGTGAAAATGCGTCGTCTTCTGACCGGTTCACGTGTAGAAAAAACCTTCAAATCTACTGACTCCTGTGAAGGCGCAGACGTTGTAGATACCAACATGACCTACCTTTACAACGATGGCGAGTTCTACCATTTCATGCACCCTGAGACTTTCGAGCAGCATGGTGTTGAAGCCAAAACTGTCTCCGAAGCTTCAAAATGGCTGCAAGATAATGCGGAATGTATCGTGACTTTGTGGGATGGCCGTCCTATCGCTGTTCAGCCACCAAACTTCATCGAAGCAGAAGTTATTGATACCGATCCAGGCCTGAAAGGTGACACTGCCGGGACCGGTGGTAAGCCTGCTACCCTGAGTACTGGTGCTGTGGTCAAGGTTCCATTATTCGTACAGATTGGCGAAATTGTCCGTTGTGACACCCGCTCTGGCGAATACGTTTCCCGCGTTAAGTAAGTCGACAGCGACAAAACGCCAGCGAAAGCTGCGGCAGGTTTATACCTGCCGTGACTTTCAACTCATCACTTTTCCGGTGGATTGCATTTGCGATGTTAAAGAGAATGTTGTTTATCGTAGTTTCTGTATTGATGCTGGCAACGTTAGGTGGTTGCAATACCGTTCATGGCTTTGGTGAAGACATCCAGCATTTGGGTGGTGCTATTTCCAGAGCGGGCTGAACTCTACAGCCTCTTTTTCTCCTTTTTTCCTAAAATCCTCTTTAAAACCTCGCGTTGCTGTTTTTTTACTACACTTAGATGGTCGTACTTATCATTCTCTTATAGGAAGGAAATTTATATGCTGAAGAAAAGTATTCTCGCCATTTTGTCTGTTTTAGTATTGTCCAGTGTGTTGACGGCGTGTAACACCACCCGTGGCGTGGGCGAAGATGTTTCTGCTGGTGGGCAAGCTATCCAAAAAAGCGCGCAATAATCCTCTGGCGTCTAAAAACTCCGCTTAATGCAGATTCTGCCTGCAGTAGCATGCAGGCAGTGCTTCTTCCTCTGGTAGCTCTTCTTAGGATTGTTTAACCCAAACTAACTGATTGATATCAAATCCGTATTGCTGTGCTGTATCCAGCAAGTGGTGTTTTACATCCTCGCTAAGAGTCGGTGTTCGGGACAAGATCCACAAATAGCTCTTATTCGGGCCACACACCAGCGCGTATTGGTAATCCTTATCCAGTTCGATAACATTGTAACCGCCATAGAAAGGGCCGAAGAAGGAAACTTTAAGCGCCGCGCGTGAAGCTGGCCCGGTGAAATAGGCCTTGCCCTCACTCTCCTGCCATTTCTGTTTTTTCGAATTTAAACCACGGTTAATGACTTTGACACCGCCGTCAGTGCGCATACTGTAATTCGCCGTCACCTGCTCCAGTCCGCTTTCAAAGCTGTGATCCAGGCGGGCAACTTCGTACCAGGTGCCGAGATAGCGGTTTAACTCGAAGTTATTGACAACTTTCACATCAGATGGCGGCGTAATGCTGCAGGCAACCGACATCACTGCCGATACCAGAACGCTGAGTTTTGACCAGATTCGCATAGGGGTTCCTTCCTTAGGGTGTGCTCTAAGTGTAGGTAACAATGAAGGAAATACACAATATACAAAAGGAAAGCGGCCCGCAGAGGGGCCGCCCTAAAGGCTTAAATTCTGATCAAGACGATCAGGGTAACGATCGTAAGAATGGTCGCCAGGCCATAGAACACCCATTTCCCTGCAGGAACGTGAATCTTCAGATCGTGCATAGCGTGATGGATCCGGTGTAAACCACACCACAGCGGCAGAACGATCATCAGCAATAAGAACAGACGGCCGATCCAGCTTTGTGCAAACGCCAAGATCCGCGGATAGCTCAATGCATCAGCCGGGAAAAAACCGAGTGGCAGTAGGAAACACACTAGCAGGATCATGACAGGTGCGAAGATCGCACTCCACATCCCACCTGCGCCGAAAAGTCCCCAGAAGACCGGTTCATCAGAGCGCTTAGGAAGCGTTTTATTCATCTTGCCCTCCGTTAATAGAATAAGGCGATAGCCAGAATGGCCAGCGTGACAATCACGGTGATCACCCAGAACGCACCAATCACCGGCTCAGGACCCATTTTCTGGTTCTTGACGATAATGATGGAAGCCTTTGGTGCCAGTTCAAACCAGGTTTTGGTATGCAGCAATGCGGCCAGCACGGCGATCAGGTTAATAATCATCACGATCGGATTTTGCAGAAAACCGACGAAACCGGCCCAGCTTTCCGGGCCATGTTTGAGCGAGAATAGCCCGGCAAGTAACAGGAGGCTGAACCAGACCGCAGGAACGGCAGTGCCTTCGCGCAGCATATAGAAGCGATAAAACCCGGATTTCTGCCACCAGTTGGCCTTCATCTCACGCACGTAAGGCTTACGTTTGCTCGGCGTATTCATCATATTTTGTTCCCTCATTGCGGTCTGAGCCTCGCGATCATGAAGTCTTTTGCGCTTTCCACTTTGCCTTGCTGAATGGCCGCTGCCGGGTCAACATGCTTCGGACACACTTCAGAGCAATAGCCGACGAAGGTACAGCTCCAGACCCCGTTCTGACCGTTGAGCTGAGCCATACGCTGCTTTTTGCCGTGATCGCGGGTATCAAGGTTATAGCGATGCGCCAGCGTAATGGCTGCCGGGCCGATGAATTCCGGATTTAAACCAAACTGCGGACAGGCGGCATAACATAAACCGCAGTTGATACAGCCGGAGAATTGGTGGTACTTCTCCATCTGTGCGGGGGTCTGTTTGCCAGCGCCCTGCGAAGCATCACGTTGATTACCAATAATATAAGGCTTAATGGCTTCAAGGCTTTCAATGAAGTGAGTCATATCGACCACCAGATCGCGCTCAATCGGGAAATTACCCAGCGGGGCAACCTGCATTCCCTGAGGGTATTCGCGCAGGAAGGTTTTGCATGCCAGTTTAGGCACGTTATCCACCATCATGCCGCATGAACCACAAATCGCCATGCGGCACGACCAGCGGTAGGACAAATCAGGGGCCAGATTATCTTTGATATAACCTAAAGCATCGAGCAGTGATGTTGTTTCATCTAAAGGTACGTCATAAACGACCGGATGCGGCGCACTGTCGGTTTCCGGGTTGTAGCGCATGATCTCAACCTTCCGGCTCTTCAACTCAGCCATGGGATTGCTCCTTGTTTTTCTTGTCCTGAGCTTCTGACTCAGCGCCATAGACGCGTTTGGCTGGCGGCAGAGTGGTAATTTTCACATCGCCGTATTCGAGGCGTGGTGCGTTATCGGGCTGATAAAAGGCTAGGGTATGCTTGAGGAAGTTGACGTCATCACGTTCAGTACAACCTTCGTCCAGACGCTGGTGGGCGCCGCGTGACTCTTTGCGGTTAAACGCCGAATGCGCCATGCATTCCGCAACATCCAGACCGTAACCGAGCTCCAGCGTATAAAGCAGGTCGGTATTGAAGACGCTGGAAGTGTCTTTGATTTTTACGCGTTTGAAGCGCTCTTTCAGTTCGGCCAGCTTATCGATAGTTTTCTGCATCAGCTCCGGTGTACGGTAAATGCCGCAGCCTTCTTCCATCGACATACCCATTTCGTCACGAATAGTCGCCCAACTTTCATCGCCTTCCTGGGCCATCAGCGCGGCTAAACGTTTTTCAACGTCAGCGACCTGAGCATCCAGCGCAGCCGTGTTGGCAGGTGTTAGCGACTCAGTGGCTCGTACAGCCGCCTGTTCGCCCGCCATGCGGCCAAACACCACCAGTTCTGCCAGCGAGTTGGAACCGAGACGGTTGGCGCCGTGCAGGCCCACTGAAGAGCACTCGCCGACGGCAAACAGCCCCTTAATACGGGTTTCGCACTGTGCATTGGTTTCGATACCGCCCATGGTGTAGTGCGCAGTAGGACGTACTGGGATGGGATCTTTTACCGGGTCGACGCCGACATAAGCTTTTGACAGCTCACAGATAAACGGCAGGCGTTCGAGGAGCTTTTTCTCGCCCAGATGACGTAAGTCGAGATATACCACATCGCCACGTGGGGTGGATTCAGTGCGTCCGGCGCGCCATTCATGCCAGAAGGCCTGAGACACTTTGTCACGCGGACCGAGTTCCATATATTTGTTCTTCGGCTGACCCAGCGGGGTTTCCGGTCCCATGCCGTAGTCCTGCAAATAACGATAGCCGTCTTTGTTGATCAGAATACCGCCTTCGCCGCGACAACCTTCAGTCATCAAAATGCCGGAACCCGGCAGACCGGTCGGGTGGTATTGCACAAACTCCATGTCACGCAGCGGCACGCCGTGACGGAAGGCCATGCCCATGCCGTCACCGGTGACAATTCCGCCGTTGGTGTTGTAGCGGTACACACGGCCTGCGCCGCCGGTGGCCATCACCACGGCGTTGGCGCGGATTTGTATCCGCGAACCTTCCATCATATTGATAGCAACCAGCCCGTGAACGCGACCGTCATCAACCAGAATGTCGAGAACAAAATGCTCGTCGAATCGCTTGATTTGCGGGTATTTCAGGGAGGTCTGGAACAGGGTATGCAGCATGTGGAAGCCGGTTTTATCGGCCGCAAACCAGGTCCGTTCGATCTTCATACCGCCGAAACGCCGTACGTTGACTGACCCGTCTTCTTTACGGCTCCACGGGCAGCCCCAGATTTCGAGTTGCGCCATCTCCTTTGGACACTGGTGGACAAAATGATCCACGACATCCTGTTCACATAGCCAGTCACCGCCGGAGACGGTGTCCTGGAAATGGTAGTCGAAACTGTCGTGATCCTGCGTGACGGCGGCTGAGCCACCTTCGGCGGCCACGGTATGGCTGCGCATCGGGTATACTTTCGATATCAGCGCAATATTAAGGCTGGGGTTGGCTTCCGCTGCTGCTATGGCTGCGCGTAAACCAGCTCCACCAGCACCTATAATTACAATGTCGGCGTTAAAGGTTTGCACTGCATTCCTCCACTATCATCATGATGTCGGGTTTGAAACCCGGTGAGAAGCCAGCATTATTGATGGCTCAGTTTACTCTGATGGCAAGCAGGTACTGTCTCAGAGGTGAGTATTCTTATTATTTGTAAGGGAATAATTATACCTAAGGGGTAGACGCGGAAATTTGATGTGAACGCTGATTTTGGCTTTCTATGACTTCTGTTGCCGCTTTGGGGCGCAGAATGAGATATTTGTTTGACTGTGTGGATGCAGGTAGACTGCATGCCCTTTCTCACTTCGGAGTGAAGCACCATGAGCGAAACAGCAAGCTGGCAACCCAGTGCTCCTATCGCCAATTTGTTGAAGCGCGCGGCAATCGTCGCCGAAATTCGACGTTTTTTTGCCGATCGTGGCGTACTGGAAGTCGAGACGCCGGCGATGAGTCAGGCAACCGTGACCGATGTTCATTTGGTGCCGTTTGAAACCCGTTTTGTCGGTCCCGGTGCGGCTGATGGTATGACGCTGTATCTGATGACCAGCCCCGAATACCATATGAAAAGGCTGCTGGCTGCGGGCAGTGGTCCGATTTATCAGATGGGAAAAAGCTTTCGCAATGAAGAAGCAGGGCAACATCATAATCCTGAATTCACCATGCTGGAGTGGTACCGTCCGCGTTATGACATGTACCGCTTGATGAATGAAGTGGATGACTTGCTGCAGCAGGTCCTGGATTGCGAAACGGCAGAAACCCTCTCTTATCAGCAGGCGTTTACCCGCCATCTGGATGTAGATCCGCTTTCAGCCGATAAAGCCCAGTTGCGCGAAGTGGCGGCAAAGCTCGATCTGTCGAATATTGCTGACACCGAAGAAGATCGCGATACGCTATTACAGTTGTTGTTCGCTATGGGCGTGGAGCCACATATTGGGCGCGATAAGCCAACGTTTGTTTACCACTTCCCGGCGACACAGGCTTCTCTGGCTGAGATCAGTACTGAAGACCACCGCGTGGCGGAACGCTTTGAGGTGTATTACAAAGGTGTGGAACTGGCTAACGGGTTCCGCGAACTGACCGACAGCAGAGAACAACGCCAGCGTTTCGCGCAGGACAACCAGAAGCGTGCTGCGCGCGGTTTACCGGTACAACCCATAGATAACAATCTGCTGGATGCCCTTGAGCATGGGATGCCGGAATGCTCCGGTGTGGCACTTGGCGTTGACCGCCTGATTATGATTGCGCTTGGGGCCGACAGCCTCAGTGAAATCCTGGCATTCCCGGTGATGAGAGCCTGACAGACTACCACCAACCTTCGCTAGGTATAAGTAACAGAAAAGGCCGACAATTTACCTTGTCGGCCTTTTCTATTTTCAGCGGGAGTCCGGTTAGGTGTTTTCTAATATGTTACAAATCACCTGGCGAGCGTGCGCTGCTGCTAGGGATATTTGTGCCACTCGAACTTGTGAAGGCCGCATTATTGCCATTTTGTGCCCGGCGCAAGGTTTCCATACGAACCTGGAACGGTGGGAATGGCAACGTAATACCATGTTCCTGGAAGCCAGACAGAATCAGCTGATGGATTTCATGGCGCAATGGCATACGGTGAGCCATTTCTGCGGCGTGCATACGCAACTCGAAAATCTGGATCCCTTGTTGTAAATCGACCAGATAGACTTCTGGCGCAGGGTTATCCAGCACCAGTGAGCAGCGGTGAGCCGCATTGAGCAGAATATCGGTCACTTCTTCGCTATTGGCCTCAGCCGGTGCTGGCACCGTTAATACCACGCGGGTGACGGAGTCCGAGAGCGACCAGTTGATAAACTGTTCCGTGATAAACGCCTTGTTCGGGACGATGATCTCTTTGCGATCCCAGTCGACGATAGTCGTTGCACGGGTATTGATCTTGGTGATGCTGCCGGTCAGGTTACGGATCGTTACGGTATCACCGATGCGGATCGGTTTTTCAAACAAAATGATTAGGCCAGAAATAAAGTTGGCGAAGATCTCCTGCATACCAAAGCCTAACCCTAAACCCATTGCGGCGATCAACCACTGTAACTTCGCCCATTCGATCCCCAGAAGGGAGAAGGCACTCACGCCGCCGACAATGATCAGTACGTATTTGGTGATAGTCAGGATGGCATAGCCGGTACCAGGTGTTAGATCAAGATGTTGCAGCAGAGCCAATTCCAACAACGCAGGTAAGTTTCGCACCAACTGCGTGGTGATGATCAACACCAAGATTGCGATCAACACCGCGCCGAGAGTGATCGGCTGCATACTTTCCACACCCTGATTAACCGAAGAGACCTGCCAGAGATGGATATTCTCGAGGAATGAGAATGCGGAATGGATCTCAGACCACAGGAAGATCACCGAGACAAAAGCGACCATAGTCAGAATTGATCTGACTAAGCGCAGGGATTGAGCGCTGATCGCATCGAGATCCACCACAGGTTCTTCGATCTCAACTGCCCCTTCGTTACTGTTGGCGTGCTGTGATTCTTCTTCCCCGCGTGCGCGTTGGCTGAGCATTTCTGCCCGGCGCTGTTTCGCGCGTTCAAAGGCAATACGGCGGCGCTGAATCAGCATCCAGCGGCGGATAATATGGTAAATCACCAGGAGCACAAACCAGATCGCCACGGAGGTTTCAAGGCGCGCCAGCAAAGCTTGCGCTGTCGCCAGATAACCCAACAGCGAAGCCAAGGCTGCCAGCATGGGGGCACTTAACAGCATCCACCATAGGGCATTATTGAGCAGATTCTCGCCATTGCCTTTTTTATCCAAATAGAGCGGGATCCCGGCCCGCTTGAGGCTGTGGGTGACTACACTCAATGCCAGACAAAGCAGGATGAAACAAAGTCGGCCAAGGGTATTGGAGAATTCACGATCATTAAGATTATCGAAGGTAATCAACGCCATAATCAACGGCACGATAAGCCAAATCGACATCATGTAGTAGCGCATCGCTCGGGACACCGCGCGCTGTGGCCAGCCGAAATGCGCCACGAACAATCCTTGCGGATGGGCAAATGTGGCACTGATCATAAATGCCCACAAAATGGGCAGGGTGGCGGTCACGCCATCGCCAATTGCAACGGCAATCGGGTAAGGCCAGGCGCTTTGTAGCCCAAAACCCAGTGCTGCCCACAGCACTGGCAGCGGCAGGGCCACCAGAATCGACCAGAACACGGTTCGTAGGGTGAGTGAGAAATGATCTTGCGTGACTTTGCCCACGCGACTGCTGGAGCGCTCCAGAAACGCGTAATAGTGGCGGCGCGAACTGATGCTGATAATCACCAATATCAGGGCACCAAATAGCGGTATTAAAGTTTCTTTGCTGGTGATCATCATCAGCGAGGCACTGCTGAGCTGCGACAGGGTATCCAGCGACAGCAGACGGGTTAGGTCATGTGCTACCTGCAGCGGATAAGATAGGCTGACAGGGCTGACGTCCGCGACCCAGAAAAGATAGCGGTGGGCCGCTTCATGAATATCATTGAGTGCTTCAACCAGCTGACTATTCGCTACTTTTAGCTTGGTGAGCTCAAGAATTTGCGAGTCACATCCGGACAGCAGCGAATTCAGTAAATCACGCTGTGTACGTAGCTGTGCATCGAGTATTTTCTGCTGCGCAGCCGTTAGCGGCGTGCCATCGTCCTGGCGTGCCTGGCGAAAAAGCGCTTGTTTGTCGAGCAGGTCTTCGTAATGCAGACGCTGGACGCGTAACTGCCCCATCTCCCGGTCCAGCTGTTGCGGCTTGGGTACCTCAGGTAATTTAGCCACCTGTGCCCGCAGGGTCTCACCTAAAAGATTGGATGCCCCCAGCCACTGCGCCTGCTCACGGATGGTGCTCAATGCCTGGCGTACTTGCAGAGTCTGAGCGGCAGCCTGACGCTGTTGTGAAGAGATCAAATCCATACGCTGCGCTTGCTGATTCAGCGCCAGAGAAAGCTCGCGGTTCGCTTGCAGCTGTTTGTTGACCGAAGCCGGAAGCTCTCCGCTCTGTTCTGCCAGCTGTTCCGTTTTTTCAATTGCCTGTTCAGCTTCACGTTGGCGTTGGCTGTTGAGATTATTACGTAGCGTTTGGAGTTGTTGATCAAGACGATCGTGGCGCTTTTTGTACAAGTCAGCGCGCATTCTCGACAATTCCTGCCGGTTGTTCGCCGAGAGCTGTGCCAGCTCCAGTTCATCCACTTTGGCTTTGCGCGCAGCAGATTCAGCCTGCAAAGCGCTCATCTGTGCCTGGGCAAGCTGTGAAGCATTACCTGAAGTCACGCTGGACTGCATGCGCTGTTCAATATCGCTCAGTGCATTACGGGCTTCGGATTGCTGTTGCGGGATCTGACTGAGGGAATCGCTGATATCGCGTGAACGATCTTGTTCTTGCCTTAACTGACGGGCTTCCTCGAGAAGCTGGCTGCTTATCTGCAGGATTTGCTGATCCAACTGAGCGGCAGTCAGGCTGTTATCGACCGGCAGTGGTGTATCACTCTGGGCCTGTAACTCCTGGCGTAACCCCTGAGTCAGCTTCGGGAAATCATCGATCACTTTCTGGTACTGCTCGGCGCGTACTGATGAGGCACGCGCTTCGCTTAGCCAGTTGAGTGCGGTTTGTAATGCTTCAACCACCTGTGCCTGATTTGCCATTTCCTTATTGGCTTCAGCCTGTTTCAGCTCTTGTTTGAGCTGATCTTCCGATGGCACCGCACTGGCGATCATCGGTAGGGTAAGCAGTAAACTCATCAGTAACGCAGGGATCAGGCGCACTCAATATTTCCTTATGATCTGTTGGTACCGGGAAGCTGTCAGATGTCTTCTGGTGGGGCTGCGGGTTTGGTCACGCCAGCCTGCGCCATGCCTGCTGGTGATTGAGCAGGGGAAGTCTCCTCTTCTGCCGGCACAATAATGACATCGCTAACGACAGGCTCACTTTTGGTAATATCAACGGTGGCCGCTGATTGAACACTGGTGTTCTGACGGTTAGCTTCGGCGAAAGGCGCGCCCATGCGAGTGACAGTGCCGTTGCTCAATTGCGGCATAAAATTGATCTGGTCTGCTGCAAACAGGTTAATGACAGTTGAACCTAGTTTGAAACGGCCCATCTCTTCACCTTTCTCAAGCGCAATGGCACCTTCAGAGCCTGCGGCAGGGTAGGTCCAGCGTTTGATGATACCTTCGCGCGGTGGCGTCACACAGCCTGCCCATACGGTTTCGATGCTGCCGACGATCGTCGCCCCCACCAGAATCTGCACCATCGGGCCAAATTCAGTATCGAACAGGCAGATAACGCGCTCATTGCGGGCAAATAAGTTCGGAACATTGGCGGCCGTCAGAGGATTAACCGAGAACAGGTCGCCCGGAACATAAATCATTTCTCGCAGTACGCCGTCACACGGCATATGCACGCGGTGATAGTCGCGGGGAGCGAGATAAATGGTCGCAAACTGGCCATCTTTAAATTTCTCAGCCAACTGATAATTTCCCGCCAGCAAAGCTTCCAGCGAGTAAAAATGGCCTTTAGCCTGGAACAGTTTGCCGTCGGTGATAGCACCTAACTGACTCACTGCGCCATCGGCGGGTAAGCAGAGCATATCCAGCCCACTGACCACCGGACGTGCGCCATCGCGCAGCGGGCGGACAAAAAACTCGTTAAAGGTTGCATAGGATTTGAGATCTGCATCCTTAGCTTCTTTCATATCGACGTTGTAATAACGCGCAAAACCTTTGATAACCCAATGCGTCAACATGGCGGCACGCTTATCTGCGCCCCAGCCAGCCAGACGGGTCAGTCCTTGTTTAGGAAGTAAGTATTGAAGTTTAATTTTGATACTGTCCAGCACGGGGAACCTCGTGGGTGATGTCATCGCGCCGAAATTTACGGCGCGGAAAATAAGCAGGCTACTCTGAGTCAGAGCACCATTTCGCGTGGTGGTCGGCCCTTTTTTAGCAGCGACTCAGTTCAAGGCCGCGGATTGTAACGAGGGTAAATCATTGCTACAACATCCGCTAATCGCTCACGTTCAGTGATGCGCCAGAACTCCAGTACATCACTCAGCAATTCAAACAGTTAGATATTATAAAGCATCGAAGTTTTTACGTGTTTTTACGTCCGCCATGCTTTCCAGAATGCGGTGATAATTATCAAAGCGTTCTTCAGCAATCTCGCCGCGGTCTACGGCGTCACGAATGGCACAACCCGGATCGCTGCCATGTTTGCAGTCGCGGAATTTGCAGTAGCCGATGAATGGGCGGAATTCGATAAAGCCCTGAGTGATTTGCTCAGGAGCCAGATGCCAAAGACCGAACTCACGCACCCCTGGGGAGTCGATGACGTCTCCGCCATGTTGGAAGTGGTAAAGGCGTGCAGCCGTAGTCGTGTGCTGACCCAGACCTGAGTTGTCGGACACCACGTTTACAACGATTTGCTTCTCTTCCGGTGGCAACAATGCGTTCAACAGGCTGGATTTACCCACACCAGACTGACCGGCAAAGATGCTGATACGGTCGATAAGTGCGCTTTCAAAGGCAGGCATTCCTTCCCCGGTCTGGCTGGAGACTTCAAGCACGCGATAATTAATTTTACGGTAGATATCCATCATACTTTCGACGAATTTGCGCCCTTCGTCGTCGAGCAGGTCAATTTTGTTGAGCACGATCAGCGGCTCAACTTCGACGGTTTCGCAAGCCACCAAATAACGGTCAATAATATTGAGTGATAACTCCGGTAAAATCGCAGAAACAATCACGATCTGGTCGATGTTGGCGGCGATAGGCTTCACGCCGTCATAGAAATCTGGGCGGGTCAATACAGACGTACGTTCATGCACGGCTTCGACGATCCCTTTGACGCTGGCATTTTCACCTGCGCGCCAGACGACACGGTCACCTGTGACCAGGGAGCGAATGGTTCGGCGGATATTACAACGGTGCTGGCTGCCATCGGCAGCTTCAACGTCCGCATGCATCCCGAAACGACTGATCACTCTGCCATCTTGCGGTTCGCCATGCAGGGAGTCGTCCAGCTCTTTACGTTTGTCGGTCTGGTTCAGACGACGCTGGTGGTTAGTCTGAACGCGACGTTGTTGCCCTTTGGACAGTTTTGACTTAGTCACTGCGCCTCACTTGACTGGCTTTAATCGCTCGTTGCGACCAAAACGTCTATGATACCAGCTATTTCGTATTTATTAACCGTTGCTGGCGGGCGGTTACTCGAGACGTCTCTCATAAACTTCTGATTGTTGATGTAACAGTATCAATGACAGACCATTAGCAGGAAATATCATGGCAGGAAATGAAAGCAATTTAATCTGGATCGATCTGGAAATGACCGGGCTTGACCCTGAACGTGACCGCATCATTGAAATAGCCACTCTGGTAACTGACGCCAATTTGAATATTTTGGCTGAGGGGCCGGTGATGGCTGTCCATCAGTCAGATGCGCAACTGGCGCTGATGGATGACTGGAACGTACGCACGCATACCGGTAGCGGCTTGGTGGAGCGGGTGAAAGCCAGTCCGTTTGATGATAATGCGGCACAGCTGAAAACCATCGAATTCCTGCAACAGTGGGTACCCGAAGGTAAATCACCGATTTGCGGTAACAGCGTCGGTCAGGATCGCCGTTTTCTGTTCAAGTACATGCCGCAGCTGGAAGCTTATTTCCACTACCGCTATCTGGATGTCAGTACGTTAAAAGAGCTGGCGCGCCGCTGGAAACCAGAAGTACTGAGCGGTTTTAAAAAGCAGAACACCCACCAGGCACTGGATGATATTCGTGAGTCTGTGGCTGAGTTGGCGTATTACCGTGAGCATTTCATCCAACTCTAAATGTCTGTCACCTTTCGGGCCGCAGGTACGCTGACAGCATGAAGAATATGAAATCATCACCGTCCTGCTGCTTATATCACCGGTTTGTTGTTTTAATCGGCACTTGAACGAAAAACACGTTTTTTTGCTTTCAGGGGCTTGCTAGGGAAAGGATTTCTCGTATAATGCGCACCCCGTACCGATGAAGAATTTCGTTGAGTGCGCAGAGCGGGAATAGCTCAGTTGGTAGAGCACGACCTTGCCAAGGTCGGGGTCGCGAGTT